>JANMAY010000460.1:0-8196 GCA_031360095.1 Gemmatimonadaceae bacterium
TGTCGGGCACGGCGGGGCGCAGCCCGCGATGGCCGCGCAGGACTTCGCGCACGGTTTCCATGGCGTCGCGCATCATCATGTCGTTCGGCGCCTGCACAAGGAGTCCGTCGATGTCACCGCGCGGATTCGTTAGACGGTGCAGCGGAGAGTTAAACGGTGCGAAGGCGGTCTTGTCGAGCGACTGACCGAACAGGTTGCCTTGATGCTCGATAACCCCGATGACCGAGTAGGGAATGCCGCCCATGCGCAGCTCGCGGCCGATGGGATTGAGTCCCTCGAAAAAGAACTTCGCGACCTCGTCGCCAATCACGATGACCGGTGTACCAAGTTCCGCTTCCTGCTGCGTGAAGATGCGGCCGCTCGAGAGATCGTACTTCTTGATTGTGAAGTAGTCGCCTTCGACGGCGTGCGCATCCACCTGACGCGGGCGCGAGTAGGTGCTCGTCGCCCAAATCATATCCGCGCTTTCGACGGCGTACCGCGTTCCACCGGGAAGTGAGTTGCGAAGGAGGGCGACGTCCTTGTGGTAGACGCGGGGGCGCCGCTGCCACTCCATCCATTCCTCTTCCGTCGTGTTGTTGCCGAACCAGGGATAGCGACGGAGCGTGAAGGTATTCGCGCCAAGCATGCGGCCGGCGAAATCCTCCTCCACGTATTTGCTCATCCCGGTGACGATCGACACGACCGCGATGAGGAACATCACGCCGATCATCACGCCGAGGAGGGTGAAGAAACTCTTCAGCTTCTGCACTCGGATGGTCTGGAGCGCGAGCCTGACGGCCTCGAAGAAGGGCATGGGGGTAGTGGACCGTGAACGGTGAACCGTGAACCGTAAACCGTAGGTGCGGGGCTTACGGGCGGCGCGCTAGAAAAGTGTCAGGAACGGTTCACGGTTCACGGTTCACGGTTCACTCGTATCTCAGCGCCGTCACCGGATCCAGCTTTGCCGCGCGCGCCGCCGGCAGCATGCCGAACAGAATGCCCGTGACGCAGCTCGCGAGCAGTGCAGCGACGACGGCCATCGGGGGCACGCTCGCCGCAATCGGGGTCGTATGCTTGATGAGCAGTGCCAACAGCGTGCCCACGACGAGTCCAATGATCGCTCCAATTCCCGTCAGCGTGACGGCTTCCACAAGGAACTGCCAGAGGATCGTGCCGCGCGTCGCGCCCAGCGCCTTTCGCACGCCGATTTCGCGCGTGCGCTCGGTGACGGAGATCATCATGATGGCGATCACGCCCACGCCGCCCACGATCAATCCCACGGCTGACAGCACGACCATCACGAGGAAGAACGCGCCGAAGATCTTGTTGTAGACGTCGAACAGCTGGTCCTGTGTGATGATGGCGAACGTGTTGTCCACGCCGGGCCGCAGCCCGCGCCGCGCCCGCAGGCTTGCGATCACATCGTCGATCGCTTCGGCGCGCGTGAAGCCGGCCGCGGGAATCACAGCAAGCCCGAGATCGTTCATTCTCGCCTTGAGCACCCGTCGCGCCGATTCAATGGGAATGATGGCCCTTCCCTTGTTGCCCCCGGAAAGAAAACTCGCCTCGTAGTGGTAGATGCCCAGGACGCGGAACGGCTGGCCACCGAGCTCGATTTGCTTGTCCAACGGGTCGGACTCGCCAAACAACTGCGTCGCCAGCTCGTCGTTGATCACGACGACGCGCTCACCGGACGCGGCTTCGTTCGCGGTGAAGTTGCGGCCCGGGAAGATGTCGCCGCCGGCGTCGATCTGTTGCCAGTTGCCTGTGAAACCGATGACCTGGATTCCAGTGCGGCGGCGGTCCTTGTACGACACCGGCACGCCGAGGTCCAGGCGAGCGCCCGCGGTGCGAATGGACGGAATCCGCTCGACGGCCTCCATATCATCGAGGGTAATCGGCGGATTGCGAAACCACTTGCACGTCTCGTCGGTGCCGTCGCACGCCTCGAAGCTGATCGGAAAGCGCGATACGAAGAAGGTGGTGGGGCCGGTGCTCTCGAGGTCCTTCGCCACGCTGGCGTTGATGCCATGGACGGCCGCGGAGATCACCACGACGACAAACACGCCGACGGCGATCCCAAGGATCGTGAGGCCAGCGCGAACCTTGTTGGCACGAATCGAGTCGAGGGCGATCGTCACACCCTCGCGAATGACGTGCAAGCGCTGCTGGAACATCGACATGAGCTACTCCTGCCTCAGCGCATCGATGGGATCGAGTCGCGACGCCCGGCTGGCGGGATACACGCCCGCCACGATGCCCACACCCGCACCGATCGAGATGCCAACGATCACCGACCAGAGCTCGACCGCAGCGGGCAGCGGCGTGACCGCCGCGATCAGCTGAGCGAATGCAAAGCCGGTCGCGACGCCGAATGCCGCGCCGACGGTGCTGAGCGTGGCGCTTTCGACGAGGAACTGCGACATGATGTCGCGCCGCTTGGCGCCCAGCGCTTTGCGAATCCCGATCTCGCGCGTGCGCTCGGCGACGGCGACGAGCATGATGTTCATGATGACGATCGCGCCCACAACGAGACCGATGGCGGGGAGCGCCACACCCGCGATGACGAGGTAGCCCTTGATCTTGTTCCAGAACTCGAGGGCCGAGTCGGAGGTCTCGAGCTCGAAGTTGTCCTTTTGGCTCGGACGCAGGCCACGCCGCGCGCGCATGACCTGACGCACCAATTCCATGGATTCGAGCATTCCTTCCCGGCTCGGCGTCTGAATCATGACCGCATCGATGACGCCGTGCACGTTCACAAACCGATTCAAGGGCGATTTGTGCGGTGCGATGATGAACTTGTCGAAGGAGATGCCGAACGCGCTGCCCTGTTTTTCCGCCACTCCGACCACGGTGTACGGAACGCCCCGAATGGTGAGCTCGCGATTGATCGGATCGAGCGAGGGGAAGAAATAGTCGGCCACGTCTTGGCCGACGACGACCGCGTTGATGCCGCGATCGAACTCCTGCGACGACAGCAGCCGGCCTTTCGATGGGGCCATGCGCTTGATGTCGAAGTAGTCGTTGCTCACCGCGAAGGTCTGCACCTTTTTCGGCTTGCCAACGTACTTCGACTGCAGCGTCAGGTTGTCGTATCCCACGACGGCGTATTTCACACCGGCGGGCAGTACCTGGGCCACAGGCGCGACGTCCGACTCCTTGATGCGTGGACGACGGCTCATCTCACGCCAGTATTCGTCGCCGTGATCGCCGATGTTGATGTTCGGGCGATGGCGCAGCTCGAACGAGTTCACGGCCATGATCTTCCCGACCACCTGATCCGTCATGTACCGGCTCATCCCACCAACGATCGACACCACGGCGATGAGGAAGGTGACGCCGATCATGACGCCGAGGAGTGTGAAGAAGCTCTTGAGCTTCTGCACCCAGATCTGTTGAAGGGCGAGACGGATGGCTTCGAAAAAGGGCATGGAGGGGTGCTACAAACCTGGAGCGGCGATTCCCAACTTCTCCACGAACGCGGACTGCCGGTCGTCCGACGCCACCAGCCCGTCTCGCAGCACGACCACGCGCCGCGCATGCGCCGCGATGTCAGGCTCGTGCGTCACCATGATCACCGTTTGCCCCTGCGCGGCGAGCGACTCGAACACGCGCATGATCTCCTCCGACGTCGTCGAATCCAGATTACCAGTCGGCTCGTCGGCGAGCAGAATGGAGGGGTTGTTCACCAGCGCGCGCGCGATCGCGACGCGCTGGCGCTGTCCGCCGGAGAGCTCGTTGGGCCGATGATGAATTCGCTCGCCCAACTGCACCTTCTCCAGGGCCTCGCGCGCGCGCCGCTTGCGCTCGTCGGCACCCACGCCCGCGTACACGAGCGGCAGCTCGACATTGTGCAGCGCGGTGGCGCGGGGCAGGAGGTTGAACGTCTGAAAGACGAACCCGATCTCCTTGTTGCGCACGCGGGCCAGGGCGTCGTCGCTCATCTTCGACACCTGCGTGCCATTCAACCAATACTCCCCAGCGCTGGGTGTATCGAGACAGCCGATGACGTTCATCAGCGTGGACTTGCCGGATCCCGACGGGCCCATGATCGCGACGTACTCGTTGCGCTGAATGGCGATGTCCACGCCACGCAGCGCGCGCACGATTTCGCCGCCCATGTCGTATTCGCGCTTGATGCCGCGCGTCACGATGACCCAATCCTTCTCGGGAGCGGCACCCTGCGCGGCGATCACGGCCTGCCGCTCGGCCGTCATGCCGAGCGGCGCTTCTACGGTTTCCTTGCTCACGTTTTTGCCGCCTGTGGCTTTTTCGGATCGATCTTCGTCTCGCGAACCAGCGCGCCGTCCTTGAGCTCGCGGATCGCCTGATAGGTGCCGGCGACGATCTTGTCGCCCGACTTGAGACCGCTCAACACCTCGAAATGCTTCTCACCCGCGATGCCAACTTTTACGGGCCGGAAGGTCACTTTGTTGTCCTTTCCCACCACGAACACGCCTTCGACATCCTTTTTGCCGACTTCCTTCTTTGGGCGGGCCTTGCCCAGCCCGACGGCCGTATCGCCCTTGGTGAGCGCTTCGTTCTCGCGGACGGTCAGGGCGATGATCGGGATCGACAGCGTCTGCTTGCGCGTGTCGGTGATGATCTTCGCCGTGGCCGAGAAGTCGGGCCGTGTTTCGGGCGGCGTGTTCAGCAGTTGGATGGTCACCTCGTAGTCCACCGCTTGATCGGCGCTCGGCTGGCCGGACAGCGCACCCTTGACGGCGCTGTTCGAAATCTTCGTGACGCGGCCGATGAACGTGGTATCCGGAAACGCGTCGATCTGAATGACGGCCGAGTCGCCGATGGAAATGCGCGCGACGTCCGTTTCGTCCACCTTCACCTTCGTTTCCAGCACGCTCATGTCGGCAATCGTGAGCAGTGTCGCTGCGTCCTTGTTCATCGTGCCTTGAATTGCCGTCTCGCCATTCTCGACGACCAACCGCGTCACGCGGCCGGACATCGGAGCGAGGATGGTGGTCTTGCCGAGCATGCTGTTGGCGTCGCGCATTCCGGCGAGCGCTTGATCCACCGAATGCCGCGACGCCTGGTAGACCGCCTTGTTCACCTCGACGGCCGTCTTCAGCTGCTCCATCTGCTCGTCGGAGATGAGCTGCGGGTTGGTCTTCTTGATCTTGGCCGTGCGATCGTACGCATTCTGCGCCTGCGCGAGATTCGCCTGCGCCTGCGCGAGCTGCGCCCGGCTCGACGCCACCGCCGCCTGCATGCGCTGAACCGACGCCGATGCCTGCTCGGCATCGATCTGGAGAAGGAACTGGCCCTTGGTGACCATCTGACCTTCCTTCACCGCCAGCCGCACGATCTTACCGGTGATGTCGGAGCTGAGGTCGACTTTGGTCTGGGGACGGACCTGGCCGCTCGCCGTGACGGACGCGATGAGATCGCGGGCCTGCACCGCTTCGGTACGCACTTCGACGGCCTTGTTGCCACGCTTGGCGGCGGTCAGCCCACCAATCGCGGCAAGCACGAGGATGACCCCTCCGAATACGGATAGTTTCACGCGCTTCGTCATATCAATGGTCTCGGTGGGGATGTACTAGCGAAGGGGGTGCCCCACCGCGTTTTCCAGCGCGGCGAAGGCCTTGTGATAGTCGTAGACCGCATTGACGCGATCGATGAGTGCCTGCTCGTAGGTGCCGCGGGACGTGACGACGTCGAGGAACGTGGATGCGCCAACCTTGTAGCGTTCCTCGGCGAAGGCCAGCTCCTCCTTTGCCTTCGATGCGATCTGCTCCTGCAGCGCCACCGTCTGCACAGCGGTCTGCAGCGTTCGATACGCCTGCGTGACGTCGGCGGTGAGTGCGAGATCCTTTGCCTTGACGTTGTAGAGGGCGTCGTCCTTGTCGACCTGCGCGCGCTGGACGCGCTCTTCGCGGCTGAAGTTGTCGAAGATGGGCAGCGAGATCTGCGCGTTCAACGCAACCGGCGAGCGGTTGAACTTGAACGGGAACTGGCTGTTTCTCGAACGGATGGCGTCGGCCTGGGCGTCGGTGAACTGAATGGCGCCGCAGTTCGCGCTCGGGAGGCCGACGCGAGTGCGCAGAGTATCCGTTTGGAAGCAGGACAGCTGCTGGCCCAGGACGCCCTGCCGCGCTTGATCGATGAGGAAGTTGCTGTTGGTGTACTGATAGGAGTTGCCGCCGACCCCCGTGTTGAGAAAGAGCGTGGGAGTGTACGCCGACTTGGCGACCGACAGGTTCAATCCCGCCGAGCGCTCGCGCGCCCGCAGGGCGACGATCGCCGGATTCTGGCGCCTCGCATCGTCGAGCAGCGATTCGAGGTTGAAGGTGGGCGCCGTGATCGGAAAATCCGTCACGAGCTTCACGTTGTCCGGCTGCGCAACGCCCAACTGCTGGAAGAGACGCAGCTTCTCGACTTCGATGTTGTTCCGCTCGCGCAGCAGCGCAACCTGGGTCTGGCCGAGGGCGACTTCGGCGCGTCGGATGTCGAGCGAGGTTCCAGAGCCCACCGCAACCTTCGCTTTTGCGAGATCGAGCTGCGCCTGCGCCGTCTTGACCAGCGTATCCTGGAGCGCCGACCGGGCCTGCGCCTGGAGCACGCTCAGATACTGCTGCGTGACTGCCGCGCGGAGCTGCTCGGCGGATCCGGTGATGTCGGCCTCCACGGCATCGCGCACCGCCACAGCGGCCCTGGGGCGCAGGAAGGTCGCGCTGTTGACCTGATAGTTGAGTCCAAGACTGTATCCGGACTGCAGCGTCGCCGAGCTGTTGCTGAACGATTGGCCGCTGAAGACCTGCTGTCCGGCCTGCTGGTAACGGCTGCTGAACGATACGTCGGCGGAGGGAAGCAGAGCGCCGCGCGCGCTGCGCACTGATGCATCGGCGGAGCGACGCGCGTTGGCCTGTGCGAGGAAAACAGGGTTATTGCGCCGGGCGAGTGTGATTGCGTCGTCCAGCGTGAGCGGTGCGCCCGAGGAGACCGCGCCGGTTTGGGCCCCGGCAGGGGCCACGACGGCGAGGGCGAGCGCGAGCACCAAAATACGCATTGGAGGGGAAGTCCTGGGGGTTGGGTCACCGTGCCGTACGGGACGGTGGCGAAGGGGGTTTCACGGACTATTCCATATAGGAGTAACGCACCGGCGGCACAGCGCGTTACGAGTCATTTTCAGTCGGCGGTATCGTCTGGTCCGGGTGCCACAAACACGCGTCTGCGGACCTTGTCGCGGATGCGTTCGTAGATCGCGGCTCCCTTCGCCGCCGTTGCGAGCGAGGGCCGGCCAATGGAGCCGGAGCTGCCCGCGGGGATGCGCAGCCAGCCGCGGCGGTATCGCCGAAGCTCGTCGCGCGACATCATATAGTCCTCGGCGAGTTCCATGCGTACCAGCTGCGGCGCGAGGAACAACATGAGCGACGTGTCGACCTCGTCCCCGTGCATGGGCTCGATCTGGCCTTCCAGCAGCTCGCGAAAGTCGACGGCGAAGATGTCGACGACACGAACCCTCGCCGTGGTGGTGTTGACGGTGGCGAGTGCCTCCTGATGTGGATCATGCTCGTGCGCGGTGAGTAGAATGAATTCCTTCACTCCGGTCATCTCCCACGTGTCGAGCAAGTCATTGAGCATTCGGTGCAGCGTCTTCTTCCGCATCGAGGCGTTTCCAGGGAATCCGCGCTCGGTGTCGACGTTGACGCCGTACTCGATGGTGGGCGCGCGCAGAATCCCGAACTCCGCCGACAGGTCGTCTGACAGGCGCTCGACGATGATGGTATCGGCGCCGAGCGGGAGATGGCGTCCATGCTGCTCGCAGGTGCCCACCGGCACGATCAACCGCCCGTCCTTCTCGAGCGTGGCGGCGATCTCGTCAGGCCGCATGTCCTTGATGCGGCGTGGTGTGTTCGTCTCGGGCGCGGAGTAGGTCATTCTGAGCAACGAGGTGGAACGGGCACGTCCAGCAGCCCGCGCGGCGGCGATTCTGGCCCCCGTCGTGACGGCCGCGGCACTCCTCGCCGCCTGCGCGTGGCTCGGTGAGCCGCGGGTAGGTTATCTCGCGACGTGCGTCGTCGCCACCATTGCAGGCGCGGCCCTCGTGTGGAGAGAGCGCGCGCGTCCGTCGCGCGTGCCGCTGCTCGTTGCGCTCGCCGCCCTTGGAATCGCGGCGGCGATGGCCACGCGCGGCCAGCTCCGGTTGTCACGCTTTGCCAGTGATCCCGCTGCCGTGGGCCGCGAGGAAGCCGC
>JANMAY010000465.1:0-8058 GCA_031360095.1 Gemmatimonadaceae bacterium
GGGAAGGTGCGACAACGTGCCCGGCTGCTCGAGCGGGTCCAACGCGCCCGGCGTGTTGTTGGCTTTCCAGCGCCGCATGTCGCCCATTCGGCGTGCTTCGAGCCAGAGTTCGATGCCGCGCTCGCGTTTGAGCAACCGCCAGCCTTCATCGATTGTGGTGGGCGCGGTGGCGATGGCGACGGCACCGGCGCTGGTGCGCACCAATGCAATCGACGTCATGGCGCCCGCGAGATCGCCATTCCGCAGTTTTGCTTCGGCTTCGATGAGGCGCATCTCACGGCCGCTGGCAATGCGCATCGGCGACGCCGATGCCGCGTACTTGGCTTCCGGATAGAACGGCACGCGGCCGCAGCATTCGATCGCCGCGTCGCCGAGGAGCGTGGTCGTCGTGATCGGCACGCGCGGATCGCTCGTTGCCTGCCTGTAGTCGTAGTACCACGTGCTCCACTGGGTGTGGGCCCGATACGGCGATCCACTTTCGCGCGAGTTGCCGGTCGCCCAGAAGATGCGGTTGCGCTGGTCGTCGTCGCCGAGGTTGAAGTAGTTGACGTTGAACACGAAGCCGATTGGTACCAGCGCGGCATCGGCGGCGGCTTCGGTCCATTTGCCGAGGTGTACGCGGACCTGCGCGCGCCCCGCGTAGGCTGCGGTGGACTGGTTCGTCATGACCGCCGCGGTTCCACCCGAGATGGCAATGGCCTTGGTGAACAGGCTCTCCGCACGCGTGAGAAACACCGTGCTGGCCACTTCCGGTCCGCCGTCGATGGTGCCGGCGCACATGTTCTCGCCGAGCACACGGTTGGCGAAACCTGCGTACACGTATGCGAGCTGCAGGGTGTTGTAGTACGTCGTCGGCGTCATGACGGGATCGCCCACGGGGGGCGCCTTCGCCGCTTCGATGCGACGGATCGCTTCTTCGGCGATCCAGCGAGCCCGCTGCGCTTCGGACCAGTGGTCGTTGAGATCGGCGTCGTCGGCACCGAGGTCGCCGTTCTGCCAGCGAGCACTAATCCCGAAGTTTCCGGTGGAGCCGGCGGGATGCACTTCGCGCGTGACGGCCGCGCCTGTGTACGAGAGGTAGTTGAGGCCAGCTGACAACGCGCGGCCGGCGCCGTTAACCATGGCGACTGCGGCTCCGCGCTGATTGAGGAACGCGTCCTCGAACCGGCCTGGGTTGGAGACCTTCGTGTCACACGCCGCGCCGCCCATGAGGAAGGCAATGAGGGCGAGCACGATCCGAGGGCTGCGGAGAGCCGTCATGGTGCGTCTCTGAGTGACTGTATGTGAGTGTGTGCGCATGGTCATTCTCAGAAGGTGAGGCGCAGCGACGCCGTGTACGTGGCCGGCGGCGGGACTTGCTCGAGAATGGACCGCACTGGTGAATCGAAGCCTTCGTTGTTGCCGGTCTCCGGATCGAACACCGGGAAATCCTTGTTGACCCGTTTGTAGATGTTGTGTCCCGAGAGCGTGAGGAACGCGGACGTGGCTCCGCGGAGGTATCTCACTGGCACGGGCACGGCGAGTGACACATCGCGCAGCTTGAAGAAATCCGCGGGGTAGATGAAGTAATCGGCGCGGGTCTGGGCGACCGTGCACCGCGCGGTTTGCAGCGCGGTCGCGTCAGCGGCGCGACCTGCTTCTTGCAGCGTGTAGAAGTCGTAGCAGCCCGGCCACCGCACGGAGCGCGTCACGGCGTTGAAGGCGGCGCCGTCATACATGTAATGACCACCCAAGTGCTCGCCGCGGGCGTTGACGCGAACACCGTACGGGAGCGTCATCGAGGTGTTCACGCCCCAGGTGCGCGGCGGCTGGTTCGGGCCGTAGAGGCATGCGGTGGGAGTGGCGGCTGAGACGGCAAGGATTTTTGGACCCGTCGCCGGCACTTTCTCGTTCGGGTTTTCGATGCAGAAGTCCGGCTGAATAACGGGAATCGAGTGTCCCTCGAGGATGCGCCCGAAGTTGCCGCCCGGAAGATTGAACGATGGAGCACCGCCCAGCGTGTTGACGTTGCTGTTGTTCGTGTAGTACGAGCCGCCAACGATCCACTCGAGCGCATTTCGCCGGAACACGGTGACATTGAGCGACGACTCGATGCCGTCGCTTTCCATTTTGCCGATGTTGTCCAGCTGCGAGCGCAGGAATCCGAGGGACGGAATCTGTCGCCGGTTGAAGAGCGCGTCTTTGATATTGCGCTTGTAGTACGTGAACGAAGTGGAGACGCGATCTTCGAAGAGGGCGCCGTCGAATCCGAGCTCGAGCTCCGTGGTACGCTCGGGGCCCAGTGTAGAATCGCCCACGCTGCGCGGGAAGAAGGCCGGCTGCCCTCCCCACCCGGCGGGTGGATTTTCCCATGTGCGGATGGCGTCGAATGCTCCGGGCGCGCGACCGGACTGTCCGATGGCGGCGCGGAACTTCATTTCAGAAATGAGCGATGGCCAGAATTTTTCTTCGGACGCGACCCACGAGATGCTCGCCTTGGGGTACGTCTGCAGACCGAAATTCTTGCCGAACGCGCTGTTACCGTCAACGCGCGCGCCGAGCGTGAAGAAGTAGCGGTTCTTGAGATCGAAGATCGTCTGGCCGAACAAGCCCGCGTTGACGACGCGCTGACGTTCCTCGAAACCGAGGGTTGTACCAGCACTCGACACCGTGGCGAGCCCCGGTCCTGGGAAGTTCTCACCGTACGCCGACGTCTCGCGCGACTCCGTCGTGACGCTCTGCCCGCCCCACGAGAGCGTCGTGCGCAGCGCAGGCGTGAGGCCGAGCGCGTAGCTGCCCGCGTAGTCGAAGGTAAGGTTCTGGTAGGTGTTCTCGCGATTCGAGAGAATGCCGCCGGGCGCGGAGATGAAGCCGAACGGTCGGTAGTTGCGGTTAGCGATCTGTGCGCGATCGTAGCCCACCGTAAACCGGTTGTTCAGGTTGGTCGTGGCGCTCCAATTGAGCGTGCCACCGGTGATCACGTGATCGATGTCGCTCGTGAGCTGCTGATTGAGCAGGAGACTCACGACCTCCGGGCGATCATCCGATCGGTAGTTGCGGTCGCGCCGGAATGCGTTCAGGGTGAGGCCCTGTGCATTGTTGCCCGCAGCCGTGTTGGTGATTGCGTCTTTCGTATACGAGGTGTTCCAGCTGAACAGCAGCTTGCTGATCGGTGTGAATGAGAAGTTCCCGCGAACCACCTTCTTCTGCTCGTTGTCGTTGGGCAGCACGCCGTCTTCATTCGTCCCCGTGCCGGAGACGAAATAGCGGAGCGCGTCGCCTCCGCCAGCGACGGAGAGCGACACCCGCCGCTGCAGCCCTTTGCGCAGCCACGGGTCGATGAACAGGTAGCTCGACGTCCCGCCGGCGCGCGACACGCCTCGGTTGGGAAGACCGGCGAAGCGATCGGGGAAGCTGTCGCGGTAGACTTTCGCGATGGAGTCGCCGGCCGGTGCCGAGCTCGGATCGGGCCCAAACGGGAGGGCACGCGCGAAGCCGCCATCGACCTGCATGCTCCACTGCGGCTTGCCGGCGTGACCGCTCTTCGTGAAGATCTGAATCACACCTGCCGCCGCTTCGGTGCCGTACAAGGTGGCCGCGGCAGCGCCCTTGATGATCTCGATGCGCTCGATGTCGTTCGGGTTGATGTCGTTCAGCGGGCTCGCGATGTCATTGCCACCCCGGAGACTGGAGCCCGTGGGCGGAATGTTCTTCGCGTAGCCGTCGCTGCGCAGACGCACGCCGTCGACGTAGATGAGCGGCTGGTTGCTCATCGCAACGCTGACATTGCCGCGCAGACGGATCATCGATCCCGACCCGGAGCCGGCGGAGCTGGTCATCACCGTCATGCCTGGAGCGCGGCCCTGGAGCAGCTGTCCCACGTTCTGCGGCGGCTCCTGCACCTTGGACATGTCGATCTGCGCGACCGCGTTGCCCACTTCGCGCTGGCGCGCGGCACCGGCGGTGCCCGTCACGACCACCGCGTCCAGCTCCAGCACCTGCTTGCGCAGCGTGAAGTCCTGGGTCACGGTTTGGCCCGCGACGAGCGTGACCGACACCTCGACAGGACGATGGCCAAGCATCTGCGCGCGCACCCGGTACTGTCCGACCGGCAAATTACCGAGCGTGTAGCGCCCGTTGTCCGCGGTCAATCCGCCGAGCGTCGTGTTGACCAGGCGTACCTGCGCAGCGCCCAGCGGCTGTCCGCTTTCGGCGATGACACGTCCAGTAATGGTTGCCGTCGCCTGCGCATGCACTGATGTGGCGGCGAAGAACATCGCTGTCGTGACAAGACGCCAGCGGGGACCGAACAGCCGAGCGAACCGAAGCGGTACTTCATGCATGAGGGAACTCCATGGGGGGAGCAGTTCCGTCAGACGCCGGGGGTGGCGCCGAAACGATCGAGACCGCGAAGCAGCGGTGCAGCGGGGGCCAGCGAGTACGCTGGCTGTATTAGGAGAGGACCGCCTCGCGAGCATACAAGTCACTCAAGGCGTGTGTCAAGTTTGTGGCAGCACAGTCGCCAACCCGCGACGACGTCAGTTCACCCGGATTTGCACTGTCGCCTTTTGCTGTCCGGCCGTCACGTCGGCCACGGTCGCGGTGACCGTGTATGTCCCCTTCGCGAGGTAGGTATGCACGAATGAGACGGTCGCGGTGCGGGCACCGCTAGGGTAGAACGAATCGCTCGCGCCATCGCCGTACTCCGCCTGAATTGCGACGAGCGCACTGCCGCCTGCCCTGACTACAAAGACGATCGAGTCTTGCGGCGCGACCGAGGTGCGGCTGGCGTCGACGCTCACGGTGAGCGGCAGTACTTCGACTGGCGCCAGGCACGACGCGCCGAGCAGAAGGAGGGGAAGGCCGAGTACCAGAAGTCGCATGCGCTCAAGCATCGCGCGAGTGTGACGCGGGCGCCAGTCCGCGGATCATTCAGCTACGGCGTGAGCCAGTGGCGCGCCGTCTTCCACTTCGCCGGATCGAACAACGCCTCGTCGAGTGGCACGTTCGCCTTGATGTCGTTGTAGTCCTCATAGAACACGAGCTTTCCGCCAGTATAGATCTCCACCCGCGGCGCAATCCGCGCATTGCCTTCGCGGCGATATTTCACGAAGCGGATGTCCTGCACCTTCGTGCTGTCCCGCGCGGCCGGCTCGATGAGGCGCACGAAGTAGAGGTGTTCGGCGTCGATCCAGAACTGCTTGGTGCGCAGGTCGCCTTGGCGTGCGCCAATGACGAACATCGGCCGGTCGTCGAACGTCGCCTCGTGGACGCGAGACAGATCGAATCCTTCCCTGCGCAGCTGCGAGAGACTGCGGGACAGCGTCTGGTTGTAGATGTCAAAACCCAGGAGCAGGAGCGGATTGAGACCCGGCTTCGACTGGAGAACCTTTCCCTTCTGGACGACAAACTCGGTATCCCGGGCATACAGCACACCATCTCCTGCGCTCAGCGGCTCGAAATCGATGCGCAGCCGTCCCGGGGAATGCATTGCCTCGTACCATGTTTGCACCGTCCACGTGTCATTCGGCAAAAGGCGCGAGGTCTTCTGCGTGAACGTCAGCGTCGTGTACCATTTACCGTTGTACCGGCCGCGCATCGCCGCCACGACCTGATCGCCGGACGTGTACGCCGGGCGTGGTGCCGCCGGCGCCGGCGACGAGCGGTGACACGCGACGAGCGCCATGGAGGCGAGCAGCGCGGTCAGACTGATCCGAAGGGAAGGAATGCGCATCCTGAATGATTCCATCGCGTGCATTGCCACGCAACGGGTACGCGATCTATGCTTCCCCGCATGAGCGACGACGCCCCCTCGTTCGTGCGAGGCATCTTCGCCGGCGCGATTCACGACGATCTGCTGTTCCCGTTCCCCGCCCCACTCGGCGAGCGCGATCCGGACGAGGCACGCACCGTGCGCCGGCTGGTCGGCGAGCTGGACCGGATGAGCCATGGCCTCATCGATGCCGCGCGATTCGATGAAGAAGAGGCCATCCCCGACGACGTCATCCACGCCCTGGCTGAAGCCGGCTTCCTTGGGCTGTCCATTCCGCGCGAGTACGGCGGACTCGACTTGTCGCCGGCGGCGTACGCGCACGTCTTTGGTGTGCTCTCGACGATCGACGCGTCGCTCGGTGTGCTGCTCGGTGTCCACTGCGGCCTGGGCTCCAAGGCCATCGTGCTATTTGGCACGGACGCGCAGAAGGCGCGCTATCTCCCCATGCTTGCACGCGGCGAGACCCTTGCCGCGTATGCCCTGACCGAGCCGGAGACGGGCTCCGACGCACAAAACATCGTGACGCACGCGCATCAGAACGACGACGGCAGCTGGTCGCTCACCGGACGCAAGCACTGGATTGGCAACGGTCATCGCGCCGGTGTGATCGCGACATTTGCGCAGACTCCGGTACAGCGCGGCAGCGAGACCGTACTTCGTCCCACGGCATTCATCATCCGGCCGGACATGCCCGGCTTCAAAGTGGCCGGCACGGTTCGCAAGCTGGGCATTCGCGGCTCCACGCAAGCGGAGCTCGTGTACGACGACCTTCGCGTTCCCGCCGACCACGTGCTCGGGACCGTTGGTAAAGGGTTCGGCGTCGCGGTGCGTGTGTTGAACGGCGGCCGGTTCACGCTCGCCGCGGGATGCACTACCGCGACGAAATCATTGCTGGCGCAGATGGTGAAGTTCGCGGAGGAACGCGTGCAATTCGGTCGCCCGATCGCCGATTTCGAGATCACGCAGCGCAAGCTCGCGCGGACGGCAAGCGACATTTTCGCCGCGGACGCCATGCTCGGGGAGCTGGCGCGTCTCGCTGGCGCACCGGAGGGTGAGTATGCGCTCGAGGCCGCGTGCTGCAAAGTGTTTGCGAGCGAGATGCTCTGGCGCGCTGCCGACGAGATGGTCCAGGTCGCGGGCGGCCGCGGATACGTGAAGCCGTACCCGTACGAGCGACACCTGCGCGATGCTCGCATCAATCGGATCTTCGAAGGCACGAACGAGATCCTGCGGCTCTTCATCTCGCTCAACGGGATTCAGGGTCCCGCCGCGACGCTGAAGGAGCTCGGCATCGCGCTGCGTCGACCGCTGCGACATCTCGGTCTGATCTCGGGATTTGCCGCCTCACGTCTCGCCAGCCGGCTCGGTACCACTCCGACGCTCGACGTCGCCGTGCACCAGCGTCTCGAGCAACACGCACGGCACTTCGAGAAACACGTGGCCGAGCTCAAGGATGCCGCCGAGCGGTTGGTGCGTGCATATAAGAAGGAGATCGTGGAGCGGCAGCAGGAGCTGGAGCGTTTGAGCGACATGGCGGTCGAACTGTTCGCCACGGCCTGTGTGATCGCACGGACGCAGCGTCTGCTCGAGGAGCGCGGAGAGTCAGCCTGTGCGCACGAGCTGGCACTGTGCGATCTCTTCATCGTCGAAGCGGGGCGCCGCTTTCGCGCCAGTCGCGGCGCACTGCAATCGCCGCAGGACGAAGGCCGCCGGACTGTCGCTCGCGGAGTGCGCGAGGCGGGCGGCTACGGCGTATCGAGCGCACTTTTCGCCGAAGAAACGGCGGCTGTCGGGGAGGAGCGATGACGCGCGCACCACGAATGTTCGACGTATCGATGTCTCTAAAGTCGGGTGGTGTGATCTATCCCGGCAATCCGGTCACCTCCATCACGGCGCATCAGGCTATTTCGCAAGGCGATGGTGCAAACGTCTCCCGGTTGGATCTCGGCTCGCATACGGGTACGCACGTCGACGCGCCGAAGCATTTCTTCGACGATGGAGCCGGGGTGGATACGCTCGCGCTCGACGTGCTGGTAGGTTCGGCGCGATTGATCGCGTTCGCGGACTCGGTGATGAGCATTGGTGAGGCAGAGTTGCGTGCGCATGATCTGACCGGTGTCACGCGGGTGCTGTTCAAGACGCGTAACTCCGCGTGGTTGGCAGCCGGAAGCTCGGAGTTCCACCCCGACTACACCTACGTTGCGCCGGACGGCGCGGCGTATCTCGTGTCGGTGGGCGTGCAACTGGTGGGGGTCGACTATCTGTCCGTGGAGCAGTTCCACTCGGGACATCACAAGACGCACCGT
>JANMAY010000476.1:0-13100 GCA_031360095.1 Gemmatimonadaceae bacterium
GTCCGAATGCCGCGAGCCGCTGCTCGATCCGGCGATAGCCTGTGACGCCTCCGATCACTCCACTCACCAGTACATAGGTGTCAGTGGGGGCCGCGCCGCCGGCTGCAGGCGCCGGCTGTGCCGACGCCTGCGAGACTCCAGCGAGAACGATGAGCGCCGCGTGGAGCGCGCGTCGCGCGTTCAGTACCGCAGCCGCTCCAGATAAGAGATGGTTTGCGGCACGTTGCTCACGGGATCGGGAGACTCGTCTTCGATGTAGTAGTACTCCAACCCATCCTTCTCCGCCGCCGCCATGACCTCGGCCCAGTTCACCTGGCCTTGCCCAATGATGGACTGCTGTTCGGCGGGCAGACCGCCCGAGAGCGATCCCCGCGCGATGCCCGGCTTCATGTCTTTGATGTGCATGAGCTTGAACCGCCCAGGATACTTGCGAATGAGCGCCGCGGGATCGACACCCGGGAGATAGGTCCAGAGCACATCCATCTCGAACGACACCAGCGACGGATCCGTCTCGCGAATCATGAGGTCGAGCAACGTGCCATTGACGTAGGGCACGGGCTCGTAGCCATGGTTGTGGTAGAAGAACTTGAGCCCGGCATCTTTCATCCGCTGCCCGAACTTGTTGAAGTCCGCGATCGCTTTTCGCGCGTCGGCCTCGGTGAAGGCGCCGGTATGCGGGTACCACGCGGTGCCGACGTACTTCGCGCCCAGTGCCTTCGCGTTGGCAATGACGACGTCGGGGTTTTTCGTGAGGTCATCGACCGAGACGTGCATCGACGTGGCGCGAAGGCCCGAGTTCCTGAGCGCCTCGGCGAGCTGCGGTGCCGTCATGCCGTAGAGTCCCGCCGTCTCCACGTGTGTGATGCCCATGCGGCGGGTCATGTGCAGCATGCTCGTAGGATCTTTTTTTGCCGCTTCCCGGAAACTCCACAGTTGAATGCCCATTGGCGCGCGGAAGTTGCCCTGGTATCTGATGTCGTACGCGCCAGGGATGGTCGCCGAGCTGCCGGATGCGGTACCGGCAGACGACGCCGACGTGCACGCCGCCGCCGTCACGAGCAGAGTGGAGAAAACCGCGAGCGAGCGAGTGCGGAACCGCTGCATTGTGACTCCAAGAGCTGAGGGAAGCGAGCGTCGTAGCTTACGGATGTTCAGACGACGCGGCAATCGTTCACGGTTTTACGATCATCTTGCTTGCGGGCTCAGCGCGAACGCGACGTACGTTCCCCCGCTGGGAGCGCCGTTCTTCCCGCCACCGCATGCGATGACGACGTACTGCACACCGTTTGCCATGTAGGTCGAGGGCGTAGCGTTGCCGGCTGCCGGCAGCGCAGCGCTCCACAATACCTTGCCGCTCCGCTTGTCGAACGCGCGAATCTTGTTGTCGTACGTCGTGGCGGCGATGAACAGCAGGCCATTCTCGGTCACGATCGCGCCGCCGTAGTTGTCGGTGCCGGTGTTGCGAATGCCTTTCGCGGCGAGTTTGGGATACTCGCCGAAGGGAACGGACCACCGAATCGTCCCGGCATTCAGATCGATCGCGTTCAGCGTTCCCCACGGCGGCTTGATTGCCGGATAGCCCTCGTGGTCGAGAAAGATGTCGAAGTAGGCGTTGCGATACGGAACGCCGAACGGATCGGGGCCCACCGCTGCCGACGAATCTCGTCCAGTGATGAGAAAGTTCACGAGATCGGTGACAGCGCGACCCTCGAGCGCGCTCGCGAACGCGGGCATGCGGCCTGTGCCGTCGCGGATGATCTGCGCGATCTGCTCGCGTGTGCGCCTCGCGCCGACGTCGATCAGTGTCGGGGCCATCGCGGTGCCGGCCCGGTTGTCACCGTGACAGCCTGCGCAGTTCGCCGCATAGAGCGACTTGTCGCTGCGCGGCACGAGCTTGAGCAGCCATGCCATCTCGTTGGCATTCACGTACAGCAGGCCCGTCTTGGGATCGAACGCCGGACCACCCCATTCGCCGCCGCCGTCGACGCCGGGGAAGATGATCGTGCCCTTGTCGTTCGGCGGGTCGAATGGATGACGGGTACCGAATTGCTCAAACAATTTCAACGCTGATGCATGCGCGGCGCGCGTGCGCGTGGTGAGTTCTCGGCGCGTGAGCTGCTGTCGCGAAAATGGCGGAGGCTGTAACGGGAACCGTTGCGTGGACGCCGAACGATCGCCCGGAAGCACCGCGGCCGGCATTGGACGCTCGGCAACCGGGAACAGCGACGACCCGGTTTCGCGATCGAGCACGAACACGTGGCCTGTCTTGGTGATCTGCGCGACGGCGTCGATCTGCTTGCCGCCATGCGTGACGGTCACGAGCACGGGCGCCGCGGGAAGATCGCGATCCCAGAGATCGTGGCGGAGCACTTGATAGTGCCAGATGCGCTTGCCGGTGCGTGCGTCGAGCGCGATGACGCTGTTCGCGTACAGATTGTCGCCGAGGCGATTGCCGCCGTAAAAATCGAATGACGCCGAACCGGTGGCCACGAACACCATGGCGCGCCGAGCGTCGAGGGTGACCCCGGACCATGCGTTCGCGCCGCCGGCGATTTTCCACGCCTCGGGGGGCCATGTCTCGTATCCGGGCTCACCGGGATGCGGGATCGTGTGGAAGCTCCAGCGAAGCGTCCCGGTTTGCAGATCGAACGCTCGGATGTCGCCCGGTGCACTGGGCAACGCCTCGGGCACGGTGCTCCCCATGATCAGCATTCCGTCGAAGACGACGCCCGGCGAGCTCGCACTCACCGACAGCCCCTCCACCGGGCGACCGAGTCCGGCGCGAAGATCCACCCAGCCCGTGTCCCCAAAGGTGCGGATGGGGCGTCCCGTCTTACGGTCGAGTGCGTAGAGCCGGTTGCGATAGTTGAACAGCACGCGGTCACCGGCGACGACGACGCCCCGATGGCGGATGCGCGATGTCGGCGGCGCGCCGTTATTCGGGTCGAAGCGCCAGATCTCCTTTCCTGTCGCGGCGTCGAGTGCGAAGACGTGCAGCTTTGGCGTGGTGCCGTACAGGACGCCGTCGATCACGACGGGATTGTTCTGCATCTCTGAGCCGGCGAACGCGTCGTGCGTGTCGTACGTCCACGCGACTTTCAGCCGTTTGACATTGGCCGGCGTGATCTGCGCGAGCGTACTGTAGTGGGTGTGGTCGTCACTGCCGCCGTAGACGGGCCAGTCGACATTCTGCTGGGCGGTCGCCTGCCGGCTGGCGACGGCGAGCAGGAGTACGGCCACAGCGGCTTGCGTTTTGGGGAATGCGTTCGAGAGTATGTGCACGGTGTTGGAGAGATGGTGGATCAACGATGACCTGCGCGCGGTCATCCTTTAAGAGTCGCGCTCGCGCGAAGAACGGGCAGGGGATCGATCGGCTTTCCTTTCGACCAGCGTTTGACGTCGGCACTGCGGGCGATCGCGAAGTGGAGATGTGGCGCACTCGGGGACGCGTTGCCGGTCGATCCCACGTAGCCAATCACTTGACCGCGCGTGAGCGATGCTCCGTCGCGCAGTCCCGGCGCATATCCGTCGAGATGCGCGTACATCATGATAAACCTTTCCGAGGAATCGGCCGCGTACACCATCAGCCCGCCGGCCTTGCTGGTGAACAGCTTCAGCACTCTTCCATTGGCCGCCGCCTTCACCGGGGTGCGCCGCGCTGCCATGACGTCGAGCGCCTGGTGTTGCCGAGTTCCGCCGCCGCGTCGCTCGTCGAAGTTGCCGTGCAGCGTGGCGGGGTCGATGCCGTCGAGCGGCATGGCGATCTCGCGCGACAGGAGGGTGAGGTCGTCGTTCGTGACCGTCTCGACTCCGGTGGGCTTCATCTCCGGGACGGAGATAGAATCATCGACGGGCAGGGTCGCGGGCGCGTCTGCCACGCCATGGACCGCCGCGGCGCGCGCCGCCGCAGTGGCAGACGCCGGCATCCCATAACCGCGCGCCATGCTCACCGCCGCGAGCACGACGGCAACGACGAGCGCGCACTGGACGTAGCTGATCACCTCGATCCGCCCGGCGTCGCGCGGATTTGGAAGCGCCCTTTTCGATCGCCAGCGGATGAGCGTGATCATCGGCCAGATCTCGAGACCTACGATGGCGAAGAAGAGCGCGGCCTTGAGGTAAAAGACGTGATTCGCGAAGTAGTAGGACGTGCTCTTCTCGGTACTGCCAAAGAGCCGCCAGAGTCCGGTGACGACCCAGAGTCCCGCGGCGACTCCCCACCACGCATCGCCGATGAATGCTCGGCGAAGCGCACCCTGGTCTTCGGGATCGCGGAGCGAATCGCGAAGCGCGCGCGCGCGGGCCCAGACGCCGGCGAGGCCAACGGCGAGTGCGAGGAGGTGCAGCCACGCGAGAAGGAGGCGAAGGTTCACGGCTCAAGATGCATTGCGGCCAGTGCCCACGTCAAAAGTGCTATGTTGCGACATGTCTCGTCTTCTCCGCGGTGCGCTCGCGGTTGCGGTCATCGTGCTGTCGATCGTCGTCGCTCGGGTCGCCGTATCATCCGCGCGCTGGCCCTGGAGCGCCTCAGCCCCGCGCGTGACGCACGAGATGGTCGTGAGCCAAATTCAGAACGTCGCTAAGCTCGTCTCCACGGAGCTCACGCTGCGTGACGTCGTGAGCTATCAGCAGAGCAAGTTCGGGTTGCAGCGACGGACGCTGATCGTGGTGACGGGAAAGGTGCTCGCCGGCATCGACATGAAGAAGAACGTGCAAGTCAAAATCGACGATCGCGCGAAGCGCATCACGATCGAGCTGCCGCGCGCCGAGGTGCTTGCTGTGGAGGTGCTGAGCTCGCGAACGTATGACGAAACGTCTGCGCTCTTTTTCCGATTCCAACCCGAAGACCGCGATCGGATGCAGGCGCAGATCCGCGCGCAGATCCGCGCGGCGGGCGAGCAGTCGGGCCTGTTGCCGCAGGCTGACCGGAGCGCTCGGCAACTGCTCGAATCGCTTCTCTCGCGAGACGGGTACACGGTGGAGGTCGTGACGCGCACGGAGCTCGCGGCGCCGGCGAAAGCGGGCGGGTGACGAAGCGACGTGAAACACCGTGCGGCGCACGCCGTCCAGCTATCGCTTCACCGCTGCCGGGAGACTGACGCGAAACCGGGTTCCTTGTCCCGCCACGCTCTCCACCGCGATCGTGCCATGATGCGCCTCCACGATGCCCTTCACGATGAAGAGGCCAAGCCCCGCACCACTGCGTGTCGTGTTGTTCGCTTGCCAGAATCGGTCGAAGAGATGGGGCAGTTGCTCGGGCGGAATTCCCGCTCCGGTATCGATGACGTCGAAGTCTGCCATATCGTCTCGGCGGCTGCCGGTGATCGTCACCGTGCCGCCGGCCTTGGTGAACTTGATCGCGTTGCCAACGAGGTTCGAGAACACCTGTCCAATGCGGCTCCGGTCCGCCGCCACGAGCAGGTCGGGGCCGTTCCACGAGTGCTCGAAGACGAGTTTCGAACCGGTGACGAGCGGTTCGAGCTCCAGCGCGGCGTCCTTTAAGAGCATCGACGCGTCGATGGCCGTGGTCGCGACCGCGAGCGTGCCTGCGTCGATTCGCGATACGTCGAGCAAATCGCCGATGAGCGCGTTCGCCCGGTGCGTCGCACGCTTCATTACTTGCAGCTGCGCGACGACGGGCACCTCCTTGCCACCCGGCTCCGCCAGAGCGTCGAGCAGGAAGGACGTGCTCATATGGATGGTATTGATGGGATTGCGCAGGTCGTGCGACACGATCGCGAGCACATCATCACGCGCGCGAGTGGCGCGCTGTGCTTCTTCGTACAACAATCGCCCGCGCTTCTCCGCATCGCGAACGACTTCACTGGTTCGCACGAGGTCCGAATAGCTGGACACCAGAAGCTCGAGGATCTGCTCCTTGGTTGCCCGAATGCTGAACTTCGTGCCCAGCAACTCGATGTCGAACGGTGCCGGGACGATGTGCTGGGGATTGGCCGCGCGGTGCATGACGAACCGCACGCGTGCCAGCAGTCCTTCCGGATCGTACGGCTTCGTAACGTAGTGGTCGGCGCCGGAGGCGAGCCCGCGGACGATCGCGAGCGGATCCGTGACGCTCGTGAGCAGCACGACGGGGATGTCCCGCCACTCTGCCTGTGCCTTGATGCGCCGGCACAGCTCGTACCCGTCCATGACCGGCATGACGACGTCGCTCAACACCAAATCGATGTGTTCGTGCTCCAACAGCTCGAGGGCGCGATCCGCGCGGCGTGCGAGGACGGTCGCATAGCCCGCCCGCTCGAGGAGGAGCGCGAGTGCCGCCGCCTGCGTGGCGCTGTCTTCCACGACGAGCACGCGAGCGCCCGATGCAGGGGATGTCGTGGCGAGTTCCGGCGCGTCGGTCACGAGGCGATCTCCCGCAGCCGACGTGCGACGTCGTCGAGCGCGACCACCTGATCCACGATTCCCGCTCGCTGTGCTTCGCGCGGCATGCCATAAATAACGGAAGAGGCTTCGTCCTGCGCCAGAATCCGGCCCCCGGTGCGTCGCACGTGGCGCAACCCGTCCACGCCGTCGTCACCCATTCCCGTCAGGATGAGCGCGAGCACCCCGCGGCCCACACTCTCCGCACAGGAATGAAAGAGATAGGTCGCAGACGGGCGGAAGATGCCAACCTGCGCCGCGCTGTCGAGCTGAATGCGGAGAATGCCGGTGACGTCGCGGCGCACGCCGAGGTGGCGGTCGTCGGGCGCGATGTACACGACGCCCGGTCGTACCTCTTCAGTCAGCTCCGCGACTTTGACGTGCAGCGCGCTCGCACCGTCGAGCCACTGCGCCAGCCCCAAGGTGAATCCGCGGGCGATGTGCTGCACCACGAGAATCGGAAGCGGAAAGCTCTTGGGCAGATCGGCAAGAATGGCGCGGAGCGCTGCGGGCCCGCCGGTGGACGCCGCGATCGCCAGCAACTCGGGAACGCTGGCCGACGCCGCGCGGAACGACGCAGGCGTCGCGGTCGATGCACTCATGGGTGCAATCGTCGCGTGCGATGGGCCGCCATGCCGCCGCACCACTTTCACGTGCGCGAGCGCTCGCACCATGTTCACGAGTTGGCGCCGCTCGCTGTCATGCGACGGAGATTGCTCCCCCGACGGCTTCGCGATCGCCATCAACGCGCCTGCCCGCGTGGCGTCGAGCGAAAGTGCCACGTCGCTTCCCGTGGCCGACGACACCACCAGAATGGGCCGCGGCGACCGCGTCATGATCTGCTTCGTGGCCTCGAGGCCATCCAGCTCCGGCATGTGCACGTCCATCGTGATCAAATCGGGCATCAGCCGCTCCGCCAACTCCACGGCCTCCGTCCCGGTGCGCGCCTCCCCGACGACGACGATGTCACGCTCCGCGGAGAGGATGCTCACGAGCAGCGCGCGCGCCGTTGCAGAATCGTCCGCGACCAGCACACGAATCACGAGCTCCCTCCGCGTGGTGCGCCGAGCAGCTGACGAATCGTCGTGAGCAGCGTATCCTGGTCGAAGCCGGATTTGGTCACGTAGGCATCCGCGCCCGCCTCGAGACCGCGCGCACGCTGCGCCGGCTGGTCGAGCGACGTCACGAGGATAACCGGAAGTGCGGCGTGGCTCTGTGAAGCTCGGATGCGCTCACACAGTCCGATCCCATCGAGATGCGGCATCTCGACGTCACTGACGACGAGCGCGATGCCGCCGCGTTCGATCACGCGCCACGCCTCCAGGCCATCCACCGCGACGACGACATCGTAGCCAGCCGCGGCCAGTACACTCTGCTCCAAGGTGCGAGAGGTGATCGAATCGTCGACGACGAGAATGCGTCGTGTGGCGGGATCGAAGCGATCCTCCGCCGCCATGCGGAGCGACGTGCCCGAGTGCCCGCTGCCGACCAGTGCCGCGACGCCGAGCACGAGCACGACCTCGCCGTCCCCGAGCAGTGCCGTGCCGACCGTGAGCGCCGCCGCGGCTGCTCCGACGTGCTCGAGCCGGCGCAGCACGAGCTCGCGCTCGTCGTGTAGATCGTCCACGACCAGTCCAAGTCGGCGCCCACCAAGCGCCACCGTCACGATGTGCAACACGTCGTCGGCGGTGGATTCCGTGAATGGCGGCCCAAGCAACGCCGCGAGCGAGGTCACTGGCGTCGGCATCGCGCCCGGGGTCGTGAGCATCGCACGCCCGTCGACATTCGTAATCCGCCCCACGCGGACCCGGTCCACGCGTTCGACGAACGTGCTCGGAATGCCGAAGAGCGTCTGTCCCACCTGAACCGTGAGCGCGCGCAGCGTCGCGATGCTCAACGGCACTTCGAGGATGAACGTCGTACCGCGCTTCGCCACCGAGCGCACCTCCACCATGCCACCGATTCGCTCGATGGACACGCGAACGATGCCAAGTCCAACGCCTCGGCCCGAGAGTGTGGTGGCGCGATCGCGCGTCGACAGCCCTTCCTCGAAGATCGTGTGCTGCAACGCTGCTGCGTCGCTCGGCACCGGGCGCCCGCGTTGCTCGAGCGCGCGACGAATCGCCGCGTGGTCGAGACCACGCCCGTCATCGCTGATGGTGAGACGGAGGCGATCGCCGCGCAGCGTGACCGCCAGCTCGATGATTCCCTGAGCGGGTTTCCCCGAGACGCGGCGCTCCTCCTCCGTCTCCAAGCCGTGGTCGACGGCGTTTCGCATCAGATGCAGCAGCGGCTCGCGCAGCGCTTCCACGACGACTCGGTCGGCTTCGATTTCGTCGCCGGTGACGACGAGGCGCACGTCCTTGCCCACATCGTGCGCCACATCGCGCACCACGCGCGGCAGGGTTTCCGTCAACTCTCGGAGCGATCGCTGGCGAAGCCGACGCGCGGTGTCGCTCAATCGGCCAGACACCGATCCGAGCGTGCGCGCATCGTCACCGGCGCGGCGCAGCAGCCGAGTGATCGCGCGATCGACGTCCGCGAGCGCGGTGTCGTCGCGCCGCTCGAGACGCGAGCGCTCTTTGCGCACGCGGAGTCGCAGCGCGGCGAGATCATCCGCCCGCTCGCTCAGCACCGCGGCAAGGCTCGTCACCTCGCCGGCAGCGTTGGAAATGGCGTCCACATGATGCATTCCCACGCGAACCAGCTCATCGCGCGTCCCATCCGAGCCGCTGCGTGTTGGGCTTCCACTCGGCGGAGCATCCGTGGGAGCATCCGTGGGCGCGACCACGGCAGGCACGATTGCGGGTGCAGCGCGCGGGGCGGGAGCGGGCTCACCCCGTCCGCGCGCATGCTGCAACACCGTCTCGATCGGTCCCGCGGCGAGCGAGGAGCCGGCGGCGAGCCGATCGCGCGCATCGGTGAGCGCGTCGGCCGCTTCGAAGAGCACGGCCACGGCGGCGCCGCCAAGTGGGACGGCCGACTCTCGCGCACGGGCGAGGTCCGTTTCCATCAGATGGCAGAGATTCTCGATCTCGAGCACACCCGCAGCGCGCGCAGCGCCTTTGAGCGTGTGCATGACGCGAAACACGCTGTTCAACGATTCGGCATCTCCCGGCGCACGTTCGAGCGCCAACAGATACTCGTTGAGCTGCTGCACCTGCTCCCCCAGCTCCTCGACGAAGATGCTGAGCAGACGCGCAGCAAGCACGTCGTCAGCCACGAGCGTGCTCACCGCACACGGAGCGCACTCCGTCGTCGCGTCGCACTACCCGCGGCCTCGCGCTCCCACGAGCTCGACCAGACGTGTGCCGGTGGTCGTGAGATTTTGCGCTGCCGCCTCGGACTGTTGTGTCGCGAGGAGATGTTGCTGCGTTGCGTCGTGGATGTTCGAGATCGCCTGGCGGATCTGCTCCATGCCAAGTGCCTGCTGTCCGGCCGAGCCGACGATTTGCGCCGCGGCCTGCGCCGAATCCTCGATCGCGCTGGCGAGTTGGCCGATGATCTGGCCCGCTTCGCTCACCTGTCGGACAGCGGCCGCTGTCTGTTTGGTACCCTGTTCCGTCGCCATCACCGCCGCGCTCGTGGCGCGCTGAATCTCGGAGAGCAGGCGTCGTACGGACACCGTGGAATCCTTGGCTTCGCCCGCGAGGGCCTTGATCTCCGCGGCGACGAGCGCGAATCCGCGGCCGTGCTCACCGGCCCGGGTGCTCTCGACCGCTGCATTCAGCGCGAGCAGCTTGGTTTGCTCGGCGATGTCACTCACCGCGGTCGTGATCTCGCCGATCGCCTGCGCCTGCTCCGCGAGCGCGACGATGCCACGTGCCATCGTCTCGACCTGCGCCTGCACCAACTGCATCGCGGCGACGGAGGCGTCGACCGCTTGTCGGCCGGCACGCCCTCCGTCGGCGGCGCGCTGCGCGGCGTCAGCGACAGTGCGGGCCCGTTCCGCGGATTGCGCGGCCGTCTGTGCGACCTCGTTCACAGTGGCCACGGTCTCCGTCACGGCTGCCATCGATTCGTTCGTCCCCGCGGCCTGCTCCGTCGTGGCGGCGAGAATCTCCGCGCTTCCGGACGCGATGCGGAGTGCCGTCTCTTGCAGCTCACGGTCGATCGACCTGCTGATCAGGTATCCTGCCAGCAGTCCCACGAAGAGCGAGAGCAGAGTTCCCAGCACGATTGTTTGCTTCGCGATATTCGACGCCGATGCGCCCTCGGCGCCAAGACGGTCACCGTGCGCTTTCGCCGCGAGGACGCCGGTGTGAATGATCGAGTCCATCTCTTGGCGCAGCGGCTCCAGGCTCGTGCTACGAATCCGCATGGCTTCGACCTTGTCACCAGCGACTTGCGTGGCCGTCGCCGAGACGTTGGCGCTGTTCCATTTTCGAAGCGCCGCCAGCGTGGTCGTCCACCGCGCGCTGTCCGCGGCCGTGGAGGAGGAATCGTGAAGGTTGACGATGAGCTTGCGGGCGACGTCCACCAAACTGTCGCGAGACCGCGCATGGCGCGGGTCATTCACTATGAAGAGCCTGACCTGTTCGACATTCGCGCCCCGGATCTCCGATTCCGCCTGAAGAGCCGGCGCGACTTGGGTTCTCCGAACCCAGAGGGCATGCTCGTATGCTTCCGCCGTGCGGCGCAGCGCGAAGACTCCGACGGCGGCGACCGAGAGGAGGAGCACGAGTTCGATCGCGACGCTGGCGGCGATGCGCCGACTAATCGTCCAAGTCATTGGTCCTCGTTACGTGTGGGTAAGTCATGCAGCATCTGTGGATTCAGCAGCGCATCGGCACTGAGCACGAGCAGTCCGTCGGCGCCAATTCCAAGCGTATACGCGTGTCGCGGTCCTGGGCCGGCCGGCGCGAGCTCGACGCCGTTCGTTCGGCCGACGTCGTGCACGATGTCCACCACGACGGCCAGCGCCGCGCGTGCGCCGGAGCCAAGAACCACGAGACGACTCTCGCCCGTGATCACTGGTGGAGTGGTCGCGAGCGAGAGGACCGTGAGGGGCCGCCCGCGCCATG
Organism: Gemmatimonadaceae bacterium; assembly: GCA_031360095.1. Taxonomy (GTDB): domain Bacteria; phylum Gemmatimonadota; class Gemmatimonadetes; order Gemmatimonadales; family Gemmatimonadaceae; genus AG11. The sequence continues at coordinate 11,406 of JANMAY010000476.1, forward strand.
CGCACACTCCGTAGACCGGCGGCACCGCGCGCGGAAGCGGAGCGATGGTGATCGCCTGCGCAATCGCGACGATGTTGGCCAATGGAAGCGCCATCTGTTCCTCTCCAACCTGGAAGCACAGCAGCTCGACGATGTCGGCATCGCCGTCGCTGCTCGCTGCAATGGGTCGGGCCAGCACACGCGCTCGTGCATCCAGAAGCGCGCGTGCCTGCGCGGGCGACCGCGTCATGCTGAGCGCACTTCGCGAATACCGCGCAGGCGCATGTCGGCGAGCTGGCGCAGACGCGACGCGGGCACCCCATCGGCAGCTGGAAGGATCTCTCCTTCCGAAAACGCCGCGAGCTCACGGAGCCCGTTCTCGAATGCCAGTGCGGCGCGATCGCTCTCGCCGGTGCGCGCGAGTGCGTCGCCGAGCTGGAGATGCGCCATGACGAATCGCGCGTCGAGGTAGAGCGCGCGTCGCGCCGCGTGCGCCGCCTCGCGATGCTGCTCCGCTGCGCTGAGCAGCACCGCGTGCACGTAGTGCAGCTCGGGATAAAGACGATGCAGATCGAGTGCGCGTATGCACTCCGCGTCGGCCTCGCGGAGACGTCCCTGGTTGGCGATGGAGCGAATGAGGAGCACCCACATGCCAGGCAGGCTCGCATCGCGCTCGAGCAGCTCGCGGGTGAGTGCTTCTGCGCGCGGGTAGTCTGCTGCTGCGTACGCCGCTCCAGCGTCTTCAACTGCGAAGACCGGTTGCGCGACAGGCACCGCGATAGGCTGCAACGGGGCGACTGGCGGAGGAGCTGGCGGAGCAGCTGGCGGAGCAGCTGGTGCGTATTCGACTGGTTCGCGCACAGGATATGTGCGAGCGAGGGGTGGTCGGTTGCGTTCCGCGGCGGCGGCCTCCATGCGCGCCGGATCACGATCGTCGCGCCGATACGCCATGCCTGCTGGCGTCATGACGACTTCGCAGGGCACCAGGTCGGACAACGGAGGATCGGAGGCGCCAAGCAGCAGCCAGCCGTTCGGCGCGAGCGCCGCGAGCAGGCGTGTCGCAATCAACGCCACGGTCGGCATGTCGAAGTAGATGAGGACGTTGCGGCACAGGACGACGTCCTGATCCATCGTGTCGGTCGCCGCGGAGGGATATTCGTCCGCGACAAGGTTGAGCGCCGAGAACTGCACGGACGCGAGAATTCCGGGATCGAGCTGAAAGTGCGAGGCGCGTTTGTCGAACCACCGCTCGATACGCGCCGGCGTTACACCGCGGAGCGACCAGCGCGTGTAGCGTCCACGTCGTGCAGCATTCAGTCGCGCCCGAGCCACATCGGTGCCGAGGATGCGCGCGGGGTGCGACCACCCCAGCTCGCGAAGCGTCATGGCCACGGTGTACGGCTCCTCGCCCGAGGCACAGCCGGCACTCCACACGCGCAACGGTGACAGTGCGCCGCGCGTCTCGAGCAGCGACGGCAGGATGTGCGTGCGCAGCAAGTCGAACTGCCGGTCCTCGCGAAAAAAGTACGTCTCGCCAACCGTGAGCTCCGTGAGCACGGCATCGCGCGGTTCGCCAGGAACCTGGACTGCGCGGCCAAGCGCTTCAGGATCCGTGATGCCGAGCGACGACATTGCGCGCCGCATTCCTGCCTCCGCCGAGGGCTGGCGGTTTGGAGGGAATACAAGGCCGGACACGAGCTGAACGACTTCTGCCAC
>JANMAY010000026.1:0-2209 GCA_031360095.1 Gemmatimonadaceae bacterium
GCAGTGCCGAGCAGGAGGATAGAAGGCGTGCAACCTGCGGCGCGGCCTGCACGACCTGCTCGAAGTTGTCGAGCACGAGCAGCACGCGGCCGTCGGCGATCTCTCGCGTGAGCGCGCTCAACAAATCCGTACCTTCGACCGCGCGGACATGCAGAACGTCCGCGATCGCTGCGACAACCGTCTCCGAACCCGTCACGGCGGAGAGATCCGCGAAGTACACCGCGTCGAAGTGATGCTCGACGGCCGTCGCAACGGTGAGTGCGAGGCGTGTCTTGCCGGTGCCGCCCGCGCCGGTGAAGGTCAGCAGGCGCACGTCGCCGCTCGAGAGCAGCGCGGCCGCCGCTGTCGTCTCCCGACTTCGTCCAACGAGCTCACCCGGCATGGCCGGCAGCCGCGAGGGGGTGCGGCCATGCGCTGCCGAGAGCGCGCGCATGACGTCGGCGGCCGCGGGGGTTCGTGCGTCGACCGCGTCGGTGAGCATCTGGCGCACGACATCGTCGAGCCACGATGGGACATCGACGCGCAGGGCGCGCAGCGAGGGTGGTGCCTCCGTGAATCGCCGCGCGAGCAGGGCCTGGAACGTCGCCCCGATCCAAGGCGGGCGGCCGGCAAGCATCTCGAACAAGACGCACCCGAGGCTGAAAATGTCGCTTTGCGGGCCCACATCGGCGTCTCCCAGGATCTGCTCGGGACTCATGTACGCGGGGGTGCCGAGCGCCATGCCGGTCTGCGTGAGCGCAGGGTCGAGCGCGGCGGAAACGAGTCGCGCGATTCCAAAGTCGGCGACCACCGCATGCCCTTCCGCGAGAAGAATGTTTTCCGGCTTGATGTCGCGATGCACGACGCCGCGGCGATGCGCGTGATCGAGCGCATCGGCGACTTCTCGCGCGATTCGGATCGCATCGTCGAGCGGAAGCTGCTTCTCCCGGCTGAGCCGACCTCGCAGCGATTCACCTTCGACATACGGCATCACGTAGTAGAGCGTGCCGTCGTGCTCGCCCGAATCGTGAAGGGGAAGAATGTGGGGGTGCTGGAGGCGGGCGGTGACGAAAATTTCGCGCGCGAGCCGTTCCCGGCCCAGGGCGGCGCCGAGCTCCGGGTGCAGCATCTTGAGCGCGACGTAGCGATCGTGCTTGCGGTCGCGGGCGAGGAATACGACCGCCATTCCCCCGCGGCCCAGCTCGCGCTCGATGGTGAAGCGGTCGTTGAAGGCGAGATCCTGCGCATCGTGAGTCGCGGTGACCGGGCGGTCTTCTCCGGCGGCTCGCGATTCTCCGCGGAGACGCTCGGCGAGGCTGCGCACCTGAGCCGCCGGCTCTGCGTCGATCTCGTCGTGCAGGCGTTTCGCATACCGATCTACGTGGCGGAGTGCGTTCGTGCGCTCTCCCGATGCCGCGAGGGCAGACATGAGGCCGACGTTCGCGCGCGTCTTGAGGGGATCGAGCGCGACCAGCTTGCGCCACCAGTCGGCGGCGGCACGGTGGTCGCCCTGCGTGTCCGCGTCGGTCGCCAGCTGCTCGAGCGCGCGCTCCGCGATGTGTGCGAAACGAACACGCTCGGCCTCTGCCCACCGCTCGAATTCATCGGCGCCGGAGATGTAAACGGCGTCGAGGAAGGGGCCATCGTAGACGGCGACCGCGCCCTGTGGTGTTCCGCGCGCGATCGCCGCCTCGAGGTCGGCAACGTCCGAGGAGATGACGTCCGCGTTCAGGCAAAGCACATCGCTGCCGGTCACCAGGTCCTCCTCGCCCGTGTCCTTGCGGAGGGCGTAGAGGGCCTGTGACAATGCCTGCCGACCGCGCGCCTCGTCCACCTCGGGCCACAACAGACCGAGGATCTTGTCGCGAGTCAGCCCTTTCGCACTGGCCACGGCGAGCGTGGCGAGGAGAGCGAGTCGCCGCTTCTGCATCGCCGCGCCAGCAAGTTCACCGGTGTCGCTCTCGAGCGACAAGCCTCCGAACGTCTTCAGTCGCAGCAACTTGAGTCGGGTCGAGAGGATCGCGGGCGGGGCCAGCCGCCAGGTGAGACTCAGGTGAGACCGGCGCCCCAAACTACGCGTCAGAAATTGCCGCAGCAAGAAACCGAGACCTCAACCGTAGGAGCCATCATGACCGCAACCGCTGTGGGAAGCACGAGTGGAATCCAGATTCAGACACCGGGGCTGCATCACGTCACGCTTCGCTGCACCGATCTCGCGCGGTCGAGGGTG
>JANMAY010000042.1:0-6889 GCA_031360095.1 Gemmatimonadaceae bacterium
TCCCCCATCGTCACGTTGAGAATATCGCCGGTGAGCAGGTGTTCCAGCTCTTCCTTGCCGCCAGCGACGCGGCTCAATAGGAGAATCACCGCAGCGGCCGCGACCACGAACGTGATGCCTATGATCGCCTCCTGGGGAACCTCGTGCTTCTCGACGCTGCGCGACCAGCTGAAGAGTCCCGCCGCGAGGAACGTGACGCCGAGCGAGATCCAGAACGTCGTGAGATCGCCGAAGTGGAAGCCAAGAATCAAGGCGATGCAGGTTCCCATGGTGGCAACCTGCGCCAGCGCGAGATCAACGAATATGACCTCGCGCTTCACGACGTGCAGTCCGAGATAAACGAGCAATGGCGGTAGGACGAGACAGGCGGCGAGAGGCCATTTCATCACGGCCCATGCGATGCTCAACTCCGCGCTCATGGCTTGTTCTGGAATGCGCTGGCTACCGATCGCACCAAGTTGTCCATGAGGGCCACGTACGTATCGGTATTCTTGAGGGCACCGGGCTGCTGCGAGACGTCGAGCACGATGCCGTCGGTCTGCCGAGCGACCGTTTCCGCCGTCTTACGATTTTGATACGGCTGTACGAGGATGATATGCGCGTTCTGGGCCTTCATCGTCGCAATGACTTTCGCGAGGTGTGCGGGCGAGGGAGCGATGCCCGGCTTCGGTTCGAGGGTCTCGACGACGGTGAGCTTGAAACGATCCGCGAAATACACGAAGTCATTGTGATACGTGACGATCTTCGCACCGCGATACGGCGCGAGCGTCTTCTGCCACTCCGCGAACTTCGCGTCGACGGACGCGTTGAACTTCGCAAGATTCGCCTTGAACAGCGCCGCATCCGAGGGATCGACCTGCGAGAGGTGCGTCGCGATGTGCGTCGCGACAATCTTCGCGGAAACCGGATCGACGATGAAGTGCGGATTGCCCTGTGCGTGCACATCACCGCGCGAGCGGTCGAGTGTCACCGGCACCTCGAGCATCTTGATCCCCTGTGACGCGATGATCAGACCCGGTGAGCCGGCCGCGAGCCGATCGTTGCGCGCGCTTTCGAGCAACGGGGGCAGCCAGCCGACTTCCAACTCTGCGCCACCCTCGATGAGCACGTCAGCGCGGTTGAGCGTGACGATGTGACTCGGTTTCGCATCCACGAAGTGCGGGTCCTCCGACGGCTTCGCGAGCGTCTTGACGTCCACCGCGTCTCCCCCGATCTCCCGCGCGAGCGCAGCAAGATCGGGCGTCGTGGTCACGACGTTCAGCTTCTTTGCCGTCGGCAGTACCGTGGTCGGCAGCGCGAACAAGGCCAGCGCCGCGAGTCGCGGCAACACTATGAGATTCATTGGATGATTGCCGTTAAAATTTGTGTGCCGCGTGTGCGCCCAGCATGAACTCGAATTGCATCCACAGCGAGTGCTCGTTGCCCAGTCCTTCGCGATGCTCGTAGTTGTACTGGAGCCGAAGCTTGGAAAACTCCGACGGATACCAGGTGAAATTCGGCGATACGCGCTCCTGATTCAGGCGCAGGTCCGACTGGAACGCCGCCGTTCCGCCCCGAGCAATCTCACCGCGTAGTCCCGCGACGATCCGTGGTCTGATACCCCAGAGCACCTGAGAGTACGCCGCCCAATCGCTGAGCGTCTCAGCCGGCAGTTTCGTCGCGGCGTCTTCGAGGGCCGTGCGGGCCCCTGCGTCGTACCGCCTCGACATCACCTCAGTCTGCCAGGACGCAAATGGGAACCCCGCTGCGCCTCTCTCGGCTTTCCACTTGTAGTACGCGTCCAATCCGTACACCTGCGTGCGGGCGCGGGGTCCTGAGTTGTTGGGACCGAAGGCCGCCGATGCGCCAAGTACGATCGTCTGTGTTTCGGTGAGGTCCACCGAAGTGGTGAGTCGGGGGACGATCAAGAGATCCGCCAGCGTCTCGACAGGGCGCTCGATGGGAACGCCGCCGTGGATCTCGCCAGACTCGTCCGAGCGGAAGCTCCATGCCGTTCCGCCGGCGCTGTTGATGACGCTGACCATTGCTTCGGCGTAGGTGTCCGTCGGCAGCAGCCACGATAGCTTGGCTCCCTGTCCGCGCAAACCATCGGGCCCGAACATGCGATTGAGCGCGAGCGGCTGATCAACGAACGCCCAGGCGTGCGGATGCTGGGCATTCTGTCGTCCGAATTCAGTCAGAAACTGGCCAGCCTTCGCCTGCAGGTTATGGGGGAGGGACGTCGTCTGTGCCCACGCCTCCTCCAGTTCCACCGTCGTTTCGCCTTGGGCGGTGAGCTTTGTGACGATGGCGCTGAATCCCTTGAAGTACGGATCGACGGCGCCGTCGAACGTGAGCTCGACGTTGGGAACCGTGAATCCTCGCACCTTGGGATCATGGTCGCCCCGTTGGAGTGACGCGACGTCGGGCGTAGTCGACCAACCAAAATCGGCCAAGGCATCGAAGCCGATATTCATATAGGCGCCGCTGGAGCGCGCCGGCCCCGCCGTTGGCGCCTCCGCTGTTGCCACAGGTGCGCGCTCGAGGCTGTCCAGCCTCGCTTGCACGGACGCGAGCGCGGCCGCGAGTGAATCCAGAACGCGCTGATGCCGCTGTGCCGTGGTGTCGGCGCGCTGCTGCGCGCCGAGGACGCGATTCGCGCCGCTGAACGCGACGAGAAGCGTCGCCACGACTGCCAGTCGTAGACTGATCATTGTTGTTGAACGCAAAGGATGTGCTGCGGATCGCCTCCGTTCTGGAGACGTGCGAGTCGACGAACCAACGCTGTGGCAGAGCGCGCACGATGGCGCACACTCGGAACCACGGTGCCGGCGAGGGCCGGCGGCGGTTCAGACTGGCGGAGCGCGCTGCGGCGGATCCCCGGGCAACCGCGCGGACCGCGGTGCACCTTGCGCCTCTTCCGCTTCGACATCGATTGCGCGTGCGATCGCGAGGTGTACAGCGACGACAGGCGTTGTCGTCGCGCCGGTGCCGATCACCCGGCAGATCGCGCAATCCGCTGGATGGGCGCGCGGGCAGGTCGTGCTCCCGGTCGCCTCGAGGTGCGACTGGGCAGACGACACCGTCGCCGCTGCCTCTGCCCGACCGTCCGCCAAGGAAGCGAAGCCGGGAATCAGCAGTTGAAATACGGCAGCGAGCTGCCAGACGAACCGGCCAGGCACTGTGAGCGAACGCATCGAGAGGATGATAGGCGTATCCCACTCCCACGTCCAGCGCGTCCGAGCTGGCGGTCGCGGGCACGCGGGGCGCCACCGCCTCAGGCTACATCTCGAATTCGTGCGCGAACGCCACGGGGAACATGAACGTCTTGGCGCGCGTGCGGCTCTCCATTGCATCCGCGACGCGCTCGATCCGCTTGGGAATCCCGAGGATCTTTTCCTGCGCGCGCTTGCCGATCTCGTCGAGGCCTTCCAGGGTCTCGATCGCCCAGAAGCGAATCTGCTCTTCGACGATGGTGAGATAGTCGCGCGGCCCGTAAATGCCGGCACGCCGGATGACGTCAGCCATCTCGCGGAAGTTCGGCATGTTCACTCCCGGCATGTCGATTGACGGCATGACCTCGGCCGCCGATGCAAGCGCCGTATTCGGATCGCGTGCCAGCACTTCTTTGAACACCGTGCGGTAGAACGTGTAGTGCCGCGCCTCTTCCTTGGCCACGTTCGAGAGGACCACGCCGATCGTCGGCTCGTACTTTCCGGCGAGCTTTCCTGTGTTCGAGTGGCTGACCTGTGTCGCACGCTCCTGCAGCGTCGTGTACACGAATACGCGATAGGGATCCTTGTCCCACGCCGGCTCGAAGCCGGCCTTCAAGTACTCGAACTGCATGCGCTCGAGCACGGGATTGTCCAGAATCCTGCTGTCATGCATGTAGTCGTGCAGGACGGCGCCGTGCCGGTCTTCTTCCGCCGTCCAGAGGTTCGTCCATTTCGCCCAGAAGGTGTCGCCCCCCAGGTAGGTGGCGAGCAAGCGATGGAAGTGCGGCAACCCCTCTTCCGTGAGGAGATTGAGCGCCAGCGCGACGCGTGCGGGAAGGCTGATCCCGTCGGCGCGGCCGCGCAGCTCGCGGATGTGCGCGTCCGGGTCCGTATCCGGGGCCGGCGCGAGCAGCTCACTCGGAAACCAAAGGATGCGCTTGGCTTCGTGCGTGACCATCAGGTCGTGAACGACCGGCTCGAGGTCCGCGAGTACTTCGACCTTCGCGAGCGTGGCAGCTTCTTGTGGTGTCATCGCTGGAAATCTGGCGACTGGGGCGGGCAGGGTCTAGCTCTGCCGGAAGGGCTTCGCGATCCCGTGGGGCCGCGAGAGCAGGCGGTCGGCATTTCACATCCACATGGCTGACCTCGCTGCTTGGAGCCGCAGGTCTGTTCACTCGCCGTCCACGGCATAGCCGCGGAGGCGCTCCAACATCCGGGTATCCGTCGCTATTGCGTCGTCGAGCTTTGGCGTTTCGATCACTTTGGGCACCTGCACCAACCGGTCGTCCGTCATTGCCCGCCGAAAGGGGATTTCGCCAAGGGAACCCTCGGCGATGAGCTCGTGGCGGTCGCGGTGCGAGTTGAATGGCGTCTTCGAATCGTTCAAGTGCAGCACCTTGAGGCGACGTATTCCCAGCACGTCATCGAAGCGCGCCAGCACCCCGTCAAAATCATGCACGAGGTCGTATCCCGCCGAGTACACGTGGCACGTGTCGAGACAGATTCCGAGTCGCTCGCGATGCACGACACCGACGCGCTCGAGAATCTCGCGAAGCTCTTCGAACGTGGAGCCGAGCGACGTGCCCGAGCCCACCGTCGTCTCCAGGCACACAATCGTTCTTCCCGGCACGGCGTCGAGCGCCTCCGCGATCGCGTCGGCGTTGCGCTCCACGCCTGATGCGCGGTCATCCATGAAATTCCCGGGATGGGAGACGAGGTACTCGAGTCCCAGTGCCTCGCAGCGCCGCAGCTCCGAGATGAACGACGCGGTCGACCGCGCGCGCAGCACCGGATCGGGACTGGCGAGATTGATCAGATACGAATCGTGCGCCATGGACACGGAGACGTCCGTCGCGCGCAGCCGCTCGCGAAACGACGCGCACTCATCGTCGGCGCAGTCTCGTTCGGCCCACCGGTTTCCCATCTTCGTGAAGAACTGCATGGCAGTGGCGCCCAGTGCGCCCGCGCGCGACGGTGCCTCCGGTACGCCGCCGGCGGCACTCACGTGTGCTCCCAGCAGCGGTACTTCTGCCTTGACCGGTGGCGTTCCGCGCGCACGCGAGCGCTTGCGCGCGGGAGTCACTCTCCGATCGCCGGCAGGCCGCGCAACACGCGACCGCACCGCGGACAGTGCACGTCCCCTGTTTCGGGGAGCGCGTACTCGAATGCGCGACCGCATGCACATGCACTTTCCAGCGCGTCGTGACCGCAGACGATACAGAACTCGTCGTCATTTTCATAGGCGCGAAACCGCCCGCACACGCCGCAGCGCTTGGTCATGGTCATGCGTCAGCGCGCGTTGCGCAGCCAGCTCTCCGGGTCGACGGCCTTTCCGTCTGGAGGCGTGCGGATCTCGAAGTGCAAATGCGCTTGCAGGTCGGGGTCCGAAATGCCGACCGTCCCGATCGAGTCGCCCTTCCGCACCGTGCCACCCTTCCGCACGTTCGCGGAATTGAGCGATCCGTAGATGGAGAAGTAGCCCCCGCCGTGATCCACGATGACAGTCAATCCATACGTGCCGAGTGCCGCGGCGCTCACGACGGTGCCCGGCGCGACTGCACGCACAGGCGTGCCAATGGGCGCGGCAATCCCGACGCCGTTCCACCGCGTCGTGGTGTTGTTCGGGTTGATGACTCGGCCGAAGCGAAACAGAAAGGTGCCATCGACCGGCCAGTCGAGATGGCCGAGATCCGTGGTGCGAAGCGTGCTCGCCGCACGCGGCGCGTTGGGTCGCGAGCTTTCCGCGCGTCGGCGGTCCGCGTCGACCGACGCCAGCACGCCGCTCAGTCGCGATTCCGACTGACGGATGCGCGCGAGTCGGTCCTGGATCTGCTGGGTGGAACGCTGCGCCTGCTGCAGGCTGGACGATCGCATGCGCGCGAGCAGCGCCAGCCGTTCCTCTTCGCGCTGCTTGTCGCCGCGATTCTCCTCCACGGCGTCGCGCAGCTTGAGCAGCTCGCCGCGCTGCCGGTCGATGTCGTTGCGGAGCGCTTCGACGCGCCGCACCAGCGAGCGATCATACACTGCCAGCTCGTGCAGGTACTTGTATCGCGCGATGAGCTCACCGAACGATCGTGCCGTCAGCAAGACCTCAGCCGAGTGGAGCTGCCCGCGCTTGTAGATGTCGACGAGGCGCTTTTGCAGTGCGTCGCGCCGAAACGCGAGGTTGCCCTCCGCCATCGCGAGCCGGTTCGTCGTTTCCGCGACGTCGGTGGTGATCGCGTTGAGCTGCCGATCGAGTGTCTCGAGCACGAGCTGTGTTGCCGCATGCTGTCGGTCGAGGTTGGCGACCTCTTCGCGCAGGTCGTGCACGTTTCCCTGAAGATTCGCCATCCGGCGCTCGAGATCGGCGCGCTCGCGGCGGACGCGATCGAGCTCCTCGCGCTGAGTGCGAAGACGTGCGTCGGTCCCTTGCGCGGAAAGGGCACAGGAAGCGCCGAGGACAAGGCCCAGGAGGACCATGCTTCGGAGTGCGCGCCGCGTCACACGCGGCGTAGATGCCTCCCCACGGACAGCGCGCTGCCGATGAGGCCAATCAGCGCGCCGAAAAGCAGGCCCAGAAGTGCAACCCGCCGGTCGAAGAAAATGGTTTCGATGACGTACTTGTTGATGAGGGATCGCGCGACGTACGTCAGCAGCAGGGCGAGCAGCCCGCCAAGAATTCCCTTGGCGATTCCCTCGATGAGAAACGGGCG
>JANMAY010000102.1:0-8925 GCA_031360095.1 Gemmatimonadaceae bacterium
CTGCCGGATTGGGTTCGCGTGGAGGGGTTCATCAGCAAGCGCACGCCGGCCGGCGAGAGCCGCCTCGCCGGACTCTTTGCGCGATCGCATTTTTTCGTCATGCCCTCCAACGCGGAGGCGTACGGACTGGTGTACGCGGAGGCGGCGGCGTTCGGCGTGCCCGCCGTGGCCATTCGCACCGGCGGCGTTCCCACCATCATCGTGGATGACGAAACCGGATTACTCGAGGCGCCCGAATCCGAAGCTGAGCGCTACGCCGCGAGAATGCTCGTGTTGATGCGCGATCGTGCGAAATACGAGCGAATGGCTCGAGCGGCGCGAGCGCGGTCCGAGGAAAAGCTCAATTGGGATGTGGCGGGGAGTGAAGTGCTGCGACTTCTACGAGCCCTCCAACATTGAACTGAGAGCCCTCTATCATCCAACCGGGATCCAGGTTTTGAGTGAACGGTTTTGGGTTTTGGGATATCCTGTGGACGGCGTTCGACGTTGGTGACGCAGTCAACAGGAACGCTGGCTATCTCGTCACCGTACACCCACCACCCGGATCCCGGGTACGTGATAGAGGGATTCGAGCGCGGGGTTCAGTCCGATCGCAGTCCGAGCAATCGCTGCACTGTTCCAATGAAGGCTCGCGTCGGAATCATCGTCGGATACTCGAACGCCACCTGCCCTAACAACCGCCACGCCGCGATCCCGCGTCCTGCGCGCCGCGCCTCCCCAAGCGCCAACCGCCCATGGAATCGCTGCCGACCGTGGCGCGCTCTCCACCCTTCGCGCCGGACGACTTCCGGCCACCAGCGCTCCTCTACCATTCGCGTTTCGGTGAGCTGTCCGTCCCGGCTCGCCATGGTTTTGCTCTCCCCATGGAATCGAAACGCCGCGACCACCTGTGACGTCGCGGCCGCTCGCGCGCCAGAGAGCGCGCAGCGGACGAAATACTCGAGATCGAACGCGAACTGCAGCGACTCGTCGAATTCGCCGACGCGCTCGACCAGCGACCGTCGCACGAACTGACCAGGCTGCGGCGTGTACGTCTCGAAGTACAGCACGTCCGACGCATGCCTGGGCGCGAGACCGGGATAGGAGAGGTTACCGCTCCCTTCGCCGAAGTACTGCGTTCCGCCGACGAGCCACTCGGCGTGCGGATTCGCGTCGGCCAAACGCGCGATCTCATCGAGTCCGCCCGGCAGCAGAAGGTCGTCGCTGTTGATGAAGCCGAGTATCGCCCCGCGCGAGCGGCGAAGACCCTCGTTCCAGGCCGCCGATTGTCCGCCATCCGGCGCACTTACCCAATACGCGAGCGACGCCTCGTGCTCTCGCAGAATCTCCACGCTGCCGTCGGTGCTTCCGCCGTCGAGCACGAGATGCTCGACGTCCGAACGCCCCTGATCGCGTATCGATTCCAACGTCGCCTCGAGAAACTTCGCCTGATTGAAGGACGCCGTGATGATGGAGAACCGCGGGGATGGGATGCGCGCGCTTCCACCTTCCGCGCGCCGCGCGCTCACGGCCAGAGCGCGCGCACCGGCGCGATCTGCGCGTCGATGAGCGCGAACACCGCCGAGGCGTAACGTGCTGCCGTCCATCCCTCGGCGCGTGCGCGTCCGCGTGCGATCAGCGTATCCCGTCGGATCGGGTCGTGGCGCAGCGTGCGCACCGCCGCCGCATAGCCTGTCGCGTCGAGCGGGTCGACGAGAATCGCCGCGTCACCAAGCTGTTCCTGCGCGCCGCTCACACGCGCGGCGATCACCGGACAGCCGAGTGCCATCGCCTCCAACGGCGGCAGGTTGTCTGGACCAAAGAGCGAGGGATACAGCAGGGCTTCGGCGTTCCGGTACAGGCCCACGAGAGTGTCGCGGTCCACGAATCCCAGCAGATGCACGCGCTCCGCCACACCCATCCGGCTCGCGAGACGCATGACGTGCTCCATCGTGCCGCGATCCGCGCCAACACACACCAGATCCGGCGGATGATCGAACAACGTCATCGCAGACAGCGCGCGAACGGCGGTGACATGATTCTTGTGCGCCCAGAACTGCGCGGGATATAGCAGATATCGCGACGAGACATCATCTGCTCGCGGCGACGAGCCATACTTGGCGGACAGCGCAAAGCTCGGCGTCGGCAGTGGAAGCACATGCACGCCGCCAGGCGGCGACCCGTAGGCGTCGCGGATTTCGTCCGCGCCGCTCGACGTCCCCACGATCACCGCGGCAGCGCGCCGCACGAACTCCGCGTACAACCGCTCTCGCTCCCGCCATTCGCCGTTCGAGCTCGTCTCGGGAAACCAGGGCTGGAGCCGATGCTGAAGATCCCAGATGGTTGCGACGTACGGCATGTCGAGCGGGATGATCGAGCCGCCAAGCATCCAGGCACAGTGCGCGCCGGCCTCGAGCAGCGCGTCGCTCAACTCCGCGAACGGCAGCGGCGGCGAGCGCCGGCGCCGGAACACTCGGCCGACGCGCCGGAGCACGCGCTTGGGAAGACGCGGCTTCCGCATCGGCTTCACGAACGTCACGCGCGAGGACGCATCGGCAGCCGCCACGATGGCGCGTGTAAATTTCGTGTCGGGATAGACGATGAGCCGGTGCGGTGTGCGCATCTCGAGGGCGGCGCGCAGCACGTCTTCCTCGAACGTCGCGCCACCACTCGCCTCCTTTCCCCACGTGGTGCTCACGAGCGCAATCGTCATGGATGCGCTCATGCGGACGCTCCGCGCCGACGTGCCAACGTGGCGCGATAGACGTCGACGGTCTGCGCGGCCACGTTGTCCCAACGGAACGGCGTCATCGAATCCTGTGCGGCCAGCCGCAACCGAGCGAGCCGGTCGCGATCATCCGACAAGCGGACAACGGCGTCGGCGAGCGCGACGCCCGAGCCCTCGTCGAGCAGCACGCCGTTCTCGCCGTCGCGAATCACGGTCGTCGCGCCACCCGACCGCGTCGCAACCGGGGCGAGCCCACAGGCCATTCCTTCCACGAGCGCGAGACTGAATCCCTCCGTCCAGCTCGGGTGCAGCAAAACCTCCGATTGCGCGAGCAGCGAGGAGAGCTGCTCCGGCTCGTACTTCGGCTGCGCGGTGATCCGGTCGCGAACGTCGGCCGGAAATTCATTGAGTACGGCTGCCGCGTCGACGCCCGTACCGAGCAGCCGCAGCGTGAACGCGACATTCCTGGCGCGCAGCGCGCTGGTCATTGCGACGACGGCGCGCGTACCCTTGCGAGGAATCCACGAGCCAACGAACGCAAGTGAAATCGGTGCATCGCTCGTTGCGGGCAGAATGCGCGGCAGATCGAGCAGCGCATCGGGTACGCCGTTCGGCAGCACCACGCTCGTCGCGCCGCTCACGCCCAGTGAATGGATGGCATAATCGCGGTCAGTGTCATTCAGAAAAATTTGCCCATCCGCGCTCGTGAGGCTGCGGCGGACTTCCCAAAGCCGAAAGCCGCCATGATAAATATCGTACTTGTGCGAGAGCTTCACCTCGCCAGCGCGGGCGCGCTCGCGCAGATCGTTCGCGACCACGTGCTCCAGGCCGTGCGAGCGCGTCACGAGCGCCGCGCGAGGGTTGCCGCGACGGGAGCGACGAGCCCACACCCAGCCGTCTCCTGTCGTCGCATCGATCACATCATACGGCGCACCGGCGCTCGCGAGATGCGCGGCCACGCGCCACGGAAAGCGGAGCATGCGCGACAGCTCGTGTCCGTCTGGCGCGACGCCGAACGCGTCGTCGAAGGAGTAATAGGTGACCGTACATCCGCGCTTGCTCAGGGCGGCGCCCAACGCAAGCGTGGCGCCGCTCACGCCGGCGGCACGATCCAGGTGATGGTGTGCCACGAGGTGGACGCGCAGCGCAGGCGACGACTCCGCGTCAATCGACGGCAACGTCGAATCGTGGCGCATACGCGGCCGCGGGCCAGCCGGGCCACCGCTCGTATCCCGCACCCGGCGCGGGTGTCACCTCGAACCGCACGACCGCATCGAGCTGGTCGAGCATATCGGTCACCGTCGTGAGTGTGAGTCCCACGGTGTACACACCAGGCCGCACCTGCACATCGCGCAGGCGCACCGTCACGCGCCGCTCACCGCCCGCCTCGAGGTCGAACCAGCCGTCCACCGTGTCAGTCGAAATCCCAATGGCCGGCCGCCCGCGCTCGTCCATCACTTCGATGCCGAGCAGTGCGCGTGCAACGGGTGCGGTACCTTCGGCCGTGATCGTGAACTGCACGGTCGATCCCGGCACGATGGCGTCGAGCGCCTGCCCGCCGCCGTCGACCGCGCACACCTGAATCTTCGTGCACCGCGCCGCCGACGGCTTGGCACGTGGCAGCGGCGTGAGATCCACTTCGTCGGTGGTGGTCGCCATCGCCACGCCGGCGGTGTACAGCCGCGTGATCTCCGACGCCGACGCATCGGCGATCACCTTGCCGGCGCTCAACAACAGCGCGCGCGTGCACAGGCTCGCCACCGCGGCGAGGTTGTGGCTCACGAACAGCACCGTGCGCCCTTCGCGCTGCCGCACCTCGCGAATCTTTCCGAGACACTTGTCCTGGAATGCCTGATCACCCACCGCGAGCACTTCGTCCACGAGCAGAATGTCGGCGTCGAGATGCGCGGCAACGGCGAACGCCAGCCGAACGGCCATGCCGCTCGAGTAGCGTTTGATGGGCACATCGAGAAATGCTTCCACGCCCGAGAACTCGATGATCTCATCGAAGCGGGCGCGAATCTCCGCTCGGCGCATGCCGATGAACGCGCCGTTGAGAAACACGTTCTCGCGACCCGTCAGCTCTGGATGGAATCCCGTGCCCACTTCCAACAGCGAGCCGATACGCCCGTACACGTCGACCTCCCCGGTGGACGGCGCGGTCACACCAGCGATGATCTTGAGCAGCGTCGACTTTCCGGCGCCATTGCGGCCCACGAGCCCAAGGATTTCGCCCTGACTGATCTCGCACGACACGTCGGTGAGCGCC
Source organism: Gemmatimonadaceae bacterium (assembly GCA_031360095.1). Lineage (GTDB taxonomy): Bacteria > Gemmatimonadota > Gemmatimonadetes > Gemmatimonadales > Gemmatimonadaceae > AG11. Next base: position 4,977 of record JANMAY010000102.1, read on the forward strand.
CAGAACTTGTTGGTCGTCGCGCCGCGCGCTCGGCCAACCCACTCCGCCATCGACTCGCCAAGCGTCGACGACTGCCGCCCGGCGACGTTGTACGACTTGCCCACACCGCGCACCGAGAGCGCCGGACCGGCGCGTCTAGATGACGTCGGCATTCAGTCGGTCCTGCCGCAAAAAGTAGAGTGTCCCCGCGGAAAGGATCGCGAGGCTCACGAGGAACGACGCTGCAATCGCCTTCCAGTGGACCTCGCCGTGGCCGAGCAGCGCGTTGCGCAGGGCGTCGAGGAGCGGCGCCACCGGGTTCAATAAGTAGATGCGCCGCAGATGCTCGGGCACCACCGAGACGCCGTACGCCACGGGGCTCGCGTACAGCAGGAGCTGAATGAGAAAGGGCAGCACGTACTGGACGTCGCGGTAGCGCACGGTCAGCGAGGCCATGAACATTCCCATGCCCAGCGCGAGCATCTGCAGGATGATCAACAGCAGCGGCACTAGCACGATCGACGATGGTGGCGGCAGCTCGCCGCGCACGGCGAGCACGAGGAGAAACAGCACGCACCCGACTGCGAAGTCGAGCAGCGACGCGAGCACCGATGCCGCCGGCAGCATGATGCGGGGGAAGTACACCTTCGTCACCAGCGACGTATTGCCGACGAGCGAGATGCTGCAGCGCTGAAGTGTGTTCTGGAATGCACTCCATCCGAGATACCCGGCGAACACGAACAGGAAGTATGGCGAGCCCTCACTCGGGAGCTTGGCGACCACTCCGAATACCAGCGTGAACACGCCGCTCGCCAAGAGCGGCAGCAGCACGACCCACGCGATCCCGAGCGCCGTCTGGCGATAGCGCAGCTTGATGTCGCGCAGCGCGAGCGTGAGCCACAGATCGCGATACCGCCACAACTCACCCCAATCCAGCTCGGTGCGGTGCGTGTCGGAGCGAATGCGACGAAGTGGCGTGGGTGCTGCGTCGGCCACGTGGGCCGAAATCGCCTCGGTCACGCGGCGAACGGTTGGCGACCGCCACCGATTGGCCCGGAGCGATCCGGCAGCCCGGGATGATCCTTGTAGCGCCGCGCGATCTCTGTCGCGGACGCATAGGTGCGTCCGGCGGTGGCGATGCCCACCGCCGACCAGAAGAAGAAGCCGGACACGCCGTTGAAGATGTTTCCGAACAGCGACGTCGCGAGCAGCGCGATCACCGTGGAGACGGCCGCGCTGGTGAACGTTTCAAAGAGAATCTTTCGCCCTCTCACGATCGGTAGAATGATCGCGAACAGCGCGAGCGTGTACAGCACGCCGCCGATCCAGCCCATGATGCCGAACACTTCGAGCGGTCCGCTGTCGAGCGCAAAGCCGACCGTTGCGCCGCTGGTCAGCTTCCCCGCGCCGCCGTAGCTCCCCAATCCGCTCCCCGCGGGATTCTTACCCATTTGGCCGATGGCGAATCGCGTCGATTCCACCCGGTTCTGGTAGCTGTTGTCATCCTGCACGTTCCGGAGCGTCGCGGCGCGCCGCGTGAGCACACCCAACACCCACGGCTGCGTGATCACCGGCGCCGCCAGCAGAATCACGGCGAGCAGCGCCACCCATTGGCGTGGAAGCGAGCGTAGCGGCTGGCGCAGCTGCATCACGAGCGCGCCGAGGACGAAGGCGCCCCACGCTGAACGACCCTTGGTGAGGATGAGTGCGACGAGACCAAGCGCGAGCGGCAATGCACGCCACCGCTGCGGCGCGGACAGGCCCAGCAGCAGCGCGAACACGAGCATCACCGAGAACGGGCCGGGTGCGTTGAGTGTGCTGAACACGCGAATCATGAACGGCAGCGGCACGCCGACACTTTGCATTTCCGCGCTCACCACCCAGGCGCGATCCCAGAGCCGCGGGTCGACGAACTGCATGATGCCGTAGATCGACGTGACGAGCAAACCCCACAGCACACAGGACGACACCACGGTCCGAATGCGCGGAAACTGCTGCCACTCCAGCGCGAGATGCAACCCGAACAGCAGCGGCGCGAGCCACGTGAGCAAATCATACGTCGCCGCAACGACCGGCTGGCGCAGCACGCCAATCAGGAACGCATACGCCAGCGCCGCCATGGCGACGAAGAAGGGCAGGTACGCCGAGCTCCGCAGCATCCGCCGCCGCCGCAGGATGGTGAAGACGGCGATGGCCGTGACCAGGATCGGCCCAATGAGCAGCGGGCTGGTGGGATGGTAGCCGTACTTGAGATCGAAGACGCGGCGAATGAACGGCGTCAACAGCCACAGCCACCATGTGAACGCGATGTACGTCCCCGGACTGCGCGAATAGGTGAAGAGACCGACGACAATGCAGCCGAGTGGATATGTAACCGTGAGCGCGCGGCCGCCGGCGCCGGTGAGGGCGAGCGCGACGTACAGTGCGAAGGCGACGACCGCGAAGAGGCCCGCCGGGTCGTACACACGCGCGATCGCAGTCGCCTTGACCCTCGCCGCTGCCGCATCGAGCGCCGCAGCGCGCGCGGCCCACGTGCGCGGGTCAGGCGGGTGTGCTGGGATCCTCATTGACGAACAGTCCCACCGTTGAATCGTATTTCAGCGCCTTTCGCGACGAGCCGCGACCGCTTCGGTGCGACCGCTGCCGGCGTCGCGCAATCACCACGCCGTACAACAGGAAGTTGAGCGCGATAGCGCCGATGACCCCGTGCAGGAACACATCGAACCAGGTGCTCGCTGGCGTCACCGGCTCCGTCACCGGCTTGATCATCGCCGCCTTCTTGAGACTGATGAGCGTGCGGAGGTCCTGCGCCGTCGCCACTTCGAGTAGCGCGGGAAGCTGCTGCTCCACCCCGTTGCTCACCGAGGGATCCGCCGCGCTGAACGTGAACATCACCGCGAGCCAGAAGCCCGCGACGATGAGGGTGTTCAAGTAGAGAATCCGGACCGAAACGAAGCGCGGACGCTGCTGCGCCCGGATGCGCGTCCACGGCGCGTCGAGCACGAGATACGTGCCGATCCCCACCGCGAAGGTGAGCGCGAGCACGACCGGCGCAAGCAGCAGCTCGGCCACCACACCCATGAGGCCGAAACCCCACGCCGGGCCGGTGCGCTTGATCAGGGGACGCTTGGCGCCCGCCTGCTCGATGGCGCGGCTGACCCGCCACGTCAGGGAATGATGTCGTGACCGCCCCATCGCGCTCGGCTCAGGTGTAGTACGCGCCATAGCGGCCGAAATCATATCCGCCGCGATAGCGTGAGTTACGACGCAAGTCCACGCCGTTCAGGATCGCACCCGCCAGATTGGCTTGTACGTGTTGGAGCTGAAGGACGGCGAAGCGCAGCGCCTGCCGTTCCGTCTTGTCCGCGCGGGCCACGAGCAGCGTGGCATCCGCATGCGCACCGATCAGCGCGGCGTCCGTGAACAGATTCAGCGGCGGCGTGTCGATGAGCACGTAGTCGTACTGCATGCGGAGCCGCTCGAAGAAGGGCGCGAGCCGGCCGGCCACGAGCAAATCGGCGGCGTTTGCGTTCGGCGCGCCGCCAGATGGCAGTACGTCGAGATGACCCGTTCCCTCGAGCGCCACGCGGCGAATGCATTCACCAGGTGTCGCCTGACCGTACAACAAGTCGAAGAAGCCCGGCTGCGCTTCGATGCCGAACAGCGTGTGCAGATTGCCGCGGCGCGTCTCTGCGTCGATGAGCAGCACGCGCTTGTTCTGCTGCGCCAGCGTCACCGCGAGGTTCGACGCGCTCGTCGTCTTGCCGTCACCCGAGAGGGCGCTCGTCAACACGATCACCCGCGGCGGCTTGGCTGGACTCACGTAACTCAGGTTCGTGCGGAGCGCACGGTACGCCTCCGCCGCCATCGTCTGGTTCTCGCCCTCGCGAGTCACCTTGCCAGATGGGAGCCCGAGCGCGGGGAACTCACCTTGCACGATCGAGCGGTAGCGCGCCGATAGCGCGTCTTG
>JANMAY010000137.1:0-1903 GCA_031360095.1 Gemmatimonadaceae bacterium
GGGGTGAGTGACTGATGGCAACGCTGCGGTTTGGGACGCAAGGGTTCTCGTACCCGGGCTGGATCGGCTCGTTCTTCCCGCCCCGCTCGAAGCAGGAACACTACCTGCCGTTCTATGCCCAGGTGTTCGACACCGTCGAGCTCGACACGACGTTCTACCATCCGCCGCGCGCCAGCGTCGTCCGCTCGTGGGCGCGCCACACCCCTACGACGTTCCGCTTCTCGGCCAAGCTTCCGCAGTCCATCACGCACGTGGCGCGGCTGGCCGCGATGGGGGAGCAGCTGAGCGCATTCGCGCGCGCTCTCGAGCCGCTGGGCGACCGGTTGGCGCCACTGCTCGCGCAACTGCCCGCGGAGTTCCAGCGTGACTCCGGTACCGTCGCGCTGCTGGACCACTTTCTCGCCGCGACGCCCAAAGACATCCGCATCGCGGTGGAGTTCCGTCACCGCTCGTGGCAAGTGCCCGAGACCTACGAGTTGCTTCGCCATCGTGGCGCGGCGCTGGCGTGGACGGATTGGCGCGACCTGCCGCGGGTGACCGAGGTGACGGCCGACTTCCTGTATGTCCGCTGGCTGGGGCGGCGCGAGGCGATCGAGGTCTACGATCGCGTGCAGATCGACCGCGCCGATGAGTTTGCGTGGTGGCAGGCGGAGCTCGAGCGCGCCGCGCCGCAGGTGCGCGAGGTCTTTGGCTACTTCAACAATCACTGGGCTGGCCATTCACCTGCCTCGGCAAACGAAATGAAGCAGCGACTCGGTCTGGTGCCGGTCGATCCTCGATCGCGCTGGCCGCAGCCGGAGATGTTCTGATCCCGCAACCGCAGGGGCAACGCATGCGCCACACCGCAAACACTCCCCGCAGCCCCCGATGCCGGTGACCGAGGATGCCGGGTCCGGTGGCCGATGGCGCGCCCTGCGTGAGGCTCGCGTGCCGTTGCTCGGGCTCAATCGCGAGCTCGTGCCCGTGACGCCGGGTATCCTCGTGCTCTACCGCGAGGCCCGCGTGACGTGGTTCGGCAAGTCGGTGAACCTGCGCGGTACGATCGCCAATGCCTTTGCCGTCGAAGGACCCAGCGCGCTCTCGCCGCTGCGCCGCAGCGTGTTGACCACCCTGGGCGTCACGACGCTCGAGGCCCTGAACGCCAAGCGCTACCTGCCGACGTCCGACGATCACGCGCGCATTTCGGCGTGGATTCGCGGTTGTGGCGTCGCCTGGCAGGTGTGCGATTCGGAGGCCGAGGTCATCCGGCTCGAGTTGCAATTGCAGGCCGAGCCCGACCGGGAGCCGTGAACGCTGCGGGGGCCGCAGCAGCGAGCTGCTGTCGCCGCGGCCGGCTGCAACCCGTGGTGTCCTAGGCTTCGCGGCCCTGGATGCTCGCCATTGCTCGCAACGCCGCTTCGCGCGCAGCGTCGATCTGGGCTTCGGGGCCGGAGAGGTAGAGCCGTCCATAAGCGCCAAACAAGGAGGCATCGATCAGTTTGATGCGCGCCGCCTTGAGCGCCTCGTTGGCCGCGTAGGCAATGTAGCCGGCCGGCTCGGTCTCGATGATCAGCAATGATTCGCCAGCGAGCAGCTGATCGCCGTAACGCATCTTGTTGATCACCTGCGCGTGATAGGGCTCAACCGCGCGGATGACCTGGTCCGAGATGACGCGGGGCTTGAGCCGGTCGCGTTCGCCGATCTTCAGGTAGTCGAGCACCGCCTGGCCGCCCAACTGGACCTGGCCCTTGTCGCGATGGTGGATCTCGAGCAACCCGAAGGCGCGCTCGACCACCATAATCGCCGGGGTGCACTGCGTGGCCTTGAGCGCCACGTCGGTGATGCGGTTGATGATCAGTCCGGGAGCGGTCTCGATGAACATCGAGGCGTCCTCGGCCACCGGCAGGAACCCGCGCGCCGTGGT
>JANMAY010000172.1:0-13928 GCA_031360095.1 Gemmatimonadaceae bacterium
CAGGCGCGTGCCTTTCGTCGAGAAAAAGTATGGCTCGCCAAGGCCCGGAAGCTCCCGCTCGAACGCATCCCAACTATCCCAGACGCGCACGTCGACGTGCTCCCAATAGTCCAATCCTGCGCGCCGCAGCTCGCGCTCATCGAGCGAGAAGCCAAGGGGCTTGATCAGATGCAGCGTTGCGCCGACGGCAAGGCACGACCGCCCCGCGTTGCCCGTATTCCAGTGAATCTCGGGATGCACCAACGCGACATGAATCACTCGATGATCTCGACGGTCGCCCACCGACGAGTCGAGCGCTCGAAGAGATTGAGCCGAGCACCGGCTGTCAGTCGCGCATGTGGTGCGTTGGTTTCGACGAACGCCACCTGCGCCACCGACGGCGACCCCTGCTCGCGCGGAGACGCATGAAAGCGGCAGACCAAGCTCCAGCCCTCAGTCACACTTTCGAACCACGCCGGATCCGTGGTTCGCGTAAACGCCGGGAGACCGCGTCGCACCTGCTCGTCGGACCAGAAGATTCGCGCGAGATGCTCAGGCACCGCTTGCGACCATCGCGACGCTCATCATCTGGTCGGCCCCGGCCAGCGACTCAACACGGGCACCGCACGTGTCGCGCGCAACGCGGTTCGCTGCGGAACCAATAACACCGTCACTGCGCGCTTGGAGTGTGCCGGCAGCACTGCCTCGAAGCCGACCATCGACGTGCCAGGATTGGGCGAGTCGTAGTCGTGCGTCGGCACGGTGGTCCACGTCTTCATCGCGATGCGCGCTGGCTCGTGCACACGGAGCAATAGCGTCTTGCCGTCCTTCGTGAGCTCGGCCGAGTTGCGGCCGGTGATCTTCACCGTCGCCGGCGTCACCATGTTCCACCGGATGGTCGCGGGCCTGTCGAGCGTCTCGATCTCATCGCGCACGACGACATGGTCGCCATCGATCACGGCAACACCGCGCATCGCCGTCGCAACGGATCCCGCGAGCACGGGCGAGAGGTCGACGATCGCGTGCATGAACCGGGGAGAGGAAAACGTTCTCGTGATCGTCGCGCGTCCTGCCATCACGTGCAGGCCGTCGTTCACCGTGAGCGTGTTGTGCGCCATGTTGTTGTATCGGAACACTTGCCAGCGCTGTGACGTCTGCGTCCGCGTCCAGAGATCGACTTTGGCGGACTCGAGCCGCTCGTAGTTGTCCATTCCGAGGTCCATCGCCCAGCGCACGCCGTCGGCTTCCATGACGAAGGAGCCGGAGTCCATGTGTGCGTGGTTGTCACCGGCGCTTCCCCCTTTGACGCCCACGAAAATCGCCGCGGGATCGGTCCACGACGTGCGCATCATCGCCACGGGGTTCTTGCCGTTTCCCGTCCATGTCGTGGTCTTGGGCGGCAACGACTTTCCGAGATCGATGCCGCGGCCGAAGATCATGGCGGCCGGCAGCAAGCGGTTCCGCGCGAGGCGAGCCGCGTCACTGTTGTTGAGATTGGCGCGCTCGACCCACAACACACCAGCGTCGCGTGTCTTCTCGGCGAAGTAGAACATGGCGGGGTGAAATCCGCCGCCTGTGCCGGCATCCGCGTAGTTCCACCCCTGCCCAGACGGCCCCGCCATATTCGCCATGTAGCCCGCGGTCGCGAGAAACCCCGGTCGAGCGCTCAGACCGAAATCCTGGCCGAAGAGCTTTTCGAGCGCGCCGAGCAGCATGACGTTGAAGCTCGTGCCGTAGTCCCAGTAGGAATATCCCTCCGGATACGCGCCGTCGGGGGCGTAGTCTTCCATGGGCAGCACCACACTCTCGATGGCGCGGTTGATCACCGATCGCGCGAGCTCAGGTTGATCTTCGTATACCGCCATGGCGCCATACGCCATTCCGGCGTTGCACACCTGATTCCAGTTGTTCGACACGCGCAGCCATCCGTTGAACCGCGTATCGAGCGAGGGTTCGAGTCCCTTCGTGATGATCGCTGTGCGAATGGCGACGCGCGAGCTGTCGGGGAGCTTGTCGTACAGCCAGTCGTAGCCAACGGCCATCCCCATCGTCATCTCCGCGACGTCGAGGAAGTGCGCAGGATTCCAGTCGCTGAAGGCCGCGATGGCCAACATTTCACGCTCGGCGCGGCGGACATAAGCCTCGTCGCCCGAGAGTCGCGCGGCATACGCGAGGAGAAAGATCCGCCGCAGCGCCTCGCGCGATTTGTCCAGCAGCCGACGCCCAATCTGGATGCGCTCGATCGGCGGCAGCAGGCGCAGTTCGTCCGCGCCGGTGAGGATCGCCTGATGGATGCGACGGCGACTCGAGTCGGACGCGATGTCGCGCACGATCCCCTGCTCTTCTCCGCGAAGGAGCAGAATGCGCGGGTGCGCTGGCATGCGTACGTCGGCCGCAATGCGCTGGGCGTGAGCACCGGCCGCTGTGGTTGCGAGCAGCGCGAGAGCAATCGATGTCCCAATTCTCATCTCTCTCCTCCTAGCGGATTGACCGTTCCCTAGACGCACGCTCACTCGAACTGCTTTCTGAACGCCTCGAGTTGCGTTCGCAAATCCGACACTTCGCTGCGGAGGTCTTGCGTGACCTGCTCGAGTGCCGCGATGCGCTCGGCGGACGGGGGAGACGTTACCGCGGCGGGGTCATCGGCCTCATATACGACCTCGCCGGCGAGCAGCTGCGCAAATCGCACCTCTTTCTGACCCGGCCGGCGTGCAAGGCGGATTGCCGCGGGCACCGGTTCGCGCGCGACCAGTGCTTCGAGTGCGGCCTGCGCTCCATCTGGATCATCGCTTGGCATGAGCCTCGCCGCGCGACTTCTGACCTCGCTCAATGTCTGCGGGCCGAGCAGCAACAGCACGCACAATACGGCCAGCTCCGCGCGCGACAAATCGTCCGTGTCCGCCAGGAGGTGCTGATATTTTGGTACCCGCTCCCCACTCGACTGAAACGATCGCACCAGACTCAGACGACGCAGGACGTCGAGCGCACCAGACACCGCCGCGTCGTCGAGCGTGGTGACTGGGTCGCGATTGGACGACTGATTGCACGCGCTAACCAGCGCGTTTAGCGAGAGCGGATAGTGGTCCGGTGTGGAGAGCTCCTTCTCGATGAGGGAGCCGAGCACTCGCACTTCGACCGGTCCGAGATTCTGTGGCAGCATGCGACAACCGTATCGCGGAGCGCGGCGTTGGGCAACGCGCGCCCCGAGAAGTATCGCATCCTAAGGAGCACGGGCTGTGACTGTCTGGCCTTCTCTTAAGACAGCGTCGAGGCTGGGTCCGGAACGGCTCGGCGCCACAGCGATACCGCGAGGCCAACAATCATGATCGTGAGAATGACGAAGTTGATGGTGCCTCCGGGCGCTGCACCGGTCCGAGCGATTGGCAGGATCTGCAGAATCAGATACCTGCTCAGCTGCTGCACCAGCAGCAGCACGAACATGAAGGGAACGAGGCTGCGATACCGGACGAGCACCACCGCTCCGATAAAGCAGATGATGAAATTGTACAGCCCCACGAGCGCGAGTGCAGGACCGCGATACGAATGGTCAGCGCGTTGTGGGAGAATGGGGTTCAGCGCCACCCTACTTTAGCTCCTCGCTCGCATGCTGCGACAACGCCTCGGACGTTGCCCGTGGCCGTATTGCCTTGAACACGAGCCATAGACCAATGGTCAGCTCGAAGACGAAGATCGGTCCGGTGTAATACGCCATGCTGACCACCTTCCGGGCCTCTGGGAAGACGATGAACGCGAACACGCACACTCCCATCAGCGCCGACGCAAACACGCCCAGCCCAGCCAATGCCCTCGGGATGTAGCGCGATTTCAGCCACAGGTAGCAGAACACGGACGATCCACACCCAAACAGGATCAGCGCGACGTTGTAGGCGGAGCCATGTGACCCGATGCTCAACCGCGCGAGCACAGCCAGTCGCTCCGGGTCGGTCGACCGCAGGTATACGGCGCCGCTCAATACGCGCAGTACGTCGAAGTCATTGAGCACCGCGACAACGAGAATCGTGGTCTCGATCAACCGGAAGAATGTCGCAAGCAACGCCAGGTTCCGATTGACTCGCTCGAGCACCACATAGAGCGCCGTAATGAGGACGACATCCCCAATGAAGATCATGAGGTTGCTGGCGAGGCCGAGTCGGAAGAGACGCTCGTGCGCCATGATGTTGCGCGCCGTCTCCACGGCATTCTCGTCCACCACAAGGTTCCCGAGCACGTAGTACTCGGCAAACATTCCGAACACCAGCGCAAACAGGTAGGCCGCTCCCACCACGCGTGCCGCCCTGCGTTCGGATTCGTTGGCGATGTATGTCGTCACGCCGCCTCACGAACACGGAGGACAACCACGCTCTGAAAGGACTTTCTGATGTGTACGCGCCATAGCCAGTACAGCATCGTCACGAGCACCGCCAGCACGGGGAGCGCAAGGAGAGCGGGGATGCGGATCGGTTTCGGAATCACTTTGGCCTGACCGAAGAAGAACGACATTGCCGCGATCAACAGCGCGAATGACATGCGCCAGAGGTGTCGTGCGAGCCGCCGCGCGCCTTTCAGAGCGCCCGACCGAGTCACTCGGTAGTCCCCCGCGCTCCCCAGCAGCCCAACAATGCCGAAGAGAAAGAAGGGGAAGGCGGGCACTCCGTCTCTCTTGCCACCGTTGGCGATTGCTTCAAATCCGAAGGTGATACTGATCAGACCCACACTGAGTGCCACGAGCATCCCGGTGACATTCAGCCACTGCGAACCTGATGCGAGGGGTCGGACAGTCGTCAAGGCAGTCACCACCAGATATGCCGTCAACACGGCCGCGCGGAAATTGACCCACGACCAAGGGCCGCCTTTGTCAACCGCCATCACCATCCCGCCGGCGCACATGACGAGCATCGCGTAGACGAAGAGCATCCCGCTCTTGCGATGCAGCGTGAGTCCCTTCACCGAGTAGAGCGCAATGAAGCCGGTGAGAAGGGCGAATGAGCCTGCGAGAATGTGCACTACCAACGTCATTCGCATGGCCCGGCCCCCTCGTGGTGTACCGATCAAAGGCCAATCCTCGGCATCGTGCGAGGTGTTCGTACAGGCCCGTGTTCCTTCCTATACGTTGCCGATACGACATTACTCAGTTGGCGGTTTCAACCTGCCTGAATACGTCGCTACGCGTTCGTTGTGGCGACTCACGAGTTCACCCGGCGTACGAGCAAGGTTCCGCCCAGCGCGGGCGCCGCCCGCGTCGACGGGTGGTATACGATCACCCAGGCATCCTTCACCGTTTGACAGACAATGCGTCGCCGAGTGAGCGTCGCAGGCACACAGTTCGCCCCTTCTATCCGCAGTCGGAGCCCGCGACCCTCGTCTTCATAGGGCATCATGGTGAACATCCACTGCCCCGTCGGCAAGTGCCAGCGGCGCACTTCGCCACTCACCAAGTGCAGAGGTACGGCGACAAATTTTTGTTCGGGACGAATACCGTCCAACGTCGTGGCGCGCTCGTACACATGGATTCCAAAGCGCGCTGATTCATCACCGACTCTGACTTCTGCCACCGTACCCTGAATCGACTTCGGACGGAGGCGCAGACCCTGCACCGTCACGACCATACTGTCCGTCAGCGTTACCGCCATGGCGAACGTGTCCAGCCGTTCGCCATTCATGCCTCGCACGTCGATCTGCATCTCCTGCGACGAATCGCCGAGGATGAATTGCATGGGACCCGCAGCGTGGACGCTGCGCACGGGCCGGCATTGCAGCAGTGCGTTTGTCGAGAGACCGGCGAGCGAGACACGCAGGCGGACATCCGCGCGCCGCGTGCACTTTACTAAGCCAGTTGCGGAGATCGGCAGCGAATCTCCGGACGTCGGTCGAAAACGAACGCCAGCTACCGACATGACGTGACCGGCCGCATCGAGCACACGCACGGGCATTTGCGTTGCTCGGCGACTGTGGACGACGAGCGTGTCCGCGACGCCAACCACAATTCTCGCCGGTTGGCTTTGTTCCGGCGGCGCGGTGCACGCGAACGCGAACGCGAACCACCCTACTGGCCATCGCCCGGATCGTGGCATCATTCGCGCTACCCTCACTGCTAGAAGAATTCGTCGAGGAGTGTGAAAAACGCCACCGTGTCCGGATCTGGATGTGGCAATCCATACGCGTGGAGAAAGGGCGTCACCCACTCGCTGCCAAAGTTGCGGACAATGCTGCGAATCGCCAGCGCCACATCCTGATGCCGATCGGCAACGCCAGACCGTCCACAGTCGATGAAGCCCGCAACCTGCACCTCGCCGCGTTGCGTCTCGCGGAGGATGATGTTCGGCAGGGAGAAGTCACCATGCGCAAACACGAGATCTTCGCGTTCCGGGACCGTCGAAAGAAGCTCGGCGAAAAGGTCGGACGCTCGACGTCCCACACGAATCGCATCGAAGTTGTCTTCGTCCACTCGGCCAGCGTCGATTCGGCGACGCACTTCTTCGATTTGTCGTGCGAGTCGATGATCGAATGGACAATCATGGGTGTTCGAGCGATGCAGGAGAGCCATCCCTTCGCCGAGCGCGACCATGACGTTTTTAACGTGCGGCTTCCAGTGCGGATCCGAGGCCGGCAGTCCCGACATCTCCTCGAGCAGTAAATATTCGGTCCGGCCGCTGCGTGCATACGTGCAGACCTCGGGTACGGAAAGGTCGTGGTCTTTCATCCACTGGAGCCGCTCGGCCTCGTCGTCCAACCTGAGATCGTCGTCGACTGCTGCGACTTTGAGATAGCGCGCTGGAGATTGATCGCTGATGCAGCGAAACACGCGCGCACCGGACTCGCCAAGGCGAATCGGCGAAAGCGCATATCCGGTCAGATGAGCGTCGAGTTCAGGAGGTAATTTCATTAGATGAGAAGTCGATTACCCGAGGCGGGTTGAGCGCGCCGGTGCGGAGCCGTATGGTACAGCAGCCGCTCTCCCTCAAGCTTTCACTGCGCCGCATCCCGAATGACGAGATCCACCTGGCAGAATCTGCGTCGCGCCGCCGCCGCGGTGCTCGCCCTCACTCTCGTGAGCGCCGAACGCCCGCTCGACGGCGCAACTGCCGCGCGCGCACGATCACACACGGACGACTTCGGCCCGTTCGTCGAGCCCGGGTTTCCATTCATCACCACCACGATCGACGCGCGCACCATGGCCGCATCGGTCTCCACCAACAATGTCACGGTCCGCTGCGTCGCGCTCGTGCTCGGCGACGAGACCTATGCCTGCTTCGATCCCGACCTCCTGCGCATGAGTCTGGGATGGAGCGGGAATTTCGTCTCGATGAACACGATGGCGCAAATATCGTATCACGAGGCCGGCAACAAGAACAACGCGATCCCGACGACAAAGGGCGAGCCGATCTTCGGCAATGGAATCTACGCGGGATGGGATGGTGCTACTCCCACATTCCGCGATCCGCGCCCGGCGGGCCCCAACCCCGACGAAGTAGGACGCGGCCCGCTCGCCGAGCGAGATGGGTTGTGGCGGGGCATCTACGTGGTCGGCAATCGCGCCGTGCTGTCGTATCGAGTCCGCGACGCGGAGATCTTCGAGCAGCCTGGCGTCGTGCACGCGGGGGCCGCGAAAGGCATCGTCCGCAGCTTCATGGTTGGACCGCATGCCGATGCACTCACACTCGCCGTGGCCGAAGTCCCGGGCGGCGCCACAGCGCGCGACGAGGGCGGTCTGCTCTTCCTCGATTCCGCGGGTGTGGGAAGCGCCACCGGCATCGGTGTGGCCACTGCACCGGTTGGTGCCCGGCTCATTGTGCACGAGGGTCGTCACGTCGCCTTCGCCCTGCCGCCATCCGACCAGTCCAGCCGGTTCACTGTCGTCGTCTGGCGGGGAGCGGCCGATCAACGCAGTGCGCTGGCGGCGCTCGTGGCGCAGCCCGCACCGATGGCGGAGTTCCGCGCCGGCACCGCTCGGCACTGGAAGGACACGGTGCAGACCGTCGGCAGACTCTCTACCGACACGGGATCGTACGTCGCCGACGAGCTCACGCTGCCGCTCACCAACCCGTGGCGACGCAACGTTCGGGTCGCTGGATTGGACTTCTTTCCCGATGGCCGAGCTGCCACCGTCACGTTCGACGGCGACGTGTGGATCGTATCGGGGATCGATCGCGGGCTGCGCGCGCTGCGCTGGACGCGATTCGCATCCGGCTTGTACGAGCCGCTCAGCGTGCAGATCGTGGACGGCGAGTTATTCGTGTTTGGACGCGAAGGCATCGTCCGACTGCGCGATCTCAACAACGATGGCGAGGCCGACTTCTACGAGAGCTTCAACAACACCGCGCACCAGTCCATCGAGTCGCGCGAGTATCCGCTCGACATGGTGAAGAAACCCGGTGGCGGCTTTTATCTCGCCAAGGGCAGTGCGCTCGACAACGGGCCGCAGTCGTCGAAAGCCGTGCGCCCCGGATTTCGAATCGGCTCCAAGCATGCCGGTTCGGTGTTGGAGGTGTCAGCCGACGGCAAGCAGGTGAGCTCTTTCGCCACCGGTTTGCGCGAGCCGTTCATTGGCGTCCATTCCGGCACGGGGATGGTGACGGCATCGGATCAGCAGGGCAACTTCGTTCCATCCACGCCGATCTACGCGCTGCGTCGCGGCGGATATTTCGGTGTTCCCGTCACGGCACACAGCGATTCCCTGCCCGCGATTGAACCAGCGGTCGTCTGGATTCCGCACCCGCTCGATCCCTCGGGCGCCGGCCAGAAGTGGATTCGCAGCGGCAAGATGGGAATGGAGGGCGATGCGCTCATCCACCTCTCCTATGGAAGCTCGATTCCGTTTCGCGTGTATCTCGACAGCACGTCCGGCACGCTGCAGGGCGCTGTCGTACCGTTGCGAGGCGGACTGACGGTGCCTGTCCTCAAGGCAGCGGAGCATCCGCTCGACGGACAGCTCTACCTCACCGGTTTTCGCGTCTGGGGCGCCAAGGTGCAGTCGGTCAGCGGCTTCACGCGCCTCAGATACACCGGCGTCGCGTCGTCACTGCCCCTCGACGTGCGCGCCGGTACACAGGGCGTGTACTTGCGCTTCCCTGCCCCGCTCGACCCCGCCTCGATTGCCGACACGCGCAAGTTCAGCGTCCTCCGCTGGAACTATGCGCGTACCGAGCGATACGGCTCCGGCAATTTCCTGCCGAACGGGCAGCCAGGTCGCGAGGCGATGGCGGTGGCGGCGGCGCGGTTGTCCGCCGATCGCCGCGGCCTGCTGCTGCTGATGGCGGACATGTCGCCGATCATGCAGATGGAGGTGCAGTACGCGGTGCGAGATGCGAAAGGACGAACGCTCGCGAACACGATCGATCTGACGGTCAACAAGGTGTCGCCGCTCCCCACCGGGACACTGGGATTCGGAGCGCTCGCGTGGGAGCGCATCACACGCGACGCGAAGGTGAAGGTGGTGTCATCCGACGCTCGCAGCTCCGCCGCCGCGGGCCGCGACCTGTACCAGAAAATGGGTTGCATGGGCTGTCATTCCGTGGACGGCACGCGCGAGGGGAAGGTCGGCCCCACGTTCAAGGCGCTCTGGAATACTCGCCGTTCGTTCGTGGACGGCACCTCCGCCATCGCCGACTCCGCCTACATCCGTCGGTCGATACTGACGCCGTCCGATCAGATTGTCGCCGGCTATCCCGAGGGCATGCCGAGCTTCAACGGCATGCTCAACGACGCGCAGATCGCGTCACTCGTGCTGTACATCCAATCGCTGCGCAATCGATGAGCTGCCGTCTCCCATTCACTTCAGCGCCGAATACACCAGCACCTTGAACGGATCGCCCAGCCCCACCGGGCCGCCCAACGTGTTGGTGAAGATCAACCCGATGAGCCGCTCCTTGGGGTCGGCCCAATAGGTTGTGTTGAATGCTCCCGCCCACGAAAAGGATCCGATCGTGAGCGGAGAGCGATAGTCGGTTTCAGTGGTCTCCAGCTCGAACCCCAATCCGAACGCGGGCTGGAGTGAGCCCATCTGGTTCGTGAGCATCAGCTCCACCGTCTTGCGGCCCAACAGGCGCGTGCCGTCCAGCTCTCCGCCATTGAGGAACACCTGGAGGAACCGCGCGTAATCCGCCGTGGTTGACGAGAGTCCCCCGCCGCCGGAAAAATAGGTGTACGAACGAGCGGGGAAGTCCGTATGAATGCCCCGGTCTTTCTCGTGCGACGCGACGAGCTTGCCGTCCTTCATGACGTGCAGCGCCACGAGCCGGCCGCGCTTCTCGGCGGGAATCCCGAAGTACGTGTCGCGCATGGCGAGCGGCTCGAAAATGCGTGTGCGAAAGAACTGGTCGAGCGGCATGCCCGACAGCACCTCGACGAATCGGCCCAGCACGTCGATCGAGAGGCCGTACGTAAAGCGCTCACCCGGCTCATGCTTGAGCGGAAGCTTGCCCAGTCGGTCGATCTTGTCCGCGAGCACGTCGCCCTCCATGCCGATCGCGCTGATTCCTGCCTTCGCATAGATGGCCTTGAACTCCTCGCTGCCAATGTCGGCATAGTCGATGCCCGAGCTGTGCGTCAGCAACTGGCGAATCGTGATTCGTCGGCGCGTGGGTTTCGACTCGTAGCTCGAATCGGCGGCGTTGAACTTCGTGAGAACAGTCTGCTCCTTGAAGGCGGGGAGGTAATTCCCGATCGGGTCGTCGAGCCTGAAGCGTCCCTCCTCCCACAGCATCATCACGGCGAGCGAGGTGATGGCCTTCGTCTGCGACGCGATGCGGAAGATGTCATTGGGTTGCAGTGGGACGTTGGTGCCAAGATCGCGAGTGCCGAAGGACTTGTGGTACACGGTGCGGCCGTCGCGCACGAGCATCACGACAGCGCCGGGGATCTTGCGCTCGTCGATCAGCCGTCGCACCCACGAGTCGATGCGCGCGAGGCGGTCGGTGTTGAACGCGGCGGACGCCGGCGCATTCGACGCCGTGCCGGTAGAGTGCTGCGAGGTGAGAATCGCGGGGCAGAACACAGCCGCGACAAGAAGCAGGCGGAATCGACGCATGCGGGCAATGTAGAAGACCCGTCCGAGGGCGGCTAGCCGGAGCGTGCTGCGCGCGCTACATCGTGAAGGCAGGCAATCGATCAGGCAATTCATGCAGCGAGTGTGAGCCTTGAGCGTGGAGCCTTTATTCAGACAAGGGCATATGTCTAGCGCCGACATCTACTCCATCACGACCCGCGCCCCAGGACCCAAGGGCGCCCTCCCTCTGACCGACGAGCTGCTCCGCACCAGCCCCAGCGGCGACATCTTCGGACTCACACAGAGCGCGGGCATGGGCTGGAAGCCAGAAGAGCTCTGGCGCAAACAGTTTTTGATTCTCTCCACGCAGGGTGGGCTGCGCGCGCCGGACGGATCGCCGATCGCACTCGGCTATCACACGGGGCACTGGGAGATCGCTGAGCTCGTGCGCGCCGCGGCGGTGGAAATCCGCGAGCGCGGCGGCATTCCATTCGCCGCGTATTGCTCGGACCCGTGCGACGGACGCACGCAGGGCACCACCGGCATGTTCGACTCGCTGCCGTATCGCAACGACGCCGCAATTCTCTTTCGCCGGCTCGCACGCTCGCTGCCAACGCGGCGCGGTGTGCTCGGCATTGCGACGTGCGACAAGGGCCTCCCCGCGATGATGATGGCACTTGCCGGCCTGCGCGATCTCGCGTGCGTGATCGTGCCCGGCGGCGTGACGCTCCCTGCCAGCGACGGCGAGGACGCGGGTGCTGTGCAGACGCTCGGCGCGCGCTACTCGCACAACCTCGTCACGTTGCAGGAGGCCGCGGAACTCGGATGCCGCGCCTGCGCGTCGCCCGGCGGCGGATGCCAATTCCTCGGCACCGCGGCGACGTCGCAGGTGGTGGCGGAAGCGCTCGGCCTCGCGTTGCCGCACTCCGCGCTCACGCCATCCGGCCAACCCGTGTGGCTCGACATGGCGCGGCGATCGGCCGCCGCGCTGATGTCGCTCGAGGAAAAGAGCACCACATCAAAAGACATCGTCACGTCCGACGCCATCGCCAACGCGATGATGGTGCACGCGGCCTTCGGCGGCTCGACGAACCTGCTGCTGCACGTTCCCGCGATCGCACATGCGGCAGGATTGCCACGGCCGACCGCCGAGGACTGGAGCACGGTCAACCGGCGCATCGCCCGCATCGTCGACGCGCTGCCGAACGGACCCATGCATCATCCCACCGTGCGGGTGTTTCTCGCGGGAGGTGTTCCCGAAGTCATGCTGCATCTGCGCGCGATGGGCGTGCTGCATCTCGACGCGCTGACGGCCACCGGACGCACGTGGGGCGACGAGCTGGAGACCTGGGAACACTCGGAGCGCCGGTTGCGTTTCCGCGATCTACTGACCAGCCATGACAGTGTCGATCCCGACGACGTCATCATGGCCCCCGCCATCGCCGCAACGCGCGGACTCACGAGCACCGTCGTCTTTCCGCACGGCAACCTGGCGCCGGGCGGATCGGTCATCAAGGCAACGTCCATCGCGCCGGACGTCATCGGCGCCGACGGCGTCTACCGCCACGAGGGACCGGTCAAGATGTTCTTCCGCGAGCCCGACGCGATTGCCGCGGTGCGCGACGGACGCATCGTCGCGGGCGACGTACTTGTACTCGCCGGCCGAGGGCCCATGGGCAGCGGAATGGAAGAGACGTATCAGCTTACGTCGGCGCTCAAGTTTCTTCCATTCGGAAAGCATGTCGCGCTGGTGACGGATGCGCGCTTCTCCGGCGTGTCCACAGGCGCGTGCATCGGACACGTGAGCCCCGAGGCGCTCGCAGGCGGTCCACTCGGCAAGTTGCGCGACGGAGATTGGGTTCGCATCGTGATCGATCGGGTGAATCTCTCGGGGAGCGTCGACTTCGTGCGCGATGGCGTTGATTCGTTTTCGCCGGACGAAGGCGCCGTGCGGCTGGCGGCGCGGCACGCGCATGCGGATCTCTCGCCGGATCCCAATTTGCCCGCCGACACCAAGCTCTGGGCGGCACTTCAGGACGCGAGTGGCGGGTCGTGGGGCGGCTGCGTGTACGATGACTCAGCGATCATCGCGCGACTGCGGTAGCCGGCGTGCTACCCCGACAAGCTCGTAGTAGCGGTCTCGTGGTTCCGCCGTCAATCCGTTCACACCGTTTCGCGGAAGCCACCATCCGTGAATCACGACGAGTGCAACTCCAATTACCGCATAGAGGACGTACGACCATTCGCGCCCCGCAAACACCGCAGTGCCGACGATGATGCCAATGCCCATGACGGCCTTGAAGAAGCGCCGCCAAGGCGACAGATGCTCTCCGAACCGCCCGAACACGAGGTGCCCGAGCGTCAACGCGCTCGTCGCGACTGCTACATCAAACCAATACGTGTCGGTTCCCCACACGATGGACTCCCTCCTGCCGGTGACGGCGCCAGCGCCTACGGCCGATTCTCGTACCACTTGAGGTTAGCGGTCGCCGTACCGATGCACACAACGTCGGCGCGCCTGTCTCCATTCATGTCCGCCACCGCGCACCCGGCAGCCGCCATGCCTCCGTCGTCGAGCGCCTGCTTCACCCACTGATCGTTTGCACCAGCGACCGCGCGGTACAGATAGACACTGCGCTTTCCTCCACGCTCGCCGACGACGATCTCGTCCTGGCCGTCGCCGTCGAAGTCGCCCACGACGATCGTGTGTCCGTCGGTGATCACGTCGTCGATGACGTGACGCGTCCACGCTGCGCCGACATGCTGGTAGACGACGACTTGATTGCCGTGCCACGGTTCGATTGTCGCGAGAAACCGTTCGTGTCCACTGCGCCCGACGACAATCTCGCTCGATCCACTCTTCGGCCACGCGGCAGGATCACCATCGACCACCTTCGTTCGCGTCCACTGATCCCCGTCGAACCGCAGTGCATGAACGCCAAGAAAGCTCGCGCTCAGGAGGGAC
>JANMAY010000186.1:0-2293 GCA_031360095.1 Gemmatimonadaceae bacterium
CGGCGATCCGCAGTCGAAGGATCTTCCCGATGGCGATCCTCGCATCGGCTCCGGCGGTCCGGGGTGGAAGATCAAGTGCGAGACCGCGGGCAATCCGCGGAAGCACGAGATCGGCTCGCTGTCCATGGCCCACGCTGGCAAAGACACCGGTGGCAGCCAGTTCTTCATGGTGCTGTCCGAATCGAATACGAAACACCTCAACGGCGTGCACACCGTGTTCGGCAAGATCACCGGCGGACTGGATTTCATGAAGCAGATCAAGAAGAACGATGTGATGATCAAGGTGCGCGTCGCATGAGCGCCCCCCACGGCAACGACAAATCGGCGGGATTCACGGGTCTGATTCTTGGAGCGATCGCACTGTTCGTGATCGTCTTCGGCATCGTGCGGCTGACGAACGCGCACTACAACGGCGAAAAAGCGGAGCACGGAGGCGCCGAGGCGCCAAAGACGTGAGGCGTGCGGCTCCCTAACCGTCCACTCGGTGACGCCGGCAACCCCAGCGGTGCCATCACGGATCAGGAACACAAAAAGCCCGGATATAGCAACAGCAATTCAAACGGCTGCCGCATCCGGGATTCTTGGTTGGTGAAATCCGTGATGGGAGAGTGGTTGTGTCCGTGAGCTAGTACCCCGCACCGCGCAGCGCCCGCAGATACCGCCCAGGATCGTTGAGAAATTCCCGCGTGAGCACCACGTGCTCCAGCTCCGCGTACGGCACCTCCGCGATCGGCATGCGATCGAAGCTGTAGATCCGCGCGCCGGGAAACGCCAGCAGAATGGGCGAGTGCGTGGCGATGACGAACTGCGCGCCCTGGGCGAGCATGTCCTGCATCATCACCATCAGCGCGAGCTGACTCTGTGGGCTCAACGGCGCCTCGGGCTCATCCAGGAGGTACAGCCCGTTCGGCACGAAGCGCGATTGAAAGAGCCGAAGGAAGCTCTGCCCGTGCGAATTTGCGTCGAGATCGACGCCGTAGCGGCGCTCCATGTCCGCCAGCGATCCGCGCGCCGGCCCCATCGCCAGCCCCTTCGCCCACTCGGAGCGGTCCGCGTATTCCACCTCCAGCTCGTCGATTCGCTCTAGGAACTCCGAGCGCATCGTCGCGAGACGCTTCGCGAAGCCGAAGAAGTCCTCCGCGCGCAGAAAGAAGCCGCGCGTCGTCTTGCGGTTCCAGACCAGTTTGAGTGCGGCGCCGAGCGCGCGCTGGGCGCCGAGCGTAACGTCTGCGCCAAGCTCCGCGGAGCCGACGGCGGGAAGCTTGGCCGCGGCCGCGATTCCCTCGAGCAGCTTGGACTTCCCTGAGCCGTTCTCGCCCACGAAAAACGTGACGGCAGTGTCCAACGAAAGCGACTCCAGATGCCGGACGGCAGGCACCGAAAACGGAAAGGTGCGCTCGTCACCCCGCGATTTCCGGCTGATCTCACGCAGAAAGGCCGTCCCAACGCCCTGCGCTTCGGACTCTGGGCGGGTATTGTCTTGTGGAGGGCGGCGACTGGGCATTTCGAATCCTGCGCCAACCGTCCCGCTTCGCGCAATCCATCCTCCAGACCTCGCACCTCCACCGATGACTGCACTCCCCACCCGCGACGACGCACTCGCGCTCGTGCACGAGTACACGACAGGCGAATCGCTGCGCAAGCACATGCTCACCGTGGAAGCCGTCATGCGCAGCTATGCGGAGCGACTCGGTGAAGATCCAAATCGGTGGGCCCTCACGGGACTGATCCACGACTTCGACTACGAGCGATATCCCAACGCCGCGCATTCCGCCACCGAAGAGCATCCCGCTGAGGGCGTGCGCATTCTCCGCGCGCGCGGTTGGCCGGAGGACATTCTCGACGCGATTCTCGGCCACGCCACCTACTCCGGCGTACCGCGCGTCACCCCCATGGCGAAGACGCTCTTCGCCGTGGACGAGCTCACCGGCCTGATCACGGCGACCGCGCTCGTCAAACCGACCAAGAGTGTGCACGACGTCGATGCGAGGGGCGTCCGAAAGCGAATGAAGGACAAAGCGTTCGCGCGGGGCGTCAACCGCGACGACGTCATCCAGGGTGCCGAAGCGCTCGGCGTCGATCTCGACGAGCACATCGCGTTCGTGGTCGGCGCAATGCAGCGCTCTGCGGACGCACTCGGGCTCGCGGGCGTTGCCACGTCATGATCACTGTCCCAACATTCCCCCCCGGGAGCCCGTAGAAGGAATGACACTCCACCGCCCTCGAGACAATGCTCGCGACCCACGCGCCGCCATCACCGTCACCGATGCCTGCCGCATCTGAAGGACAGATG
>JANMAY010000193.1:0-14202 GCA_031360095.1 Gemmatimonadaceae bacterium
ATTCGCCACCATGCGGAGTTTCGCGACGCAGCGGCCCGGACGACGAACCGCACGGGCGACATCGAAGAGAGTGTCCATGTCCAACGCGATTGATCGACGGGAATTCCTCGCGCGTGCAGCATTCGGCGCCGCGACGCTCACGCTGTCGTGCGTGCAACCGCAGGCGAGACAGGCAGCGCGCGCGTCGACTGGGATGTTCCTGTCGCTGCCGCCGTGGGCGTTGGCTCGAAAGGTCGGCTGGCCCGAACAGGCGAGGCTCGCGGCGCGGGTCGGCTACAAAGGCATCGACTGGCCGTTCGGTTCTGCGAAGGCCGCCGGCGTCGAGGCCACGCGTGCGCTGTTCGCCGAGCTCGGAATAGCGCCGACTGTAACCAATCTTCCCATGCAGGCACCGCTGGGCGCGGACGACGCGGCGTTCGCGGCGCAATTGTCAAAGCTCGCGGAAGATGCAGCCTTCTGCCGAGCGATCGGATGCAGTCGCTTCCAGATGGTGTTGGGCCCCACGACGAACGGAGAATCAAAGGCCGAGCATTGGACGCTCGTGCAGCGCCGGCTGTCGGCAATATCGGCGGTGCTCGCGACGCACGATGTGCGACTGGGTGTCGAGTTCCTCGGTCCGCTCGTGTTCCGCCGGCGTCGCAATCGTCCCGGCGGCGCGCCCGTTGACCCGGCGGCGCCACTCCCGCCGCCACCCGTGCCTTTTATATGGACGTTGAACGAGACGCTCGCGCTCTGCGAAACGTCGGGGCCCAATATCGGCGTGACGCTCGACGCGTGGCACTGGTATCACTCGGGCGGCACGGTGGCGGACATCCGCGCAGCGAACGCGTCGCGCATCAGCCACGTTCACGTCTCCGACGCGCGCCCAATGCCGCCCGAGGAAGTGTTGGACAATATGCGCTGGCTACCCGGCGAGGGTGTGATAGATCTCGTCGGCTTCTTCCAGGCTCTCGAGGCAATCGGTTATCAGGGTGGTGTGGCGCCCGAGATCATCGGCCCGCGCATCCCCGACGACATGCCGCCGGAGGAGAGCGCGAGACTTGGCCTCGAGTCCACCATTGCGGTCATGAAGAAAGCAGGCGTGGCCTGACTGAAATGAAACCCTTCCGTTATGAGCATCGGCTGTCGCGTCCTCTGAGCCGCGGCGACTTCATGCGACGCATGCTGATCCACGGCGGACTCGCCGTGCTCCTGGTTGCAGCGTCCCTCGGAATCGGCACCCTCGGCTACACCGTCTTCGCGCATCAGACCGTGCTCGACGCCTTCCTCAATGCCGCCATGCTGCTCGGCGGGATGGGACCGGTGGGCTCTGTCGAAGGGACCGCGGGGAAGTTGTTTGCCGCAGGATTCGCGCTCTACGCGGGCCTCATCTTCCTCATTATTACGGGCCTGCTCCTTGCCCCCGTCTTTCACCGTGTACTGCACCGCTTTCACTTCGCGTCGGAGGATTCCTCGGCCGAGTGATACTCGTGCCGCCATCAATGCCGCTATCGCAGGCGGTTGGCCGCTTCCCCATATTAAGTCGACCGCTCGCAGGTGAGCGCAGCGTCCTCCAACAAGCGTCGTGACATGGGACTATTCTGGGATCTCTATCAGCAGAGTCAGATTTCGCAGCAGGGTGAGCGCTCGGCCACAATCGAGTCGCGCGTGGCTCGACTCGAAGGAGAGAATGAGCGCCTTTCGATGCTCTTGCGCGAAGTGATCGGTCGACTGGAGAAACACGTGGGCGTCGATCTCGATGCAGACGGCCGCGTCGGATAGGCGCCATGCCTGCCGCAGATGCTGAAGCATGACTCGGGGGAGCTGAGCGAACGTCTCCAGCGGTGTTTGGGGACAGCATTCCGAGTGGAGCGCGAGCTCGGCGGCGGCGGAATGTCGCAGGTCTTCCTCGTCCAGGACTTGGAGCTCGAGCGGCAGATCGTGGTGAAGGTGCTTCCACCAGAGCTTGCGGCCGGGCTGAGCGTCGATCGGTTTCGACGTGAGATTCAACTGGCGGCCAAGCTTCAGCACCCGCACATCGTGCCGCTCCTCACCGCTGGCGCGAAGGACGGCCTGCTCTACTATGCGATGCCGTTCATCACGGGCGAGTCGCTGCGCCTTCGCCTTACGAGGCAGCGCGAGCTGCCGGTTCCCGAAGCGGTGCGCATTCTGCGCGACCTCGTCGACGCGCTGTCGTACGCGCACGCGGCGGGAGTCGTGCATCGCGACATCAAGCCCGACAACGTGCTCCTCTCGGGACATCACGCGCTCGTCACCGATTTCGGTGTGTCCAAGGCACTTGCGAACGCCACGGGAGAATCGAGCCTCACCTCCGTCGGCATTGCCCTCGGGACGCCTGCGTACATGTCGCCGGAACAGGCGGCGGCCGACCCAGCGGTGGATCATCGGGCCGACATCTACTCGGTGGGCGCACTCGCATACGAGTTGTTGACGGGTCGTCCGCCGTTCTTTGGCCTGTCTCCTCATCAGATGCTCGCTGCACACGTGACGTCGTCGCCCGATCCTGTCACGATGCACCGCGAGAGCGTGCCTCCAGCGCTCGCCACGGTGATCATGCGGTGTCTCGAGAAAAAGCCCGCCGACCGCTGGCAGACCGCGGACGAGTTGCTGACCCATCTCGAAGCGCTCGCCACGCCCAGTGGTGGCTTGACGCCATCGGGGATGACGCCGCATGTCGCGCGTCCTGCACTGCCGATGCGGTGGATCGGCATTGGTGCGGCGGTCCTCGCCGTTGCCGCGGCGCTGGGATGGTGGACCCTTCGTCCCGCGCCGCAATTCATCGTTGCCTCGACGCTTCAGGTCACCAACTCGTCCGGGCTCGAGCTGGACGCGGCGATCTCTCCGGACGGAAAGCTCATCGCATACGCCGCCGGCCAACTGGGGCGGAGCCGGATCTTCGTGCAGCAGATCGGAGGCGGCGCAGCGCGGACGCTCGTCGACTCGGGGCCTACACCGCAGCGCACACCGCGGTGGTCGGCCGACGGCCAGCAGATCACCTTCGTCGTGGGCCACGCGCTGTACACGGCTCCCGCATTCGGCGGCGCGCCGCGATTGTTGATCGACACAAAAGGGTACGAGTTCGCGAGCCCGGCATTGTCGCCCGATGGATCGACGCTCGCCTTCGCTCGACAGGACGGAATCTTTCTCCAGAAAACGACTGGCGGCGACGCCACGAAGCTCGTCGGGGCGCGCTGGCCCAGCTATCTCGTCTGGGCGCCGGATGGCCGCCGCATCGCGTACGTCACCGACAATGCCTGGTACGTCTATTCGCTCTCCATGCTCGGGAACATTGCGCCGAGCACCGTGTGGTCGGTGGATGTCGAACAGAAGGAGACGATCGCGCTCACCGACTCCTCCCACTTGAATGCCGCGCCGGTGTGGGCACCTGATGGGCGCACGCTGCTGTTCGTATCGAGTCGCGGAGGCGGGCGCGACATCTATCAGCAAGCACTCTCGCGCTCTGGGCATGTGCGTGGAGATCCGGTGCGGCTCACCACGGGTGCGAACGTGCACACCATCAGTGTCGCCGCCAACGGCACTCGGCTCGCCTACACCGTGCTGACGAATCGATCGAACGTGTGGGAGGCGCCGATCACGGACGGTGCGCCGACGTCGTTCGCTGCCGCGAAGCCCGTGACGAATGAAAACCAAACAGTCGAAGCGTTGGCGATCTCTCCGGACGGCAAGTGGTTGGCGTACGATTCGAATCGCGACGGTCCGCAGCACATCTTCAAGCTCGCACTTGGCGGCGGCTCGCCCATTCAGCTCACGCGTGATTCGGCAGATGACTTCAATCCGTCCTGGTCCGGCGACGGCCGCTTCATCGCGTACCACTCGCTGCGCACCGGGAATCGCGACATCTACATAATGACGCAGGACGGCACGGAGGTGAAGGACGTCACCGGGTATCCTGGCCACGAGATGGGCCCATCGGTATCACCCAACGGCGCACGTTTGCTGTTCATCTCCGACCGCAGCGGTCGCTGGGAGCTGCACAGCGTCCAACGCGAGGCGAACGGCAGTTGGAGCAAGCCGAAGCAGATTACGCGCGATTTCGGATACCGCGGGCGATGGGCGCCGGACGGAAAAACCATCGCGTACGTGAGCCTGGTCGATACCACGCTGCACGTGGTGGACGCCGACGGTGCGAATGGACGTCTGCTGTTCGACGGACACGCGACGGGTCTCTCGCCACAGAACGTCGCGTTCGGGACGGGAGCGGCGACGCTGTATTTTTCCGCGACGGACACCGCCGGCCGATATGCGTTCTATCGCATTGACGCGGCTGGCGGCACACCACGACCAGTTCTCGTCTTCGACGACCCCGCTCGGCAGCCGCGCCGGCCGGAGTTCGACACGGATGGGCGGCGCTTGTTCTTCACCATTCCGAGCGACGAGAGCGATGTCTGGCTCATGGAGCTCACTCGCCGGTAGATCGCGAAGCGCTCAGCGCAACATCGCCTTGGCAATCGTGTTGAGCTGCATGTTGCTCGTGCCCTCGTAAATCGCGCCGATCTTCGCATCGCGGTAGAACTTTTCGGCCGGATACTCCGTGGTATAGCCGTACCCGCCAAAGAGCTCCAGCGAGATCGACGTCACCCGCTCCGCCACCTGGCTCGAGAACAACTTCGCCATCGCGCCTTCCATCGCGATGTCGTGGCCGGCGTCCTTCAGCCGCGCCGCATTGTACACCATGAGTCGAGCCGCTTCGACTTCCGTGCGCGCTTGCGCCAGCTGAAACTGGATGCCCTGAAACTCCGAGAGTTGTTTTCCGAACTGGTGGCGCTCTTTCACATACGCAACTGCCGCAGCCAACGCGCCCTGGCTGACCCCGATCATCTGCGCGCCGATGCCGATGCGACCTTCGTTCAACGTCTCGATCGCGATCTTGTACCCCTGACCCACGGGGCCCAGAACGTTCTCGTCCGGCACTTCGACGCCGTCGAGAATGAGCTCCGTCGTGCTCGAGGCGCGAATGCCGAGCTTGTGCTCCTTTCGCCCAACGGAAAATCCCGCGAACTCCCGCTCGACGATGAACGCCGTGATGCCCTTGTAGCCAGCGCTGGGATTGGTGTTCGCAAAGACGATGTAGATCCCCGCTTCGGCGCCGTTGGTGATCCACATCTTGCGTCCGGTCAACACCCACGCGGACCCGCGACGTTCGGCACGCGTCGCCAGGCCGAAGGCGTCGGAGCCCGAGCCTGACTCGCTGAGCGCGTACGCGCCGATGGTGTCGGTCGTCAGTCGCGTGAGATACTTCGCCTTGATGGCGTCGCTTCCATAGCGCGCAATCGGATAGTTCACGAGCGTGTTCTGCACGTCGACCACGATGGATGCCGCGGCGTCGTGCTTGCTGATTTCCTCCACCGCGATCGCGACCATCATGAGGGAGCCAGCCGAACCGCCGTACTGCTCCGGTACCTCGATGCCCATGAGGCCCATCTCGAAGTACTTCGTGATGAGTGCCGGGTCGATCGCCGCCGCATTCTCCATCGCCGCCACGCGCGGCTTCACTTCGTCCACGGCGAATCCGGCGACGGCGTCGCGGAACAGGATCTCGTCTTCCGAGAGCGCCGTGAGCGGCGGACGCGCGACCGCGGACTCCACAGTCATTCGGACTGCGATCTCACCGCGCCACGACTGGCGTGGAGACCGACGCTGGCGCCGTCACCGGCTGACACCGGCACGCGTCGCCACACGCGGTCATGGAATGTGTGGAATGCCAGCAACGCGCTGCATCCGTTGCGGACAGCGGACTGGCGGGGATGCCGGCGCGCTCGAGAATGAGCTCCGCCAGCCGTTCATGGACGCCGAACGCGTTCGTCACCGAAACTTCGAGCGTCGGATAGCTCTGCGCCGCCGCGGCCACCATGCGCGGAATGTCACCCGTGGAGTGCTTGCCCGGTGAAAGCATGTATGGGAAGCAGACCACTTCAGTTGCCCCAGCCTCGACGCAGTGGCGCAGGCCATTCTCGATGGATGGCTCTGCCAGCTCCATGTGCGCGTAGCGCGCGATCACGGTCGGACCGGCCATCGCCTGGACGAGGTTGGCCATGCAGTTCATCATCTCGTTCGCTGCCTCGCGGCGCGAGCCATGGTCGATCTATAGAATCGCCTTCACAGTATCTCCCGTAGACACATCTCAAAGCTAATCACGGGCTCTCATCCCGAGCGAGCGAAAGCGAGTCGATGGACCTGCTTCACCTCTTTGCCGGCAGCGCCGCAAGCAGCACTCGCACCGCCGCGTCCAGCTGGCGGTCCTGTCCCGAATAGCTTTCACCCACCGGCCGAATTACGAGCTGATCTACTGGCCGAGGGACGAGTTCCATGTCCGTGCCGTCCGCGCCGGTGATGCGTGTGCTTGGAAGGCGGACGGTGGTCCCGTCGAACAGCGTGCGGTTCGACGTGTAGATGATCCAGCCGGCCGTGGGTTCGCCGACCACGCTGCCGAGCTTCATCGCGCGGTAGCCTTCGGTAAAGTCTTCTGCGTCACTGAGCGAATGCTGGTTGGTCACGAGGACGGTCGGGCGCTCGAGCGCGCGTTGGCCGAGTGCCGAACGAGCGCCCGTGGCGGGATCGCCGCGGCTTTGCATCGTGAGGTACGGCTTCCGCGAAAACACATCGAGTGCGTACGCGTTCACGAACCCACCGTTGTTGTTGCGGACATCGATCACGATGCCCTCGCGGTCGTGCTGCTCGGCGTCCAGATCGTTGTACAGCTGCCGCAGCGAGACATCGCTCATGTCGATCATGTGAACGTAGCCAAGGCGCCCGCCGCTGGCCTTCGCGACGTAGTCGCGCCGCGACTCGACCCAGGACCGGTACAGCAGGCCTTTCTCCGTTGCCGCGCTGACAGGGCGTACAGTGGCCTGACGCGTCGTGCCGTTGCGCGCGGCGACGGTGAGCACGGTCTGCTTGCCGGTGCGGTACGCGAGCAGATCGTCGAGATTGGTTCGTGCATCGAGCTGCTTGCCCTCCACCGCAACGATCGCGTCGCCAATCGCAACCGAACCGCTGAGCGCGGCCGGCGCCAGCGGAATCACCTCGGTCACGCGCAGCGTCCCATCACGTTCGTACTCGGCGCGATCGAAGCGAACACCAATGCGGCCCGTGAAGGGCTGCTGCGCCGCCGGCCCGCCGATGCCCAGATGCGACGCGTTCAACTCTCCGATCATCAGGTTCATCAGACGGCGCATCTCGTCCGCCGTGCGCGCGCCGGCGACGCGATCGGCATACTGCTCGCGCAGCGCGCCCCAGTTCGTGCCGTGCATGCCGGGATCGAAAAAGTTGTCGCGCAGCAGCGACCACGCCGAGTGAAACACAGCGAGCTTGTCCCGCGAGAAATCGACGTCGAGCTCCGCGCTCACGGTGATGGGTTTCACCACGCGCGACTCGACGGTCGCGGAGAAGATCCGCCCAGCTTCGAGGTAGAAGACCTCCTTGCCGTCGGGCGACCACTGTGCCGCGCTCTTGAATCCGCTGGTGCTGGTGAGCTGCCGCGCGACCGGATCGCCCTGCGCGAGCTCATCGATGCTGTAGGTGTACAGGTTTCGCTGCCCCGCCGCGTCGGCGGTGAGCAGCAGTGTCTTTCCATCTGGACTCACGAGCGAGCTCGCGGCGTCCACACCGATCGGCAGCGCTGCAGCGCGTCGCCGAATGTTCTCGAAGACGATCGTCGTATTCCTTCGGGCCGCCGCGGTGCTGTCGCGGCGCGCTGCGGTATCGGGCGTTGATGCGGCGGCGGGCGTCGCCGGAGCGCCGGGGCCTGGTTGCTGCGTTTGGGGACCACGCGACGGCGTCGTCGAGAAGAGATCGCGGAACTGGTCTTCGCGAAAGCGTGGTGTGCGCGGCACGAGATCGATACGGATGACATCGCCGTTCTCGGTCCGCTGCGACGACGTCAGCGTGATGAACGTTCCATCCGCGCTCCAGGACAAGCCACCGCCATTTCCGTTTGAGAGCCAACTGATCTGACGCGGCGCGCCGCCGTCGGCAGAGACCACGAACACGTTCGCGAACTGCTTGGCGCCATCGCTGGTGACGTAGGCGATCCAGCGACCATCGGGCGACCACGCAATGCCGCGCTCGTCGACGAATGGTGGCCGGCTCAGCGACGCGTCTCTGACAACGTCCTTCTCGGTGCCGGTGGCGACGTCGAGCACGCGCACCGAGCGGCCGCCATGTACGAACGCAATACGACGTCCGTCAGGCGACCACCGCGGTGTAACGTCATTCTCACTTCCTTTCGTGAGCTGCGACTCCGCACGCGAGCCGAAGTCGTACAGGAACAGATGCCACACGCCGTCGCGGTCGCCGGCGTAAACCAGACGCCGGCTGTCGGGCGCCCATGCGAGCTGCTCTTCTGCGCCGGTCGACGACGTCACGCGAGTCGCATCGCCACCGTCCTTCGCCGACGCGGCAAAGATTTCACCGCGCACGGTAAACGCGATCTTCTTCGCATCGGGTGACAACGCGAGCTGTTGTATCCCGTTTGTGAGCGTCAGATGCTCGACACCGGGTCCGGCAGGCAGTCCTTTGAGCGCGACCGGCACCTGGCGCGACTGACGCGATGCGACGTCATATGTCCAAACACCGAAGTCGCGCTCGAAAGCGATGGCCTGTCCGTCGGAGGAGATCGATGGAAAGAGTACGCGGCCGTTCGTGAACTGCGTGAGCTGCACCGCCTCGCCGCCTGCGGTCGAGCGCGACCAGAGATTTTCGTGTCCCGAGCGGTCGCTCATGAAGTAGATCGTGGCGCCGTCAGGTGACCACATTGGCCAGAGGCTCTTGGCGCCGCCGGCCGTAATCTGTTCGTAGCGCGGGGTTGCTGCCTTGCCCGGCGCGACGTCGTGCACGAGCCAGATCTCGCTCTCGTCGATGTGGCTGTGGCCATGCCGCCACCATTGCCCGAACGGCAGTCCGCGCGCGGTGATGGCCAGCGAGCCGCCATCGGGCGAGGGGGCGGAGAAATACTCGGCGGCGTAGCGATCCCCCGCGACCTGCATTGGCGTTCCGCCATCCGAATGCACGCGCCAAACATCGGCCATCCCCGCGATGTCTCGGCTCGTGGAGGAGAAGTAGATCCATTTGCCGTCGCGCGACCAGTTGTCGAGGACGTCGTTGACATCGTCGAACGTGATCCGCTTCAATTCGCCGGATGCGAGCGTGACTACGTAAACGTCGCCATTGCCCGTGCGATTGGACGTGAAGGCGAGGCGCGCGCCGTCGGGCGACCAGAGCGGTCGGCCTTCGGTGGCCGGGTGGGAAACGAGCAGACGCGCATCACCGCCAGCGAACGGCACTGTCCAGATATCGCCGCCCGATACGAAGGCAATCTCCCGATGGTCCGGTGACAGACTCGGCTCCGCGAGCGACGGCGCGGGTGCGGCGGCGGCGCCGCGTGCGTTGAGGCTGGTCGTCGCGGCGAGCACGGCGACGAGAGCGAGGGCGACAGCCTGGCGAATCGACTTGTACATGAGCGCTCAGCGGGGGGTGAGTCGGATAAGATGCCGAGCGAACATGCTTCTCGAAACCCGTTTTCCAGGTGCCGCGTATGGAACGCGCACCCAACCCACCGAGACCGATGCCTTCATTGAACGTCCGTCCGCGTGCCCTCGCCGCGCTCTTCCTCCTGGTGCCGCTCGCGTCGAGCGCTGCTCAGGGGCTCGACCTCACGGTCAATCACGTTGGTCTCGCGATCGGTGACATTCCGCGCGTCACGGGACTGCGCCTGAACTTCCGCGACAGAAATCTCGAGCGTGTGGATGGCGTGAACGTCACGATCTGGGACCCGTATCGAAATGCACGCCATAGTGAGGTGCGCGGACTTGCCCTGGGGCTTCCGATCACTGGCGCCAGTGAGATTCACGGCCTCGCGGCTGGCCTGTTCGGAGTAGGTGCCGAAGAAACGATCCGTGGCATCGGCATTGGCGGCATTGGACTCGGCGCGGGCGGCCGGCTCGAGGGTCTGATGATCGGTGGGGTTGGGCTCGGAAGCGGCGGCGATATGACCGGCATCGGCATCGGGGGCATTGGACTGGGAAGCGGAGGCAATCTCAACGGCCTCTTTTTCGGAGGTATCGGTGTTGGTGCGGGCGGTGATCTCGAGAGGATCGCGATCGCCGGCATCGCGTCCGGTGCCGGCGGGAACGTCCGCGGGCTGACCCTGGCGGGCATTGCTGCCGGCGCCGGCGGCGACGTTCGAGGCATCACGGTTGCGGGCATCGCATCCGGCGCCGGCGGTGACGTCGAGGGCATCACGGTCGCCGGCATAGCGGTGGGAGCCGGTGGCACGCTCCGCGGACTCTCGGTCGCAGGTATTGCTGTCGGTGCGCCGCGAATCAGTGGAGTGGCGGCGGCGCTTGCCGTCGGCGCCCAGGACGTTCGCGGATTCGTGCTGGCGCCCGCCTGGTTCAAGATCGAGCGCGGCGAGGTGCGGGGGGTGACCGTCAGCAGCTTCAACCAGATCAATGGCGTGCAGCGCGGGCTCGCCATTGGGATCGTCAACTACGCGTGGGAGCTGCAGGGCGTACAGTTGGGGCTGATCAACATTGCTCGAAACAATCCGCGCGGACGTCAGGTGCTGCCGATCGCCAATTGGCATCGGGATTGATCGCCGGACAACGGAACTGATTGAGGATGTCGGAGCGGTTCCCCAGCTGTTCCGCCCCCCCGCGCCGATCACGTCAGCGATCGCGCTCGGCTCACCAATACTTCGAGCTCCGCGTCGCTCATGCTTCTCCATCCCACGGGGCAAGGAAAGATCCGCCGCCGCCCAAGCTTGGAATCGAAGAGCAGCGCGGGATTATCCGGCTGGGGGAGATAGTCCCAGTCGAGCGCCCACGCCACGCTCCATGTGCTCTCGTCGTAGACCTCCCACTCGACCCCAGTCGAATCGACGAAGAGGCGGCCGTGCTCCATGGACCCTCTGCTCTGGCGTCGAACTGCATTGCGTGACCTTGGAGGCGCCTCGCTCGCTCAGGACGCGTCGAGGGGGCCCAACGTATCACCGAATACCTCCAGAGCCAGCTCCACCTTTCCAAACGGCGCCGACACCTGCACCCCCTGCACCCCGCCGCGCACACGGTCCAGCATCTCTCTCGCAATGGCGATCCCTTCGGCGATAGCGTGCTCCTTGGACTTGTCGCTGGCCTTGCGCATGCGCTCGATCACGGCCGTGGGCACGCTCACGCCCGGCACTTCATTCGCCAGGAACTCGGCATTACGCACACTCACCAGCGGCCAGATCCCCGCCACGATGGGCGGGCGAGCACCTTCAGTGCGGCGAAGGAAATTCTCCAACTGCGCAACGTCGAACACCGGCTGCGTCACGGCGAACTCGGCGCCTGCTTCCAACTTCCACGCAAACCGCTTGAGCTCGTGCTCCAGATCGATCGGCGCCGGATTCACGCCCACTCCAATCACGAATTGCGTGCCCTGACCGATCGAGTTGTCGCCCGGATCTCGACCGTGATTGAGATTGCGCACGAGGTTCGTCAAGCCAATCGCATCGATGTCAAAGACGGCCGTCGCACTCGGGTAGGGCCCCATCTTTGGCGGATCGCCCGTGATGAGCAGCAGGTTGCGGAGACCAACGGCCGACGCTCCCAACAAGTCACTCAGCATGCCGAGCAGATTCCGGTCACGACAGGCGTAATGGGTCACCGCTTCGATCCCGACCTGCTGCTCGATGAGGAGCGACGTCAACAGCGCGCCCATTCGGCTCTGCGCACGTGGACCGTCGGGAACGTTCACCGCATCGACCCCCGCCACCTTCAGCTTCCGCACGTCGGCGAGCATGCGTGTCGCGTCCACCCCGCGTGGCGGAACGATCTCCACTGACGCGACGAACTTTCCGGCGGCGAGCTTCGCACCCCACTTGGACCGCGACGCCAGCGGCACCGCCGGCACGTCGGGGATCCGGTGCGCCAGATCGCGCAGCGCGGGGATGGAGGTAACGGTCGCCACCCCGCCACCAGACTGCGCGAACCGCGGACTCAGCGGACGCACGTACTCGCACATCGCACGGATGTGCTCGGGAGTGGTACCGCAGCAACCGCCCACGACTCTGGCGCCCGCGTGCACGAGATGGCGCGCGTACTCCGCCATGTATTCGGCGCTCGCCATGTACATGCTGCGACCACCGACGTCGCGCGGCATTCCGGCGTTCGGCTGTGCAGCGAGCTTCCGCTGTGTCAGCGGCATCATCTTCTCGATGGCCTCGAGAATGGTTTGCGGCCCCACCGAGCAGTTGAGCCCAATGACGTCGGCGCCGAAACGATCGAGGGCGCGCACCACGTCCTCGGGCGTTGCCCCGTAAGGCGTGTGGCCATCGACCCCGATGGTCATCTGCGCGATCACGGGCATCGTCGCGTCGACTTCACGCGCCGCCGCAATCGCCTGCCCAATTTCGTGCAGATCACTGAACGTCTCGAGGATGAAGCAGTCGGCGCCGCCGGCCTTCAAGCCCGTGAGCTGTTCGCGAAAGATGGTGCGCGCTTCCTCCACTGACGTGGGGCCGTACGGCTCCAGGCGAACGCCGAGTGGGCCCACGGCGCCCGCGACGAGCACGTCGCGTCCCTGTTCCGCCGCTTCGCGCGCAAGTTCAGCCGCGCGGCGATTCAGTTCGTGCGTCTGCTCGGCGAGGCCGAACTGCGCGAGCTTGAGCCTGTTGGCGCCAAAGCTGTTGGTCTCCAGCACCTCCGCACCGGCTTTTACATACGCACGATGCACGTCCCGAACGAGATCCGGCGAGCGGACGTTGAGCTCATCGTAGCACTGATTGATGAACACGCCGCGCGAGTACAGCATCGTGCCCATCGCGCCATCGAACAGGATGAGCGATTGGGGGTCGACGAGTCTTTCTAGCGCGGCGGAGGACATGTCGGATTGGAGCGAATGAATGACTTACGCGGGTTGTTCTACAGCGGGAATATCGACCACGGAGACACGGAGTGCACGGAGAACTGGGACAGAGCGCGGATCATCCCGCGACCGCCTCTCCGGCCGTACGAACCGCGTAGTACTTCGCCTGCGGATGATGCACCAGAATCGCCGCCGTGCTCTGTTCAGGAATCAACTGATACGCCGACGTCAGCTCCATGCCCAGCGCCTGCTCGGCGGGCAGCAGCTTGAAGAGCTGCGCATGGTCCTCGAGATCCGGACAGGCGCCATAGCCCCACGAGTAGCGCTTGCCGCGACCGCCGGGAATCCCCAGCTCTCTCCGCACGCGCCGATGCATCCACTCGGCAACTGCTTCCGCAGCTTCCACCGCGATGCCGTGCGAGTAAAACGCTTCGCTGTACTCGCCCGCTCCCTGGAGCGCGTCGAATCGGCGCGTGGCATCATCGCCAACCGTCACCACCTGGAAGGCGACGACGTCGACATCGCCGCTCGTCGCCGCTCGGAAGTAATCCGCGATGCAGAGCCGATCGCGACCGTCCTGCCGCGGGAAATGAAAGCGCGCAAGCTCGGTCTGCGTGCCATCCTTGGCGTACGCACCGGGCTCGTACACGACGAGATCGTTCCCCTTGCTCTGCGCAGGGAAATAGCCGTACACCGCGCGCGGCGTGATCCAACCGCCTTCGCGTGCCTCTTGCTTGAGACGGACGAGCGTTGGCTCGAACACCTCGCGCAGCATTTTGTCGTATTCCTCACCGGAGCCGCGGCCGCCCCACTGCAGCCGGAACAGCTCGTCCTTATCGAGCAGGTCGAGGACTTCGTCGAGTGGAATGTCGTCGAGCACCTTGGTGCCCCAGAACGGCGCCACCGGAACAGCGTGATCGTGCGACACGTCGCTGCGTTCGCCGCCGGCGGTGCCGCTCGAGACGTCCTTGCCAACGTTCGTCTGGAGAAACACGTCGTTTCGCGCGTCGGCGAGCAATTTCTCGATCGTCGACGCTCGGCGCGATTCATCCTGGAGCGCGTCCATCGTCTCCAGTCCCTCGAATGCATCCTTGCAGTAGAACACGCCGGACGCATACGCGCGCTCCGGCTCAACGAACAGCGCACGGCGCCCGAATCGCCGATTGATCGCCGCTCCGCCAATGAGCACCGGGATCTGGATGCCGCGCTTGTCGAGCTCCTGGACGCACAACGGCATCTGCTTGCTCGTGCTCACAAGCAGGGCGGACAGACCAATCGCATCAGCACCAACCTCAAGCGCCTTCTCGAGAATCGTGTTCACCGGCACCTGCTTGCCGA
>JANMAY010000237.1:0-9355 GCA_031360095.1 Gemmatimonadaceae bacterium
CTGCGCAAACGGCGCGAGCGTCGGCACAGCCTCGACTCGGAACGCGTGACGCGCCCGTCCTCGAACAGGGAGGATTGCGCTTCCGCGATCTGAACCGGAATGGCGGCGTCGACCCGTACGAGGACTGGCGCCTCACGCCCGACGCGCGCGCCCGCGATCTCGTGACGCGCATGACGCTCGAGGAGAAGGCCGGCGCGATGATGCACGGCACTGCGCGCAGTTCTGGCCGCCGTGGCAGCACGGGCTTTGGAACGGTGTACGACACCGCCGCGAGCCGCGTCTTGATCGATGGAGTGAAGGTCACGAGCATGGTTACGCGGCTTGCCGGCGACGCACGCGAACTCGCAACCGCGAACGATGCACTTCAGGAGATCGCCGAACGCACGCGACTCGGCATCCCGCTCACGATCAGCACGGACCCT
This sequence comes from Gemmatimonadaceae bacterium, assembly GCA_031360095.1. Taxonomy (GTDB): domain Bacteria; phylum Gemmatimonadota; class Gemmatimonadetes; order Gemmatimonadales; family Gemmatimonadaceae; genus AG11. The sequence continues at coordinate 423 of JANMAY010000237.1, forward strand.
CGCAACCACTTCCAGTACGTGCTCGGCGCAAGTGTGAGCGCTGGGCAGTTCTCCCAGTGGCCAGAGCCGCTCGGCTTTGCGGCGGTACGAGATGCGGCACTCGTGCGCCGCTTCGGCGATGTCGCGCGGCAAGAGTACCGGGCAGTGGGCATTCACATGGCGCTCTCGCCGCAGGCGGACCTCGCCACGGAGCCACGTTGGAGCAGAATCAACGGCACCTTCGGTGAGGACGCGCACGTGGCCGGATCGCTCGTGCGCGCGTACGTCGAGGGGTTTCAGCACGGCGCTGCCGGTGTCGACAGCGTGGGAGTGGCGACCGTGGTCAAGCACTGGGTGGGGTACGGCGCGGCGAAAAACGGTTACGACAGCCACAGCTCGTATGGTCGCGTCGCAACCGTTACCGAGAAGAGCCTGGCATACCACGTCCGACCGTTTCTCGGCGCGTTCGCCGCGCACGTTGCGGGCGTGATGCCAACGTATTCGATCCTCGAAGGCGCCAGTTGGGAGGGCTCACCGATCGAACAGGTCGGGGCCGGGTTCAATCGCCAGCTCCTGACGGACCTGCTCCGACGACGCTTCGGCTTCCGCGGGTTGGTTGTCACCGACTGGTCCGTCACCAACGATTGCGCGGCGCGTTGCCGCGAGGGCGTACCGGCCGGCGAGCGGCCTTCGTTCGCCGACATTGGAATGCCTTGGGGAGTCGAGGATCTGCCGATGCGCGCGCGCTTCGTAAAAGCGGTTCGCGCCGGAGTAGACCAATTCGGCGGAACGGAGCGCGCCGAGCTGCTCGTGCAGGCGGTGCGGGCGGGCGAGCTCACGGAACTGCGCCTCGACACGTCCGTGGTGCGCGTGCTCGTGCAGAAGTTCACGCTCGGCCTGTTCGAGAATCCGTATGTTGAGGCGAGCGATGCGGCACGCGTCGTCGGCAGTGACGCCTTTCGCGCCGAGGGACTCGACGCGCAACGGCGCGCGCTGGTATTGCTCGAGAACCGGGGCGGCGTCTTGCCGCTGAAGTCCGCGGGCCGAAGGTCTCCACTGCGAGTGTACCTGTACGGCGTGTCGCCAGACGCCGCAGCGCGTGAAGGGTGGACGGTGGTCGACGATCCAACGCAGGCGGACGTGGCGATCATGCGCCTCGGCGCACCGTTCGAGACGCTGCATCCCGGCTATGTGTTCGGGGCAATGCAGCACGAGGGAAGCCTCGAATTCCGCGACGGCGATGCGGCATACGAGACATTCAAGCGAGTGAGCGCCGTGGTACCCACCGTCGTAACGGTCTACCTCGACCGGCCTGCGATCCTGACACCACTCAGGGACCGCGCTCGGGCCCTCGTCGCAAACTTCGGCGTGAGCGACAGTGCGCTGCTCGACGTGCTCACCGGGCGTGCGAAGCCGCAAGGGAAGCTTCCGTTCGAGATACCCTCCTCAATGCGGGCGGTCGACGCTCAGCGCTCCGACATGCCGCACGACAGTGCCCGACCGCTCTACCGTCTGGGATTCGGGCGACACTATTGAGCGAGAGCGCATCCAAGCGCGTCCGGTGTGGAGGCTGGCGTTGAGGCGTCCGCGCGGCCTCGAGCGCCTTGCAGCGTAGAGCTCGCTGAAGCCTGAATAGCCCAACGGGGTATGCGCTGTGCAGCGGTGTTGAACCTTGATATCGCGATCACTTCGAAAGGAGCTCAGCAATGCATACTTCGTCTCATATTCGCTTCGCCGTCGCCGCCCTCGTCGTGGCGAGCGGATGCGCATCTCTCAACAAGAAGGAATCGGGCGCAATCATTGGCGCCGGAGCGGGCGCTGCGGTAGGCGCAGCAATCGGCAGCGCGAACGGCTCGACGGCCAAGGGCGCGATCATCGGTGCCGCCGTCGGTGGCACTGCGGGCGCCGTCATTGGTCATCAGATGGATCAGCAGGCGAAGGACATCAAGCAGAACATTCCGGGCGCCATCGTGGAGCGAGTGGGCGAGGGGCTCCAAGTGACGTTCGAGTCCGGGCTGTTGTTCGACTTCGATTCCGACGTCGTGCGTGCGCAGGCGCGTGAAAACCTGGCGACGTTCGCCAGAAGCCTGGACAAGTATCCGGGCACCGATGTGCTCATCGTTGGCCACACGGACGACAAGGGCACCGACTCGTACAATCAGTCGCTCTCCGCTCGGCGCGCTGCGGCGACGGAGAACTATCTGGTGAGTCAGGGCGTGGTGCGCACTCGTCTCCGCGCGGCGGGCCGCGGTGAGGCGGAGCCGGTGGTGCCGAACGACACCGAGATGAACCGTCAGAAAAATCGCCGCGTCGAGCTCGCGATCTATGCGAACCAGGCGCTCAAGACGCAGGCATTCAAGCAGAGCGGGATGTAACTCAGCGCACCATCGCCAAATCGCGCCGAGTTTCCATCGTCGGCCCCGTCAAGGGGCCGACGTCGCTCGGGTTCAACATTCCAACGATGCCCTGCTCCAGCCACGCGTGCTCCCCCGCGAGCACATGCTTTGCGACCTTGGAGAGTGCCGCGTCGTTCTTCCCGTAAAACCGATGAAAGTTGACGGCGATCCGCTGACGCGCTTCGCGGCAGAAGAGATCGGCCAGCTCCGTCGCTTCCGTATTCCCTTGCTTCGCGAGCATCTGCGCGCGAACGCACGCAGCCGTCATCGCAAACAGATCCGCGCCAATGTCGACGGCGCGAAAGAGCACCATCTGCCGCCGTTCGAGCTTTGGTCCGTATCGCGCCATCGCATGAAAGAGCGTGCGGCCCAGATGCCGCGTGTGTCGTTCGGCCCACCGAAGATGTTTGCCCAACGCGCCGAACTCCCCGTAGCTGGTGGGCACGGAACCGCGGCCGAGCCACCGCGCGAGGTACCAGGTAGGGTAGAACTTCACCGCCCGCCCGAGCGCCGCGAGCTTTTCGCTCCCTGACGACTCCTTGTCGACGAGCGCGAAGGCCGTCTTGAAGTGATGATCCACCGCCTCGCGCGCGATGAACAGGCGCATGATCTCCGATGTCCCCTCGAAGATCAAGTTGATGCGGAAGTCGCGCATTGCACGCTCGACCGGCACTGGCGCCTCGCCACGCGCACGAAGCGAGTCCGCGGTCTCGTAGCCGCGGCCGCCGCGGATCTGCAGCAGGTCGTCGACGATGCGCCACCCCGCCTCTGTATTCCACATCTTCGCGACCGCCGCTTCCAACCGGATGTCGTAGTGCCCCTGCTCCGAGAGCGCGACCGTGAGCTCCGCAATCGACTCCATCGCGAATGTGTTCGCCGCCATCAACGCGATCTTCTGCGCGATTGCCTCGTGCTTCCCAATGGGCTGTCCCCACTGCACGCGCTCGCTCGCCCAGGTGCGTGCCGCCTGGAGCATGGCTTTTCCACCGCCGGCGCAGCTCGCGGGCAACGTGAGCCGACCTGTGTTGAGCGTGATCAACGCCAGCTTGAGGCCCTTCCCTTCGCCCCAGATGATGTTCTCGCTCGGCACGCGCACGTTCGTGAACCGGATCACGCCGTTCTCGATGGCCTTCAGCCCCATGAACCGGCAGCGATGCACGATCTCGACGCCTGGCGTCTTCGCTTCGACGATGAAGGCCGTGATCTGCTTGCGCGATTTCCCCTTCACCACCGCATCCGGCGTGCGCGCCATCACGACGAACAATTCCGCGCGCGTGCCGTTGGTGCACCAGAGCTTCTCGCCGCTCAGCATCCAGTAGCTGCCATCCGCACTCGGTGTCGCCGTGGTACGCAAATTCGCTGGGTCAGAGCCGGCGTCGTTCTCGGTGAGTGCAAAGGCGGAGATGGCTCCCTTGGCCAGCCGGGGAAAGAAGCGCTGCTTCTGTTCCGGCGTTCCGAAAAGCTTGAGAGGCTGCGGTAATCCAATGGACTGGTGCGCCGACAAGAGCGCGGTGAGCGAGCCGTCCTTGCTCGTGACCATCGCGATCGCCCGCGTGTAGCTCGCGTACGAGAGTCCAAGTCCGCCGTACTCTTCGGGGATCTTGATGCCGAAGGCGCCCATCTCGCGCAGCTCCTGCACGTACTCCTCCGGGATGTCCCCGGTGCGATCGATCATGTCGGAGTCCACGCGCTCGAGAAACTGGCGCAGCTGCTCGAAGAACACCTTGGCGCGGATCGCTTCTGCCGCGTCGACGTGGACCGGATGCGGATGGATCAGATCGAGTCGAAACCGGCCCAGAAAAAGCTCGCGGACGAAGCTCGGTCCGGACCATTCGCTCTCACGCGCTGCTTCGGCAACGTCGCGGGCTTCTTTTTCGGAGGCGAGACCTTCGGGATGCTCGGTCATGTGCACGCTCGCGGTTGGGCTCGTCCGGAAACTACTCCGAGTGCGACGGAGTTGCATCGGCCGGTACCGGATTCGGTACCCCCCGTCTCTCTGCGCCGCGCACGACGATGCCCGCGCCAATCACCGCGATCGCTGCGAAGGCGAACCACTGAAAGGCGTACCCGCGATGGGGTCCGTCGTCCAGAACAGGCATCTCGCGGCGCGCAGGATGCGCCAGATTCGCGGTGTCGCCGACGGCCACCAGGTAGAATGGCGCCACCGGATAGGGAAGTCGGGTGGCGACTTCGCGCGCGCTGACGCGACGGACGACGCGCGGATCGGCCGACGCGCCGAGGTTGGCGTCGGCGCTGTAGAGCTCTGCAAATCCAGTGAGCGACATGCTGTCCGCTTCGCGCCACTTCGCGCGGTCGACCGAGGTGGCGTCCGGAGAATAGACCCACCCTCTATTCACGAGCACCGCTGTGTCGCTTCCGAGGAGGCGCATGGGCGTGAGCAGATCTACTCCGGGCGAACCGCGGCGCGTTCTGTTGGACGCCACGAGCTCGTGCTCGTAGTCGAACCGACCGGAGATCGTTGCCAGTCGATAGTGCACTTGGCCGGTATCACGGGGAAGCGCGGCGACCGGCACCGCGGCGGCGGCCTGCTGCTGCGCGACGACGATGTTTCGCGCCTGCTTTTCGTGTAACCGTCCGATCTGCCAGAAACCCAGCCGTAGGAACAGGGCGGCGCTGAGCGCGGCGAAGTGGACGAAGATCGTGGTGCGAACGGACATGGCAGCAAGCTATCGAAACGCCAAGGGCCATCCTAGAACAGCGACATCTGTTCGCCGAGCGACTCCGGATCCACCGGTGCCTGACCGAGCAGGCGTTGAAGCTCACGCGCGCTCTGCGGCGAGTGACCCGCAAAATGGTTGTTCACGTAGCCGTACACCTTCACGCGTACCTTCGCGAGCGCCGCGAGAGTGTCCGCCCAGTGCTCGAGCTCCGTGGTGCGATCCAACTGGATGCGCGAGTAATCGACAATGTCGCGGTTCGAGCCCATCCATCTGATATAGAGAAAATCGGTCGTCGGCTTCGCTGCCAGCGCGAGCATCTGCTTGCGCGGAATCCACCGCGCATCGGTCACGGTCAGCGCCACCTTGTGTTCTCGTAGCAGCGCCAGCACGCCGTCGTTGATCCACGCGCGATGTCGGAACTCGACGGCAAAACGAATGTCGGCCGGCAACGTGGGAAGCAGGTTCGCCAGCGCGGGGAGCTCACTCGGTCCAAAGTCCGGTGCGAGCTGAATCAGAATCGGCCCGAGCTTGTCACCCAGCTCCCGCGCGCGATCATAAAACTCCAGCGCGAGATCCTGGGCGTCGCGCAGCTTGCGCTCGTGCGTGATCTCCTGCGGCATCTTGAGCGCGAAGACGAACCCCGCCGGGGTGCGCTCGTACCAGCCGCGCACGGTCTTCGCCGCCGGCACGGCGTAAAAGGTCGAGTCGACCTCGACCGTGTCGAACGCGCGCGAGTACACGGTCAAATAGTCGGCGGGTCGCGTCCCCAACGGAAAGAAGGGACCGACCCACGCCTCGTAGTTCCATCCCTGCGTCCCCACTCGTACATGCGCACTCATGTGCAGAATCGGCGGCCTCGCAACGAAGCTGTCAAGCATTTGCAACTTCGCCAGCGATCTCGTGGGCACGGATGCGATAGGTCCCGAACTTGCCCTTTCCCTGGCCAAGTTTCACCTCTTCAATCATCCGGGGGACACATGACCAATCGTGACGACAAGAGTGACTCGATTGACGGACGCGTCGAGCGCGCCAAGGATTCGGCGCTTGGAAAGCACGACAGCAATCCGAGCCACGTCGATGAGGCCGGTGAGGCCGTCGGCGGCATTGGCGGTGTGCTGGCGGGCGCGGCGATCGGCTCTGTGGCTGGACCAGTTGGTACCATCATCGGCGGCCTCGCCGCCGCTGCAGGCGGCTGGTGGGCAGGACGCGCCGTGACCGAAGCGGCAAGCAAGCTCACGGATGCCGACGACGAGTACTATCGCGGCGACTATGACCGCTCCACCAACAAGCTCGCCGACCGCTCCTACGACGACGTCCGCCCCGCGTACCACCTCGGCCACATTGCGGCGCAGAATCCCGACTACGCCAACCGGCAGTTCAGTGACGTGCAGAGCGATCTGCAGCGTGGATGGACCGCCGACCACGCAAAGAAATTCGGAGAGTGGAATACTGTCGCACCGTTTGCGAACGCCGGATTCACGCGGGCGAATTCGAGCTTCAGCGCCGCCCCCGCGAATACGATGGACCGTGCTGCAACGGGCGCAGAACGCGTCGCCAACAAGGCTGCGAACGTAGTGGACGATATGAAGGATCGCGTCGACGGCAACCCGGCGTCGAAGCCTGGCCCGGATGCAACTGACTCTGCACGTCGCGTCGACAATCGCTAACCGCTGACGCGCTACCGGTACGTCTCGAAGAACCCCGCTCCGCGACCTGCGAGCGGGGTTCCTCGTATCCGGCCGCTGATGGTCGCCGTGCCTTTCATCTGAATGAAGTACGGCCGCAAGAGCGCCCGCGCGGCGCGCGCATCTCCTCGCTCAACCAACGCAGTACGAGTGTCGCTCGCCGAGGCGTCTTCGACATCGAGCTGCACGCGCAGCGTATCGCTGCCCTGGATGTCAATCAGCTCGGCGCTGGCAGGTGTGCGAATCGTCCGCGACCCCACGCGCGTCGTCCGACCGTCGACATAGCGAATCTCGCGCGGGCGAAACATGCCCAGAAAGCCCGTCGAGTCCACCACGTACACGAACAGCGGCTGTGGCTGCGCTACGCTGTCCGGTGGCTCGACTCGACCATACAGCAGCGTGAAGGATCCGGCGCGCGCCGCGCCCCATTCCCAGGTCACACCGCGCCACACTCCCCAGTTGTGGTCGTGATACGCCTGCGCCGCATCGTAGCGGTCGCACTGGCGTGCGATGCAAATGCTCCCACTCGCGCTCGCGCGAAGTGCCGGGACGACGTACCCGCTCACCACACCGCTCCCGATCGCCGCGCCAGGGAAATACGCACCCGCAGCCGGAGACACGTCGAGATCCAGAGCGAGCGGCGCGCCTCCCGCGTCGGCGCGCGCGAGTGCATGCACGCGATACCGGCCATCGTCGAGGACGTCGACGCGCGAAGCCCCCAGCTGCACGTTCGCATCGGTCGTGCTGTAGCGCACCTGCGACGACGGCACAGCGCTCGTGAACCGGCGCGCCGACTTCCCCTGCTCGTGCACGGTCACCAGCACCTGGCCTCCCCACGCGCTGTCGGCACCACCAACTGCGCCCGCAACGATGAACGACACGAACGTCCACCGCCGGCGGTCGGGTGAGATGACGTTGAAGTAGTGCCACTCCGCCCAACTCGGGTCGCCAGCCGCTTCGGCCGGCGGTTCGTGGAAGTGATCGATCTCGTGCCGAAGCTCGGCAAGCGTTGGCATGCGCCATTTCCGATCGAGCACATCGTCAACCCACGCCCCCGTGCTCACGTCGACCGGCGCACCAACGGCCCCGGAGCGCGACGGAATTTCTCCCGCTGCTCGAACCGCGCGCTCCCGTCCGTCGCGCGTGCGCAAGTACACGAGCTTCCCCTCGATCTGCGGAGCAACGGCGCTGACCACATCGCGCAACCGCGGAGCATCCAGTAGCTGCCGCCCGATGAACCGCGCATGGTCGATCGAGAAATACAGCCCGCCCAATCCTCCGGTCTTCAGTACCTCGACGTCGATGCCCTCGGGCAGGACCGTGATGGACCCGCCGCCGACGAGCTTCTCATCCTTCGCCTGATCGAGGAGCGCCTCGCCCACCGACAGCAGCACGATCATCGTCGCGACGCCCATGCTGAATCCGAACAGCAGGAACACGGTACGCCATGGATTGAGCGTGAGGTTCCGTCGCGCAAGCAGCCCGATCATGTCGCCCGTTCATCGCCGACGATGATTCCGTCGCGCATGTGGATGACGCGCTTCGCCGCACTCGCTAGATCCTCGTCGTGCGTAACGACGATGATCGTGGTCCCATCCGCATTGAGCCGCGCGAACAGCCCGATCATCTCGGCGCCCGTGCGCGCATCGAGCTCGCCGGTGGGCTCGTCCGCGAGCAGCAAGGTGGGCGAGTTGGCGAGTGCGCGAGCGATCGCGACGCGCTGCTGCTCTCCCCCGGAGAGCTGCGACGGACGATGCTGTCCACGCGCGCCCAGCCCCACGTAGTCGAGCAGATCGCGTGCGCGTGCGCGGCGAGCCGCGCCTTTGAGACCCACTTCAGACAATGGCAGTTCCACATTCTCCATCGCGCTGAGCGCCTGCATCAGATAGAAGCGCTGAAACACAAAGCCGATGCGCCGCAAGCGGAACTCGGTAGCCTGCGCATCCGGCAACCGATCGACCCGCTGCCCACCAATCGACACGGTGCCCGAGCTCGGGCGGTCGATCACTCCCAGCAGGTTGAGCAGCGTACTCTTGCCGCATCCCGATGGACCGACGATCGCCACATGCTCTCCGGCATCGACGTCGAAGCTCACTCCGCGCAAAGCAGTCACGCGCTCGGCACCCATCGGATACTCGCGCACGAGTGATCGCACCTCTACCAGGACGCTCATCCCACAGCCTCCTGACGCA
>JANMAY010000271.1:0-19188 GCA_031360095.1 Gemmatimonadaceae bacterium
GGCTGAGGCGCTCGAAGTCAAGGATCCGTACACGCGCGGCCATTCCATCCGAGTGAGTCACTACTCTGTGGTCATCGCGCGCGAGATGGAGCTCGACGGCGAGCTGCTGCGTCAGATCGAGCTCGGAGGCCACGTCCACGATATCGGCAAAATCGGTGTCCGCGAAGACGTGCTGAACAAGCCCGGCAAGCTCACGGACGCGGAATACGAGCACATCATGACGCATCCGGTGGTGGGCTGGCGCATTCTGGCGCCGCTGCTCGGCGAGACACCTGTGGCGCTGAACATCGTGCGGTCGCACCACGAGCGATTCGACGGACGCGGCGTTCCGGACCGCCTCGGTGGCGAGCAGATTCCGCTGGAGGCGCGCATCGCCGCGGCGGCCGACTCGTTCGATGCGATGACGAGCGATCGCCCGTATCGTCCGGACGGCATGAGTCTCGAAGCGGCGATCGCGGAAATCGTGCGCTGCCGCGGGACGCAGTTCGATCCGACGATCGTTGAAGCGGTGCTGAGCGCTGTGGAGGGAGACCGTCTTACGCTCGTGCCGCGTGTGCCGTCGTTTACGCCCGCGACGGCGGGCGCTGCGTAGGCGCCTCAGCCACGATCTCGATCACGCTCGGCTGCTTGTACACGCTGAGGCGTGCCTCACACCATCGCTTGACGTCCAGCTCCCCGACCGCGCCCCACACGCGGAGGCGGATCTCATTCTCTTTCACCGGCTCGGCGAGTGACGACACTTCGCAGCGCACCACGCCCGGCATCTCGCTGACAGCGCGCTCGAGCTCGCGCGGGTAGATGTTGAAGCCGTTGCGCGTGAACATCGGTTTGAGCATGCCGAGGAAGCGAAATGTGCCGTCCGACTCACGAACGCCGGCGTCGCCCGTGCACAGCCACTCGCCGCGCCGCGGCAGACCGGACTTGCCGCCCACGTATCCGCGAAACACGTTGGCGCCGCGCACGCAAATCTCACCGGGCACTCCATCGGCGCGCATGGGACTGTCGACTGGGAGCGCATTGGGCTCCTCCGAATAGTTGGCCGGCGCAAAGATGCCGACGTCGACATCAGGGTACGGCTTGCCAAGTGTGCCGCGCTTATTCGGTGCGTCGGCGCTGTTGACGAGGCACACGGGACCCGCTTCGGTGAGGCCGTAGCCTTCACGAAGCTCTACACCTGTCACGTCGGCCCACCGGTCCTGCAGGTCGCGGGGGAGCGCGGCGCCGCCGCAAATCGCAAGACGAAGCAGGCCGTCGCTCACTCGCACACCGCGGCGCGCAATGCCCGCGAGCAGTGCACGAAAAATTGCCGGAACGCCGACGACTTCCGTGACATCACCCGCGAGCAGCTCCACGGCCGTGGCCGGATTGAAGCGCGCCATGGTGGTGACGCGCGCGCCCACGAGCAACGGCGCGCTGGCCGTCACGGTGAGACCGAACAGATGCGAGAATGGCAGCAGCGCGAGCACGTGGTCGCTCGACACGTTGCCGGCCGCCTGTATGGTGGAGCGTGCGTTGGCAAGCAGATTCGCGTGCGTCAGCACGGCGCCGAGTGGCGTCCCTCGCATCGCGGAGGTGTAGACAATGACCGCCTCTTCGTCGCGGCCGTGCGCGTTGAGTTCGAGCTCGAGTGCGAGCCCATGATGCGAGCCGAGGTCCACCTCGCGCGTGCGGCCGTGCGCGATCACGCGCGCGAAACGCGGGACGTCATCGAGCACGACGATGGGGAGACCGGCGGGTGCGCGAACCGCCAATGCGCTCGAGGTGAACAGCGCTCCGACATTCGCATCGGCGCATTGAAAGGCAACATCCGCCGCGGCGGCAAGAGGATTGATGAGCACCGCACCGCGTCCCTCGCTGGCAGCCAGCGCCGTGAGAAACGCCGGCGATGTTTGCAGCAAAATTGCCGAGCGCTTGCCGCTCAGCGCGCGGACAAGCGGCGCGCTTCGCTGAAGGAGCGTGAGACCAGCCGCGACGAGTTGCTGCGCCTCGAGCATCGCTCCGAGGCCGCCGATGCGTCCGCCACCCGCCGCCAGTGCGAGTGGAAGCAGAGCGAGGGGGTTGCTCAGATCTCGAAGTGGCGGAGTGAAGTTTTCAACCGCTCGGCCACCTGCGCCAGATGCTGGCTGGAGGAGGAGACGCTCATCATCGCCGCCGTTTGTTCCTGTACGACGGCGCTCACCTGCTGTGCGGTGGCCGCGTTCGTCTCGGCGCTTGCGGCGAGCGCTTCGATCTCGTGCGCGAGTGATTCGGCTTCGCCGCGCTGCGCGTCGGCCGCGTCGACGATTCTATCTACGGCCGCGCGCGCACTCGCGATCTCGCGATCGATCTGCGTGAGGGCGTCGGCCGAGGCGCGAATGACTGCTTCGCCCGCGAGGACACGATCGCTGGCCTGGAGGATCTGCTCCTCGGTACGAACGGCGCTCGATCGAATCTCGCCTGCCAGCTGACGGATCTGACCGAGTGCCCTGGCGCTTTCACCGGCGAGTTTGCGCACTTCGTCGGCGACGACCGCGAATCCTTTCCCGTGCTCCCCGGCGCGCGAGGCTTCAATCGCCGCATTGAGTGCAAGGAGGTTGGTCTGCCGCGCGATGGACCCGATGACATCGGTGATCTTGCCGATGCGCTGGGATTTTTCGCCCAGTTCCACGACGGCGGGGACTGCTGCGCCGGTGACGGCGCTGATCTCCGCCATCGCCTGGAGCGCTTCACCGGCAGCGACGGTGCCGCGCCGCGTCGTGCGCTGCGCCACGTCTGCCGCGTTGCGCGCCTGTTCGGCGTGGCTGGCGACGGCGACGGCGCGACTTGCCACACGGCTCGACGCATCCGATGCCTTGCTGACGCCGCGTGTCTGGAGCGCCGCCGCGTCGGCGATGGCGCCGGCGGCGGTGGATACCTCCTGCGTGGACGCCGTCATGTCGTGCGCGCTGGCCGCGAGTTCCTCGGCGGTTTTGGCGACTTCGCTAGCACTGACATCGAGTCCAGTGAGCAGCCTGCGCAGCCCGCTCGCCATGTGGCGAAACGAGGTCGCCAGCATACCCAGTTCGTCGTCGGAGTCGAATGTGAGCTCCTGGCGAAGCTGCCCGTGCGACACCCGTTCGGCGTGCTGGGAGAGTTCGTTGACGCCTCGTGTGAGCCGCCGCGAGCCCCAGAACGCAATCGCGATGACGAGGACAAATGCAATGGCGCCGTACACGACGAGATCGAGTCCGGCGCGCCGCGCATCCGCGAGCAAGTTGCGCGCGCCACTGGTGGCAACGACGGCGCCCGCCACGCGGCGATCCTTGGTGAAGATCGGCGTGGCCGCGGTGATTGCCGTCTCCCCTTCGAGGTCGTAGAGACCGGATGAGGCGCCACGACCGCGCGCGAGCGGGGCCACCAACTCGTCCGGTGTATTCCACGCCGTGCCTGAGCTTCGATCGCCGGCGCCGTGCGCGAGGTACCGAAATTTTCCGTCGGCGTCGCGAATCACGAGGTCGAGCGCGAGGCCGTCCTCGGACACGCCTGTACCCTCCGTTTGCTCGGCCCGCACGAGGCGGAGCACTTCGCGCACTCGGTCAGCGGTCGACGCGCCAGCAGTACGTCCCGCGGCGGCCGCCGCTTCGTCGCCCGTGACGCTGTCGGGAAGCTGCGCCGCCGCCGAGCGCGCGATGGCGAGCAATCGATCGCCGTGCACGCGCGTGAGCGAGCTCCGCGCGCGGGAGATGGCCGGCAGAAGAAGGATGGCGAGTGTGAGCAGCACGGAGCCGCCCGCGAGCGCTGCCATCTTGAGTCGAACCGGAAATCGCGTTCCGCGCAGAGAGGTGCTCGGCGAGAGAGGAGTGGCGTCGGGTAACGACGCCTGCGGAAGGTACGGCGCGAGGACCTTTGCGGACAAGCCGCACGCGCTTTGCCGGACCGTGAGGGCGGCATACCTTTCGGCTCTCAAATCGACGGAGGCGTCATGGCAGAGGGGTCGGCATCGGGGACGGGTTCGGGAGCAGCGCCGGCGGGACTGATGGTGAGTGTGTCGGGCATTCGCGGACGAGTGGGGCACGCGCTCACGCCGGAGGTGGTCGCGCGCTACGCGGCCGCATTTGGCGCGTGGTCGCTGTCGCGCGGCGGGTCGCGATCCGTCGTCGTCGGACGCGACAGCCGAGTGTCGGGTGCCATGTTCCACCGCATCGTGGTGGGTACACTGCAGCTCGTGGGCTGCGACGTGATCGACATCGGGCTCACGACGACCCCTGGATGCCAGCTCGCGGTGGAGCACCATCATGCGGCGGGTGGCATCATGCTCTCCGCCAGCCACAATCCGATCGAGTGGAACGCGCTGAAGCTCATTGGCTCTAGCGGATTGTTTTTGTCCGCGAGCGAGGGCACCGCAATGCGCGCGCTGTTGGAGACCGGCATCCCCTACGCGACGTGGCAGGCGATCGGCCGTGTCGACACGGACGACGGCGCGGCCGCCCGCCACATTGAGGTGGTCCTGGGTATACCATATGTCGACGTCGCTGCGATTCGGGCGCGCCGGTTCAAGGTTGCGCTCGACTGCGTGCGAGGGGCGGGGGCGACCATCATGCCGGCGCTGCTGGAGCGCCTGGGGTGCGAGGTGGTCGGCATCAACATGGAGCCCGACGGACGATTTCCGCGCGAGCCCGAGCCGATCCCCCAGAACCTGACGGAACTCGAGCGCGTCGTGCGGGAGAGCGGCGCGGACATTGGCTTTGCGGTCGATCCGGATGTCGACCGACTCGCGCTCGTGAGCGATGCAGGCAGCGCGATTGGAGAGGATTACACACTGGCCCTGGCGGCTCGTCTCGTCCTGCGGCACCGGCGAGGGCCGGTGGTGACGAACCTCTCGACGAGCCTGCTGATTGATGACGTCGCACGGGAGGCGGGAGTCGAGGCGGTGCGGGCGCCGGTGGGGGAGGTGAACGTCGCGGTCCGCATGCGGGAGCTGAACTCCCCGATTGGGGGAGAGGGAAACGGAGGCGTCATTCTTCCGGAGATTCACCTCGGCAGAGATGCCCCGATCGGCGCGGCCCTGCTTCTGCAACTACTTGTGGAGGAGGCCCGGCCGTTGTCGGGCATCGTGGCATCGCTTCCGCGGTACGTGATCGTGAAGGACAAGCTGGACCGCCCGAATACGAGTCTCGACGCGGTGTACGGGGCGCTGCGCACGGCGTTCGCCGATGCGGCGGTTGATACGCAGGATGGGTTGCGGCTGTCGTGGCCTGATCGGTGGGTGCACATTCGGCCGTCGGGGACGGAGCCGATCGTTCGCGTGATCGCGGAGGCGCCGGACGAGTCCGCCGCCCGGGAGCTGGTGCGACGGTCGCGTGAGCCGTTGGATGCATTGAAGGGTACGACGGGTTAGTCCCGGGCGCGGTACGCGCGACTGGATCTCTCAACGAGGATCGTCACTCATGTGCGGAATTGTGGGCTACGTCGGATCGAAGGATGCGACGACGCTGCTCGTGGACGGGCTCAAGCGCCTCGAGTACCGCGGCTACGACTCGGCTGGTGTGTCGCTGCTGAACGGCAATGGTGTGGAGACGCGGAAGGCGAAAGGCAAGATCGCGATGCTCGAGCAGGCGATCGACGCCACGCCGGTGCACGGCAATGTGGGCATCGCGCACACGCGGTGGGCCACGCATGGACAGCCGAACGAGTGCAACGCGCACCCGCATCACGATTGTACCGGCACGATTTCGGTGGTGCACAACGGGATCATCGAGAATTACGGACCGCTGCGCGCGATGCTCCAGAAGACCGGTCATACGTTCGTCTCGGAGACCGACACCGAGGTGCTTGCGCATCTGATCGAGGCGGCGTTCGACGGGAATCTCGAAGATGCCGTCATCGATGCGCTCGCGCTCGTCGAGGGCACGTACGGCATCGCGGTGCTCTCATCCAGGGATCCGGACAAGATCGTGGCGGCGCGAAAGGGCAGCCCGCTGCTCATCGGGCTGGGCAAAGGCGAGCACTACGTGGCGAGCGACGTGGCCGCCATTCTCCAGCACACCCGCGACGTCGTGTATCTCGACGATGGCGAGATGGCGGTGTTGACGCCGGATACCTACACCGTGTGCGATCTGAATGCGCAGGCCGTGAAGAAGCGCGTGAGCCGCATCGATTGGGATCTCGACCAGATCGAGAAGGGCGGTTTCGACCACTTCATGTTGAAGGAAATCTTCGAGCAGCCGCAGACCATCAAGGAAACCATGCGCGGCCGCCTCGTAGCCGAGGAGGGCTTCTCGAAGCTGGGTGGACTGAACCTGACGCGCGAAGAGCTCTCGAATCTCGATCAGATCATCATTACCGCCTGCGGCACCAGCTGGCACAGCGCGCTCATCGGCGAGCTGATGATCGAGGAGCATGCGCGCATCCGCTGCGAGGTGGAGTACGCGTCGGAGTTCCGGTACCGCAATCCGATCGTGACCGACAAGACGCTGTGCATCGTGATCTCGCAGTCGGGCGAGACGGCAGACACGCTGGCGGCGATGCGCGAGGCAAAGCGACGGGGCGCGAAGACGCTTGGTCTCGTGAACCAGGTGGGCTCGACGATCGCGCGCGAGGACGACGGCGGCATCTATCTCCACGCCGGACCGGAGATCGGTGTGGCGTCGACGAAGGCGTTCACGAGCCAGGTCATCGCGCTCGCGCTGCTGACGCTCAAACTTGGCCGGCTGCGCACGATGTCGGTGGTGCAGGGCCGTGCCGTCGCGCAGGCACTCGAGGCCCTTCCCGATCAGATTCAGAGCATTCTCGATCGCGCGGCGGAGATCGAGAAGATCGCCGAAGCGTTCGTCGATGCAACGAACTTCCTCTACCTCGGCCGCGGGTACAATTTCCCGGTCGCCCTCGAGGGCGCGCTCAAGCTGAAGGAGATCAGCTACATCCACGCGGAAGGCTATCCGGCCGCCGAGATGAAGCATGGTCCGATTGCCTTGATCGACGCGAACATGCCGGTGGTGTTCATTGCGCCGCACGATTCGGTGTTCGACAAGGTCGTGTCGAACGTACAGGAGGTGAAGGCGCGCGGCGGGCGGGTCATCGTGCTGACGAGCCGCGACGAGCCCTCGCTCGAAGGAAAGATCGATTACGAAATCCGGGTGCCGGAGACGATCGACATGCTGAATCCGATTCTGTCGGCGATCCCGTTGCAGCTGCTGGCGTATTACATCGCGGCCAAGCGCGGGCTGAATGTCGATCAGCCGAGAAACCTGGCGAAGTCCGTTACTGTGGAGTGACCATGCGCCTGCGTCACCTTCGGGTTGTTGTTCCCGCGCTCATGCTCGTGGTGGCTTGCGGGCGGCACCGCGACACCGACGCTGACGAGAAGGACGTTCCCGTTGGGCTTTCACGCGGCGCTGCGTCGGCCGACGGCCCACTGGGGGCGGGCGACATCCGCATCGTCAGCGCCGATAGCGGCGTGGACCTCGCGATGATCGGCGATACCATCAGCGGCGGTTTGTCGGCGCTGACACTCGCGAAGGTGCGCCACGATACGGACACGGGGGCCGTGACGGGGTCGGGCTTTGGACCGTCGCTCGAGCGGATGATCAAAGGTACGGTGCAGAGCGCGATCAGTACACGCGTCACGATTCCGCTCTCTTCCGTCCGTGAAGTGCGCTACGAAGGCGGGAAGCTCGTCTTCGAGTGGAATGGAAAGCCTCGAAAGGTCTTCGGGACGGTCAGGGAGGGAAACAAGGACTTTCTCGAAGCGTTCCGGCCTGAGGATGCGCAACGTTTCGTGGCGGCGGTGCGCGCTCGCAAGCAGGCGCGCGGAGGGGGATAGAGCGGGCGATGGCGCACAGCGCACTCCGCCCGCGCTCCGTCACCGAAATCGTCGACGCCGCCTTCCAGATCCTGAGAGCCCACTACGGACAGTTCGTGATCTGTTCGTCGCTGGCGTATCTCCCATGGCTCGTGCTCGAGCTGCTTGGTCTGGGCGACCCGGAGCAGTGGGCGGGCACCGAATGGTGGGTCGTCGTGATCGGCGGCGTCGGCATATGGATCAGCTTTGCGCTCATGAGCGCAGTGATCATCACCTGTGCTTCGGCGGCGTATCTCGGAGAGCCGGTGGACGTGGAGAACGCCGTACGCCGCGCGCTTCCACGGCTGCCGCGGGTGATGGCCGCCGCAGTGCTGCGGTACGCCTGCCTCATTCTGGGGCTCTTCTTCTTTCTCGTCGGGGCGTTGTGGGTTGCCGCGCGGCTGTTCGCCCTGACGCCGGCGATCATTCTCGAGGATGCGAGCGTGCGACGAGCGTTCGTGCGATCGGGTGAACTGGCTCGCGGACGCAAGCGACACATCCTCAACACGCTGGGGCTCGTCGCCGTCATCTACTGGATGATTGCACTGGGCGTGAGTATCTTCGCGGCTGTGTCGGGAAACTTCGTCGTGCAGGCGCTCGCGCGCGCCGTGTATACGGTGCTCGCGTATCCGGTCATCGCGATCACGGAAACGCTGTTGTACTACGACGCGCGCATCCAGCGCGAAGGGCTCGACATCGAGCTCATGGCGGAGAGTCTTGGCGCCGCACCGTCCGCTCTGCCGACCGCGCGCTGATCATCCCGATGCTGCTCCAGAGTGCCGCGCGCGTGTGGCCGTCCGCCGCGGTGCACGACACCGTGCAGGCGGTGCTGCGCGACCCCGCCTATCGCCGTTCACTTCGCGGCTCCGTCGCCGACCGGATCATGATCTGGCTCGTCGACGCCTTCCGGCAGCTCTCCCGCATGGTGCAGCACGCGCCGTCCGCGCGCACCATCACGCTCACGATACTGGCCCTGCTCGTGCTGTTTGTGGTGGCGCGGCTCATCGTGGCGGCACGCGCGCGGGATCCGCGCGGCAATGGGTTCGCTCGTGCACGCAGCGCGGGCGCGAGCACCGATCCGTGGTTTGTCGCCGAGCAGCTCGCGTCGGAGAACCGGTACGAAGAGGCAGCGCATGCGCTGTATCACGCGGTGCTCGCAGCGATCGCGCACGCCGACCGCGTACGACTTCATTCCTCGAAGACGAGCGGAGATTACGCGCGTGAGCTGCGCCGTCGCGGCGCGGTATCGTTCACTCCGTTTCGCGCGTTCGCTCGGCGGTTCGACGAGGCGGTCTATGGTCACGGCAACTGCGACGCATCGACATTCGCGGAGCTGCGCGCACTGAGCGCGCCGTTTCACTCGCGGGCAAAGGCCGCGTGACCGCAACACAGTCGCCGGAGCCCGTCTGGTGGACGCGACCATCCCTGGTGTTGCCGGCGGTGTTTGGCGTCGCTCTGCTCGTGGCCGTGCTCACGCCACAGCCCACGACGGGCCGCCTTGGCGATCAGCGGCTCTCCTCCCACCTCGCGGGCTCGCTCGGCGCGCAGTTGTTCGCGGACATGGCAGGTCGCATGGGCTGGCGCGTGGAGCGGCGCGATACTGTACCGGTGCCCAGCGGCACGAGCGGCCGAACGGTGCACGCCGTGCTCGCGCCGCGAACTCCGCTCACCGCCGAAGAGGCCCATGCCTACCTCAGCGCTGTCCGAGGCGGCGACGCGCTGCTGCTGGTGCTCGAGGGACGCACGCGTCTTTCCGATTCCCTTCACGTGGCGTCGATGCAGGGCGGGCACCTTCGCGCGTACGGCGCAGCGGAGACTGAGTGCAAGACACGCGATCGCACGCCGCCGCTGTGGCCAGACGATCGTGTGCATCTCTATGGCGTCCGATGGCTGCGCGGTGTTCCGGCGGAGCGGGTCGACTTTGGCGTGCTCGTACCGGACAACCCGGGTCGCCGCCGTGGCGCCACCGACGGCGGTGACCCCTCGCGCCGAAGTGCCGCCGCCGTTGGGTTTCCTTACGGCAACGGGCGCATCATCGTCGTGGCGGATCCCGACATGCTGCGAAACGACGTGCTCAGAAATTGTGCGTGGGGCGCCGATCTCCTGGCGGTGGAGATGCTGGAATGGCTTCGATCCGGCGGCGCGGCGCCTCGAACGATACTCGCCTTCGACGAATACCATCACGGCTACGGTGGCCGCTCCGGCATGCTGAGTGTTGCGAGCGGATTTCTCGTTCGGCACCCAATTGGGCGCGTCATTTTGGGGCTGTCGGTCGCTGGCGTGCTGCTTCTGCTCTCGGCGGCGCCGCGGCCCGTGCGCCCGCGCGACATGGAGCGCATCGAGCGTCGCGATCCGTTGGAACAGGTCGACGCGCTCGCGCACGCGTATGAGACGGTGCGCGCCTCACGCACCCTCACCAATCGGCTGTTACGAGGCCTGCGCTGGCGTCTGGAGCGCGGGGCGATGTCGCGCGCGTCCGGCGACGATATCTTCCTCGACCGGGCGCTCGCGCGTGCTCCCGAGCTTGCGAGCGAGGTAGCGCTCGTGCGCCGCGCGTTGCACACCTCGGTTCACGAGCGCGAGATCCCCGATGTCGGTGCGGCCATTCGCCGTATCGAAGA
Source organism: Gemmatimonadaceae bacterium (assembly GCA_031360095.1). Classification (GTDB taxonomy): domain Bacteria; phylum Gemmatimonadota; class Gemmatimonadetes; order Gemmatimonadales; family Gemmatimonadaceae; genus AG11. The sequence continues at coordinate 10,420 of JANMAY010000271.1, forward strand.
CACTCTTACGACGACTGTCTCATGAGCACACCGATCACCCCGGAGCAGGGCGCCGGGCTTCTCGAGCGCGTACGGACGGCCGTTGCGACGCGCATCGTTGGCCAGGACGCGACCATCTCCGACACGCTCGTCGCGTATCTCGCGCGCGGGCACGTGCTCGTGGAGGGCGTTCCCGGAACGGCCAAGACACTGCTGGTGCGCTCGCTCGCCAGCGCGTTGGGACTGCGGTTCGCGCGCATCCAGTTCACGCCCGATCTCATGCCATCGGACGTCACTGGTGTGAACGTGCTGCGCGATCCCGCGCGCGGCTTCGAGTTCCAACCGGGGCCCGTCTTCACCGACCTCCTCCTCGGCGACGAGATCAACCGTGCGCCGGCAAAAACGCAGGCCGCGCTCCTCGAAGCGATGGCGGAACGGCAGGTCACGGTGGACGGCGTTTCGCGCACGCTGGGCGACGCGTTCACGGTGTTCGCCACGCAGAATCCTGTGGAGCACGAAGGAACGTATCCGCTGCCGGAAGCGCAGCTCGACCGATTTCTCATCAAGACCGTGATGCCGTATCCTGCGCGCGAGGCCGAGCTCGAGCTGCTGTCGCGATACGAAAATGGGTTCGACGCCGAGCGGCTCGCCGACGGACCACTGCCGGGTGGACTCTCGCCGGCGGAAGCGGTGACTCTGCGTTCCATCGTGGATCAGGTACGCGTCGCGCCGGAAGTGCGCGAGTACATCGCGGACATTACACGCTCCACGCGCGAGGAGCGCATGCTTGCACTGGGGGCGTCGCCGCGCGCGACAGTCGCGCTCTTTCGTGCCGCCCGCGCGGCTGCCGTGCTCGAAGGTCGCAACTATGCCACGCCGGACGACGTCAAAGGCATTGCGACGGCGGTGCTGCGGCACCGGATCGCGCTCTCCCCGGAGCTCGAGGTTGAAGGCCGCAGCCCCGACGACGTGCTGGCTGCGTTGCTCGACCGCGTGAAGGTTCCGGAGTGATCCGGTGACCATCCGGGAACGGCTGGCGCATCCGCTACGCGCACTGCGCGCCGCCGCGGCCGTCCCCACACGCCGGTTGGCACTCGTGCTTGCGGTGCTGGCCCCTGTCTGGCTTGCGAGTTCCACGCGCGTCGGGATGATCATTGCATGGACGGCTGTCGTCCTCGTGCTCGCGGCGGTCGCACTCGACGTCGCCACGCTGCCCTCGCAACGCGATCTCGACGTCGCGCGCGAATTCCCCGACACGGTCGGCGTCGGCGATCGCGCGGAGGGGAGCTACCGCCTCGCGTCGCGCTGGGGAGGCCGAGTGTTCGCGACGCTGTTCGATGCGATCCCAGGTGCGTATCTCGCCGGCGCCCACCCGTTCGCCGAAGTGGAGCTCGCGCCGCATGCATCCGTCGATCTGCCCTTCTCGCTCGTGGGCGCTGCGCGCGGCGTCACCCCGCTTGGCGAAATGGCGCTGCGCGTACGCACCCCGTTTGGTCTCGTGAGTCGCACGATGACGTATGCGACAGAGGATGGCGTGCTCGTCGCGCCCTCGCTCGCGGGAGTGAAGCGGTTTCGTTGGCTCGCCGTGCATCACCGGCTCGCAACGGTAGGAGTGCGCGACGCGCGGCGGCGGGGTGAGGGCCGCAGCTTCAGCCGGCTCCGCGACTACGTCGCGGGGGACGATCCTCGGCACGTCGATTGGAAGGCAACGGCTCGGCGAGGACATCCGATCACGCGCGAGTTCACGGTCGAGCAATCGCAGACCGTGTTCATGCTCGTCGATGCGGGCCGGACGATGACGCAACTCGCCGGCCGGTATCCGCGATTCGAATACGCGTTGTCGGCGGCACTACTGCTCGCGGACGTTGCGCTTCGGGCCGGCGACCGGGTCGGGGCCATGGTGTTCGACGACCAGCTTCGCGCCCTCGTGCCCGCACAGCGTGGCGTGCCCGCGCTCCAGGCATTGCGCACCGCCCTCGTTCCGCTGCAGCCGACGCTCGTCGAGCCGGACTACGCCACGGCGTTCCGCACACTGGCGCTGCGGCAGCGCAAGCGCGCGCTCGTCGTGCTCATCACCGACGTCATCGACGAACGCACCTCGCGCACGCTGCTCGCGCATCTTTCGCGCGGCGCGACGCGCCATCTCGTGCTCGTGGTGGCGCTCCGGAACGACGCGCTGACGGCGGCCGCGGTTCCAGCGGGGAATCGCGCGGCGGATCTCTACGTCAGCGCGGCGGCCGAAGAGCTCATTGCCGAGCGCCTCACGGCGTTGCAGCGGATGCGCGATGCTGGGGTAGTGGTGATCGACGTCGCGCCCGACGCGATGGCGGCGGCGGTGGTCAATCAGTATTTGGAATTGAAGTCGAGGGGTGCGCTCTGAGCGCACGAGTCATCGCGCGTTCGGGGGAGCCCGGCTGCGACCCTAGCCACTCGGTCCCAAGTTTTAAAACGATATGAGGGATTGAGCGGATTACGCGGGTCAGGCGGATCAGGTCTCGAGTGCGGGCGATGGGAGATTGGCTCCGCGACCTCGACACAATGAAGGTTTGCGCCGCGAAAGTGGCGCTTCGTAGGAACGGTCCGTCCTTTCCAGCCTTTTTCGACTTTTCCCCAAATTCAGTTGCGATGGGTCCCCGCCACCACTCGTTAGTCCGGATCGATCCCGGTATTCACGGATGATCCAAAAGAGAATTCTTTAGAGGTGTAGTGAAGGGACATGCGCACCGTTCTGACCACAGAGCAGTGTCATCCGCAGATCCCGTTCGATCCTCTGCATCAGCTTCGCGCCTTCATCCGAGTGGTCGACTCAGCGCTTCAGCGGCGAAAGTGCAAGAGTTTCGCGTCCGGGCTCGACATCTGGCTCGTATCGTATGTCCGCCGAGCGCCGCGCGCGGCCTCCCCGCAAATAGGCAATCAAGAACACCAGCGTCACCCCGCTCACCGCGAGCTTGCCTTCGATCGGCCACCACTCGATCGGGGAGATGAATCCCTCGAGCGAACCAGCGATCACGAGCAGAAACGTGGAGGCCGCAATGAGCCGGATCGCGCGCTGCCCGTTCTCGACGAGCGCGCGCGCTCGCGTGCGTGGGCCCGGGATCAGCAACGCGGCCGCGATGAGAAACCCTCCTCCTCCGGCCACGCAAATGGCGAAGAGCTCGAGCACACCGTGAGGGGCGACGAACGCGACGAGAAGTCTGCCAATTCCTTTGCTTGCATAGAGCCCCATGACGCTGCCAATGGAGATTCCGTTCGTCACGAGCATGAACACCGAGAGCACGCCCGCCGTGATTCCTCCCGCAAACACGGCGAACGTGACCTGCACATTGTTCGTCACGATGCTGCTCGCCATTACCGGCCGAAGCATCTGCGGATCGTCGATGTAGCCCTCGCCATCGCGCGCGCGACGGACGCCGTCGTCGGCGCGCTGAATCATTCCAGCCGGCAAGAGACGGTGCGCCAAGCCCGGTGTCCGGACGACCGCGACCCCGGCGATCACCGCCGGACCGAACAGCAGCAGCGCCGCGAGAGCGATCGGCCCGGCACTGCGGCGTATCTCGCGCGGCACGTCGGTGAACAGAAAGCGCAGCGCGCCAAGCATGCCCATGCCGCGGTCCCGATACAGCAGGTTGTGCGCACCGGCCACCAACCGGCTGAGAAAAAACATCTCGTCGAGGTCGCGACCGGCCGACGCGGTGCGCAGCTGCGCCAGGTCGGACGACAGGGCGCGATACTCCGACACGAACGCTCGCACTCCCTCTTCACCGAGCGACTGGAGCCCACCCTGCTGTGCCGAGGCGAGACGCGAAGCAAACGAGGTCCACCTCGGCATGCCGGCGGCGATGAGTGCCTGACGCTGGCGACCAGCGCCGGTGTCCCCACGCGCTGCGACACCACGGCGCCGAGCCGTGCTCTCACGCTCGAACAATTCGAGCAGTCGCGGGCCGACGGGGCGGTGATCTTCCGGCATCCCCGCGCCAAAGCGCGCGGACAGCCGTTCCGCGATCGCCGCGCGATGGAGCGGATCGAGGGTACTCCACCGCTCCACGAACCGTGACAGCACCTGGTACTGGTCTTCGCTCAGCGACGTCTGGAGCGGTGTTGCTTCCAAGCCGGGTTGCGGCCGGCTGCCGCGCGGCACCTCGGCGATTCGCCGAACGTCTTCGCGGACGACGATCGTGCCGGCCACCAGATCTCCCAGCCGACGGCCACGCTTGGTGAAGAACAGGCTGCCGAGTCCGACCAGATAGAACACCCCAGGCTGCATGTCGATCATACGGACGAGATTCCGAACCGCCGACGTCCCGAACGTGACCGAAAATCCGCCGTCGCGCACGACACGCAGCCGGTGCGCCCGTTTGCCGGGGGTTTGTCCGTCCATGAGCCCCTCGAAGAGCACGTAATACCCCCAGAGGACGGCGAACTGCGCGAAGATGAGCAGCGCAATTCCCCAGCTCGCCCCGATATCTGCGCTCATGACCTGTCGCCCCCCGAGCGTCAACACGGCGAGGAGCAGCAGGACGAAAGCGCCGAAGCAGATGAACAGATCGGTGAGCGCGGCGAGCACGCGCGATCCGATCCCCGCCACGGAGTAGGTCAACATGACCATCTCCGGGGTTTCGACGTCGACTGTCTGCTCGAAGGGACGGGCGCTCACGGAGTTGAAGGTCGCGTGCGCGCTTCACGCATACAAGTCGGCGGTTATCTTCCGCGCGGCTCTTTCCCCACTTCCATGCGTGTGCTTTTGCAGCGCGTTTCGCGCGCCCAGGTCCGCGTCGGCGATCGAATCACCGGCAGCATCGATCGCGGATATTTGCTGCTCGTCGGGTTCACGCAGACCGACGGCGAGGCCGAGGTTGCCTGGATGGCGGACAAAGTCGTCGGTCTGCGCCTGTTCGCCGATGCGGATGACAAGATGAACCTCGCCCTCGCCGACGTGGGCGGTGCGCTGCTCGTCGTCTCCCAGTTCACGCTCTACGGCGACGCCTCGAAAGGCCGGCGTCCGAGCTTCATCGACGCCGCGCGTCCGGAGACGGCCATTCCACTCTACGAACTGCTGCTCGCGAAGCTCCGCGCGCATGGACTCCCGCTCGAAACCGGAGAGTTTGGTGCCATGATGGACGTCGAGCTCGTGAACGACGGGCCGGTCACCCTGTGGCTCGAGCGATGACCGCACCGCACGTGATTCTCGCGTCGCAATCGCCGCGACGGCGGGAGCTGCTCACGCTCGTGGGCATCGCGCACGAGGTGCGGCCGGCGGACATTGACGAAGCGTATCTCGCCGGAGAACACCCGAAGGCACACGCCGAACGTCTGGCCTGCGAGAAGGCGGCGGTCGTCGCGCGCGACATGCCGGAAGCACTCGTCATCGGCAGCGATACCATCGTGGTCGTCGACGGCGACGTGCTCGGCAAGCCGCGCGATGCGGCGCATGCAGCGGAAATGTTGTCGCGACTGTCCGGGCGAAGTCATATGGTGATCACCGCCATCGCGGTTCAGTTGCGCGGCGTCGTGCGCTCGGCCGTCGAAGAAGTGGAGGTGACGTTCCATCCTCTGTCGACGGAGCAGATCAGCGAGTACATCGCGACGCGGGAGCCGATGGACAAGGCGGGCGCATACGGCATCCAGGGCTTCGGGGCGACGATCGTGTCGCGAGTGGACGGCGACTACTTCGCGGTGATGGGCCTGCCGCTACAGAAGCTCGTGCGGTTGATGGAATCGCTGGGCGTGCGCTACCGGTTCGGCGCGCTCACCGTCGACGCGTAAACCGACCGCCACCGCTCCACCTTGTCCAGCACGTCGCGCACGCTGATGCGCCGCATGCGTCCAGGGCGATTCTCCATCGAGAGCGGATAGTCTTCACCCGGATCGCCGTATGCGTCGATGAGCAGGTCGTGAAAGCGGCGATACGGTCCCACGCGCTTCGGGTTGGTGTAGCCCATGAGCGAGATTACCGGGCGGTTCAAGGCGACGGTCATGTGCAGCGGACCCGTGTCGGGAGAGAGCACCACCGCGGCGCCATCGAGGATCCCGACGAGGTTGCGGAGGCCGCTGCCAAGTGCCGACTTCACCGGAACCCGCGCGCGGCCCATGATGATCTGCTCGGCCGCCAGCTCGCGCGGTGATCGTCCGCCCACCAGCAGCGGCTGCAGTCCGAAGTCATTCCAAAGCGCCTCGGCGGTCTCGGCCCACCGCTCGGGAAGCCAATCTTTTTCCGCTTTGCTCGTGGCAACGACGATCGGTGCAATGGGCCGATCGAATTGCGAGAGAAATGTCTGCTGTGCGGCGCGCTCGTGCTCCCACGGTCCGAGATCCCATACCACCGGCTCGTGTGGGACGCCGAGCGTTTCGAGGAATTCGAAGTACTGATCCTGAACGTGTTGGCCATCGCGTTCGGGAATGCGGTGCGTGGTGAACAACCAATTGAGGTCGCGTGCGCGCGAGCGGTCGAAGCCGAGCTTTATCGGCGAGTGAGTGAACGACGTCACGATGCCCGCCTTGAAGTACACCTGCAGCGCGAGCACGACGTCGAACTGTCGAGCGGCGAGTGCGTGGCGAACTGCCGGGTATGCACGCCAGCCTCGTGCGCGGTCGAACTCGATGATGTCGTCCACTGCCCAGTGCCCGCGCACCAGGGTCGCCGCTCCGGGCTGGAGCACCCAAGTGGTCTTGATCTCCGGTGAGTGGCGCTTGAGCGCGGTCAGCAGGGGAAGGACGTGCACCGCGTCGCCGACGGCGGACATCATGACGATGCCGACGTTCCGCAGGGGGGTGGAAAGCATGGTGAAAACTAAGTGGTCGCCATGGTGGTGGCCGATACCTCTCGCTGACTCTCAGCGCACCAATTTCAACGGCCGATCACCCGGCAGCGAATCGACGACGTCCAGCATTTGCTCCGCCGTCACGCCGTCCGGCGACGGCCGCACCAACATTCGCGACGGTCCCACTCCCTGCGGAAACGTTCGCGCCGGCTCGCCGGGTGTGAAAATTCCCACCACGGGCACGCCGAAGGCGCCGGCGATGTGCAGCGGGCCGGAGTCGTGGCCAATGAACAGCTGCGCGAGCGAGAGAGCGGCCGCCGAATCGGCGAGTGTCCCGTCGCCAATCTGGTCGACGTACTGCCAATCAGCGGACCCCCCCGCGCGGCGAACCTCCCACAGCTCTTCTCCGCTGCCAATCCACAGAGGTTCGTAGCCGCGGTTGCTCAACTCGGTCGCCACGCGAATCCACTGCACGATGGATACGCAGCGATTGCGCTTGCTCGCAAAGGGATGGAGCGCGACGGGTCGCGGCCCCACTTCAGTGCGAAGGCGCGCTCGCCGGTCCGCAAGCGGCGCGACGTCGAGCCGATAGCGCAGTTGCGCCGGCACTGTGATGCCGAGCGGAACGAGCAGTCGCCCCATCTCCGCCAGCACGGGCTGTGTCACATCTTCGGTGGGGAGCACGTCGGTGAGCCATCGCGCATTCTTGCGACGCGCGAGCCCGATCCGCCGCTCGGCGCCCGTTGCCGCGACGGCCGCCGCTGTTCGCCATGGCGCGGCGGCGAGAATGGCCAGCTCGAACTGCTCGCGACGCAGCCGCATCACGCTTTGCGCGAACGGGATGAAGCGACCGCTCGGTCGCCCCGGGGCTCGATCCCAGAACGGATCGGCGCTCTCCACGCGGGTCACGCCGGGAATGAGGCCAGCGATCGGCGCCGTGTACTGCTTGCACCAGAGTGTGATCGCCGCCTCCGGAAAGCGCTCGCGCAACAGCGGCGTGAGCGCGGACGCGAACACGAGATCGCCGAGATTGTCGAGGGAGACCAGCAGAATACGTCGCGTGGGAGGAGTGCCCTCGTGCTTCTGATGGGGCGCTGTGCATCCCAGCGCGAGACCGACATACTTTGTCGCATGTCGAACGGACGGCTGCAAACTTCCACTGCGTCGAGCGCGTCGCAAGAGCGGGCGCTGCGCGTGCTGCATGTCGACACGGAGCGCGGATGGCGCGGCGGCGAGCGTCAGCTCCTCTGGCTCGCGCAGGGACTCGCCAAGCGAGGAGACTCGAGTGTCATTGCGGCGCGAGCCCACGAGCCCCTCGCCACGCGGGCGCGCGAGGCAGGCTTTCCGGTGCTCGCGTTGCGGCCGCTGTTCGCCGCCGATCCGTTTGCCGCCTGGCAGCTTCGCACGGTGATCGAGCGCCAGGGCATCGACATTGTGCACGCGCATACCTCGCACGCCGTATCGCTGGCCGCGGTGGCGATGCTCGGGCTCCATGTGCCACTCGTGATCGCGCGCCGCGTGGACTTTCCCCTCCGTTCTGGCAGAGGCACACGATGGAAGTACGGTCGCGCGCGCGAGATCATTGCCGTGTCGCGCGCCGTCGCCGACGTCGTCGCCACCGCAGAGCTCGGGGTGCCGGTGACCGTCATCCACGACGCCACCGATGTCGCGCGCACCGCCGCCCCAGCAGATGCGACGATGCTCGCGTCACTTGGCGTACCGGCCGGCGCACCGATCGTGGTGCAAGTCGCGCAACTGGTCCCGCACAAGGATCCCCTCACGTTCGTCCGCGCCATCGCCGCGGCGCACAAGCACGTGCCCGCGCTGCACGCGCTGCTCGTGGGCGATGGGCCGTTGCGCGGCGATGTGGACCGCGAGGTTGCGGAGCAGGGACTGTCAGGCGTGCCGCACGGACTTGGCTACCGCACGGATGCCGATGCACTGCTCGCCGCGGCAGACGTCGTGTCGCTCAGCTCGCGCGAAGAAGGAATGGGCTCGGTGCTGCTGGATGCATTCGTGTTCGGACGGCCCG
>JANMAY010000352.1:0-5228 GCA_031360095.1 Gemmatimonadaceae bacterium
ACTGCGCGCCGCGAGGCGGCTGAAGCGCGTGTCGCCGTCGCCGAATCGCAGCTCGACTTCGAGGTGACGCGAGCCTATGCCGTCGCCCTCGCGGCCGATCGTCGTGCAGCACTTTCCGAACAGGCGACGTCCGCATTCACCGAGGCGCTTCGCGTGAGCGAGCGGCGTTACGCGGCGGGCGACCTGTCGGGGTACGCCAATCGGCGACTGAAGCTCGAGTCGGCGCGGTACGCGACCCTGCGGGCGGAAGCGATTCTGGCGCAACGTTCGGCGCGCACCGAACTCGCGGCGCTCGTCGCACCGGATGCAACTGCGATCGGGCCGCTCGGGTTGACGCTTGCCGACAGTCTGACGCTGCGAATCGCGATGAGCGGCAGTGACTCGCTGCTCTCGGTTGCGCTTCGGTCGCGCGGCGAGCTGCGCGTCGCCATGCTCGAGGCCGAAGCTGCAGCCGCTGACGCGCGACTGGCATGGCGCGAGCGCACACCGGTGCCGTTGTTGTCGGCAGGACTCAAGACTGAGCGGCTCTCCATTTCTCCCGGCGCGTCGCAGGGTCTCAAGGGCTTCGCCGCCGGATTCGCGATCCCGCTGCCGTTGTGGGATCGTCGTATGGGGGCGATCGAGGCCGCCGATGCCGATTCACGTCAGCGCGCCGCAGAGATCGAAGTGCAGCGCCGCCGCATCGCCCGCGAGGTGGCCGAGGCCTTCGATGCATACCGGGCGGCGGACGCGCAGATAGCACTGCTTGCGCCGCAACTCGGAGTCGAATCTCGTGCCGCGCTTCGTGCCGCGCAGGTCGCGTATGCGGAAGGCGAGATCACGCTCGTCGAGTGGCTGGACGCCGTGCGCGCGTACCGCGAAGCCGAGGCGAGCTTCGCTGCGCTCCAAGCCGAGCTAATGATTCGACACGCCGCACTGAACCGCGCCATCGGCGCGACCTCGCCGGCCACCCTGACAGGATCCGATCGATGAAGCGCTCTCCATTCGTTCTTATGCGTGGCGTCATTCCGTTGCTCGCATTGCTGCTGGGCGCGTGCGGCAAGAGCAAGCCCAACGACGCCACCGCCGGAAGTCCTGCCGATTCCGGTGGACGACCTGCCGGGGATGCGATCACGCGGTGGACCGATTCCACCGAATTGTTCATGGAACACCCGGCGCTCATCGTCGGTGCTCCCGACAAGTTTGCAGTGCATCTCACCGACCTCACCGATTTTGCGCCGCTCCGTTCGGGACGGATCACGTTGCGATTCGCACCTCGAGGTGGTGGCGCTCCCGTCGTCGTTGTGCAGGAAGCGCCGCGCTCTCCGGGTATCTATGGTCCTGCTCCGGAGTTCAAGACGGCCGGTGTGTACGACCTCACATTGATCGTCAACAGCCCGCAGGCTCGGGACAGCATCACTGTGCCAAATCTTCGCGTGTACGCAACGTCAGCAGAGGCACCGCGCGAGCAAGCCGGCGGGGAAAGCGGCATCAAGTTCCTCAAAGAACAGCAGTGGAAGACTCCCGGCTTCCGCACTGCATTTGCCGAGACTGGAAGCGTCTCGGCGAGCTTCGAGGCGTCGGGCACTATCGAGCCCGCAGCGGGGCGGTATGCGGACGTCGCTGCTCCAATCAGTGGTCTGGTGGATCCCAGCAGCGTGGCGTCCTCACCTGCGCCCGGTCAGGTGGTGGGCCGGGGCCAGGCGCTCGCCGTGATCACGCCCGTACTTGGCGAAGGTGGCAGTGCATTCGCGGAAGCGCGCGCGGCGCTGCGCGAGGCGGAGGCCGAGTATGCACGAGCGAAGCGACTCGTTGATGCCGATGCTGCGCCACAGCGAAGAGTGCTCGAAGCACAGAACCGACTACAGGCCGCGCGTGAGGCGTTGGCAGGGTTTGGTGCAGCGGGATCCGGCGGGCGTGTCGTGATCCGGTCGCCGATCGCAGGCAGCGTTGCCAGCCGAACCATTACACCCGGCAGCCGCGTGGAAGCTGGTGCGCCGCTGTTCACCATCGTGGATGCGCGGCTCGTCTGGCTGTCCGTGAACGTGCCTGCGGCGCAGGCGCCGCTCGTTGGCCGCACGTCTGGCGCGTCGTTTCTCGTGGAAGGAACTCCACGCCGATATCTCTCCAGTCGGACGGTGTCCGTGGGCAACGTTATCGACCCGCAATCGAGAACGGTGCGCGTGCTCTACGAAGTCAGCAATTCCGACGCGAGTATTCGTGTCGGCTCCAACGCGCGCGTCTCCATTCGCACGGGCCAGCGAGCCGCCGGTGTGGTGATTCCGGCGAGTGCGGTGCTCGACGAGGACGGACGCACGATCGTGTACGTGCAGCCAAGTGGCGAAGCATTCGAGAAGCGCGAGGTCCGGTTGGGCGGCGAAGAGAACGGTCTCGTCCTCGTACTGGACGGCGTCACGGCCGGTGAGCGCGTGGTGACGGGCGCGGCATATCAGGTGCGCCTGGCATCGCTGTCGACCGCCGTGCCCGCGCACGGCCACGAGCACTAGGAGACTGATCATGCTGAACAAGGTCATCGCCTGGGCGCTGCAGAATCGCGTCGTGGTGCTCGCCGTCGCCGCGCTCATGCTCGTTGGCGGGGCATACACCGCGTACAACATGCCGGTGGATGTCTTTCCGGATCTCACGGCACCGACGGTTACCGTGCTCACCGAAGCGCACGGAATGGCGCCGGAAGAAGTTGAAGCACTCGTCACATTTCCCATCGAGACTGCCGTCAACGGTTCGACCGGCATCCGGCGCGTTCGCTCTTCCACCGCGCAGGGAATCTCCGTTGTGTGGGTGGAGTTCGAATGGGGCACTGACATCTTCCGCGCGCGACAGATCGTGGCGGAGAAGCTGCAGAGTGTCGCGAGCGCGCTACCGGTTGGCGTGGCCGCGCCGCAGCTGGCGCCCGTGTCCAGCGTGATGGGCGAGATTCTCATGATCGGACTCACGGGCACGCAATCACCGGAGGAGTTGCGCACCGTCGCTGACTGGACGATCCGCCGTCGTCTTCTCGCTGTGCCCGGGGTGGCACAGGTCATACCGATCGGTGGCGACGTGCGGCAGTATCAGGTGCTGGCCGATCCGGCGCGCATGCTGTCAACCGGCGTGACACTCGAGCAAGTCCTCCGAGCCGCCGCGGGCTCGAACCAGAATGCGTCGGGCGGCGTGTACATGGACAAAGGCCAGGAGTATGTCATCCGCGGGCTTGGGCGTGTTCAGACCGCGGACGACATCGGCGCGTCGGTCGTCGCCGTCAGGGGAGGCATCCCCGTGCTCCTCCGGCAAGTCGCGGAGGTGCGCGTCGGCCCTGCGCCGAAGTACGGCGACGGCTCGGTGAACGCGAAGCCCGGTGTCGTGCTCGCCGTACAGAAGCAGCCGGGCGCCAACACACTGGAGCTCACGGACCGCATCGAGCGCGTGCTCTCCGATGTGCAGCAGACGCTTCCAAAGGGAATGCTCGTTCACTCCAAGCTCTTCCGGCAGGCGGATTTCATCTCGGTCGCAGTGCGCAACGTGATCGCCGCGCTTCGCGATGGTGCCCTGTTCGTCGTCGTCATCCTCTTCCTTTTTCTCTGGAACGTTCGTGCGACTGCGATTTCGATCGTCGCCATCCCACTCTCCCTCGTCGTTGCGATCTTTGCGATGAAGATGCTGGGGATCACGATTAACACGATGTCGCTTGGCGGCATGGCGATCGCCATTGGTGCGCTAGTCGACGACGCGATCATCGACGTAGAAAACGTGTTCCGGCGGCTCAAGGAGAATCACCACCGGCCGTCCGCCGAGCAGCGTCCGGCACTGCGCGTCATCTACGAGGCATCCAAAGAAATTCGCGCATCGATTGTCAACGCAACGCTCATCATCATCGTCGTGTTTCTTCCGCTGTTCTTCCTGCCGGGTGTGGAGGGGCGGCTCCTCCAGCCGCTCGGGTTCGCGTATGTCGTCGCAATTCTCGCCTCCTTGCTCGTTGCCGTCACCGTGACGCCGGTCCTGTGCTCGTATCTGCTTCCGAATGCGAAGTCGGTTCAGACGGAGCATGAAAGCGCGCTCGTGCGGTGGCTCAAGTCCCGCTATGCACCAACGCTCGAGTGGGTGCTGGACCGGCCAAAGCTCGTCCTCATGGGTGCGGCGGCGGCATTGCTGCTCACGATCGCCGCCGTCCCACTCCTCGGCACCTCATTTCTTCCCGCGTTCAACGAAGGTGCCCTCACGGTGTCCGTCGTCACGGTGCCCGGTACGTCACTCGCCGAGTCGGATGCCATCGGTCGGCGGGTGGAGGAAATCCTTCTCGCAAACAGCGCGGTGAAGAACACCGACCGCCGGCAGGGCCGCGCCGAGCTCGATGAACACGCGCAGGGCGTGAACGCCGCGGAGATCGACGTCACACTCAAGAGCGACGTAGACAAGGAAACGCTCTTCGAGACGCTGCGGCAGGAGTTCTCTGTAATTCCGGGTACCAGCGTCACTATCGGCCAGCCGATCGGACATCGTATTGACCACATGCTGTCGGGCACGCGCGCGAACATCGCCGTGAAGATCTTCGGACCCGATCTCTACCGACTGCGCCTGGTCGGCGGACAGGTGCGCGACGTCATGCAGAGTATCCCCGGTGTGGCGGACCTTCAGCTCGAGCAGCAGATGGACGTTCCGCAGCTGCGGATTCGCGCAGATCGCGGTGCGCTGGCGAGATATGGCATGACGGTCAGCCAACTCGCCGAGGCGATCGATGTCGCGTTCAACGGCGAAGCGGTGTCGCAGGTACTCGACGAGGGAAAGAGCTTCGATCTCGTCGTGCGCTTCCCGGACGACCTGCGCAAGGATGCGTCCACGATCGCGGGCGTGGCGTTCGATACACCCACCGGGCAACGTGTCGCACTGTCACAGCTGGCGCACATCGCGGTCGAGCGCGGACCGAACACGATCAGCCGTGAAAATGTGCAGCGGAAGATCGTCGTGCAGGCGAATGTCGCCGGACGCGATCTCGGCAGCACCGTTGCCGACATTCGGGCGGCCGTGAGCGACAAGGTTCAGCTCCCGGTGGGATACCATGTCGAGTACGGTGGGCAGTTCGAGGCGCAGGAAGAGTCCACACGGAGGCTGGGCGCGCTGTCGGTGCTGTCGATCGCGGCGATCTTCCTCATTCTCTTCGGTGAGTTCAGCTCGGCGCGCACGGCCGGTCTCGTGATGGCGAATCTGCCACTCGCGCTGATCGGCGGTGTCGTCGCCGTGCTCCTCACCGGGCG
>JANMAY010000384.1:0-6700 GCA_031360095.1 Gemmatimonadaceae bacterium
GGGGGGGGCCCTTCTTTCCCCCCCCGCCTCCACCGGTTTCTTTCTCGGGTTTTGTGTTTTTGCCGGCTGTTCGGCTGCCCTTGTACACCCCCGGGGGGGTTTGTTTTGCGGCCGCCCCCCCCCCGCTTCCGTTTCCAAGCAGTGACTCAGGATCGTTGCGCCATGAAAGCTCAGGCCAATAGCTCAGGCTCCAAGCTCATGGCCCGGCAGTTCACGCGTTCCGCATCAGTACTGTAGCTTACGAGGAATGGCCCTAGCTCTCGCCCGCAAATACCGCCCGAAAACGTTCGCTGACGTGGCGGTCCAGACGCACGTCGCCGGCACCCTGAAGGGCGCCATCGCCCGCGACCGCGTCGCGCACGGCTACCTCCTGTGCGGACCGCGGGGCGTGGGCAAAACGACGCTGGCTCGCGTGCTCGCGATGGCGCTCAACTGCGAACGACGCGGAGAGCCGGCGCTGGGCGGGGAGCCGTGTGGCGAATGCACGAGCTGCCAGCGCATCTGGAGCGGCGCGTCATCGCTCGACGTCATCGAGATCGACGCGGCATCCAATCGCGGCGTCGACGATGCCCGTGAACTGCGCGAGCGCGCAATGTACGCCCCATCCGGCGACACGGGATACAAGATTTACATCGTCGACGAAGCGCACATGCTCACGCGCGAGGCGTGGAATACGCTGCTCAAGGTGCTCGAGGAGCCGCCGCCGCGCGTCGTGTTCGTGTTCGCGACCACCGAGCCGCAAAAGATCGCCCAGGCCGCAGCGCCGGTGCTCAGCCGGCTCCAGCGCTTCGACTTCAAGCGTATTGGCCCCGCGGAGATCCGCGAGCGGTTGGAGCGAGTGCTGCGCGCGGAAGGCGTGACCTACGACGCCGATGCATTGGCAATGATTGCACGCGCGGCAGATGGGTCGATGCGCGACGCGCTGTCGCTCACCGATCAGGTGCTCGCGATGGGCGACGGCGCCGTGGCTCCGGAGCGCGTCCGCGATGCACTCGGTCTCGTGCCCGAAGACGAGTTCCTGGCGCTGTTCGACCTGCTCGCCGAGCGACGTGCGGGCGATGTGTTCGCATTCGTGGGACGATTGGCCGACGCGGGAATTGACTTCGGTCAGTTTCTCACCGGCTTCGCCGACATCGTGCGCGCCCAGCTCGCCGTCACGCTCGGCGGCTCGGCGCCGGAGATCAACGACCGCCTACGCGAGGCGTTGACGGCGAGGCGCGAGCAGTTCGCCGCCGGTGATCTTCTCCGCATGCTCTCTGCGCTGGGGGAACTCGAGCCGCGTCTCCGCAAGAGCGGTCAACAGCAGTTGCTCCTCGAAGCACTGCTCGTGCGATTTGCGCTGCTCGATCGCACCGTGTCGCTCGAGGCGCTGCTCCGGAAGATCGGTCAGGGCAACGGCGGGAGTGTGGAGACGGATGACACGCCGCGAAAGGCGCTGCCGTCCACTCGCGACGTCGTGCGCGATGCGGCGGACAGCGCGGCGCAGGCGACGCCGCGAGCAACTGACGTCGCCGTGCGCGACTGGCGCACCGTGGTGCGCGATGCGGACCGCGCGGCGGAATCACTTGCGGCGCAGGCCGCGACGCCTGCGGCGCCCCCAGTGGCGTCCGCTGCCAAGCCCGCTGAGCGCCCGAGCGCGACGCCCACCGCACCCGCACCGGTGCCCGACGTCCATCTCGTGGTCGAGCGATGGGACGAAGTCGTCTCCGCTATGCGAGCCAGAGGGAAAGGCGTCGCCGCCACCGCGCTCGAGCATGCAACGCCCGTGTCGGTGAACGCGCGCGGCGATCTGACGATTGCGCTCGATCACGGCAATCCGATCTACGAACAGGCTCTCGGCACGGGGAACGCTGACGTCGTTCGCACGCTTCGCGAGTGGTTTCCCGGGATCGCACGCATGATGGTGCGCGCCACGCAGGAGCCGGCCGCACCGGTGGCGCGTCTCACCGACGAGATGGTGCGCGCCGAGCGTCTCACCGCGATGCGCCGTAAGGACCCGGTGCTCGATCGCGCGATCGACCTGTTGGATCTCGACCTTGCGGACTGACTGTTGCGCTTCTCCAGTCGCTTGCCACGGCTGGGCAACGCACCGTAGCTTTCACATTCTGACATAGCAGACACGATGGCCGATTTCATGAAGATCCTGCAGCAAGCGCAGGAGATGCAGGGCAAATTCCAGACACTCCAAACCGAGCTGCAGAAGGAGAGCGTGACGGCGTCGGCGGGGGGTGGTATGGTCACGGTCGAAGCCAACGGGCAGGGGACGGTGCGCTCCATCAAGATCGATCCCAGCGTGGTGAACCCGGCCGACGTGGAGATGCTCGAAGACCTGGTGCTCGTCGCGGTCACTGAAGCGCAGAAGAAGGCGCAAGACGTGGCGCAGCGCGAGATGGGAAAGCTCACGGGCGGGCTCTCGCTGCCGTTCAAGCTTCCGTTCTAGCCCACGCATGTCGGCGATCGACGACCTCACCGGAGAGCTGGCTCGGCTGCCCGGCATCGGGCGCAAAACGGCGCTTCGTCTCACCTATCACCTGCTCAAGCAGCCGCCGGACCAGAGTCGCCGCCTGGCCGATGCACTGCGGACCCTCTCCGAGAAAGTCCGCCCGTGCGGGCGGTGCTTCAACCTCACGGAAGAAGATCTGTGCGGGATCTGCCGCGATCCGCGGCGCGATCCTGCCCTCATCTGCGCCGTCGAGGAGGCCTCCGACATCGGGGCAATCGAGCGAGCGGGAGAGTATCGTGGGCAGTATCATGTGCTGGGTGGACGGCTTTCGCCGCTCGACGGGGTCACTCCGGACGACCTCACGATCGCGCAGTTGGTTCATCGCATTGAGGCGGGAGGGGTCCGGGAGGTGATTTTGGCGACAAATCCCAGCCTGGAGGGGGAGGCGACGGCCTTGTACGTACAGCGGCAGTTGGCGACGTTCCCGCTGAGCGTGACGCGCATCGCCCGCGGGCTTCCCGTAGGTGGCGATCTGGAGTACGCTGACGGGGTGACCATCGCGCAGGCTCTTTCGGCGCGGCGGGCAATGTGAGTTCCGGCTCGCGAACGCGGTTGGCGGGACTTGGTTTTCTCGGTGGCGCACTCGTGGGTGCGCTCGTCTGGTCCATACAGGTGCACCGCAGCCGGCGAGATTTGTTCAGTCGGTCGGCAGTTCGACGTTTGGCCGCGCTTGGCTATCTGCGCGGACGGCCCGGGGTGGAGACCGCCCGTCTCCTCACCGACTATGTGAAGTGGGAAACGCGCCCGGCGCTCAGGAAACGCGGCCAGCTGTTGCTGCGTCGCATGGAAGCTTACCTCGACTAGGCAGAGACCACATGGCCGTAGGCAGCGCGAGCTGGTCGTTTACCGAAGACGACTTCGCCGCCATCACCGAGTCGCTCACCCGCTTTCTCTACGAGAGTAGCGCGCGGTGCGCGCTGATCGTCGATCGCAGCGGACAGCTCGTGGCCACGGTGGGTGAGCAGCCGAAGTTCGATCCCACCGCGTTCGCGACGCTCACCGCCGCCGACTTCAGCGCGAACGATCAACTGGCGAAATTGATCGGTGAGTCGGATTTCAATTCGCTGTTTCACCAGGGCGAGAAAGAATCGATGTACCTCGCTGACGTCGCACGGCGAGTGATCCTCGTGGTGCTCTTCGACAACCGGACCACGCTGGGATTGGTGCGACTCAAGATGAAATTGACGGTGGACGAATTGACTCAGCTGTTCCAGCAGGTGTTCGCGCGTCCGACGCAGGCGCAGGGCGGCGTTCCCGGCCTTCTCGCCGGCGCCGACGATGAAATCGACAAGCTGTTCCAATAGGAGACGACAGCCATGTCGATGATCAACTACGCGTCCCGCGAGATCAACTGTAAGATCGTGTACTACGGCTCGGGCCTCGGCGGCAAGACCACGAATCTCGAGCACGTATACGCCAAGGTGCAGCCCGATACGCGCGGCAAGCTCATCTCGCTCGCCACCGAGACCGAGCGCACGCTCTTCTTCGACTTCCTGCCCGTGGACCTGGGCACGATTCGCGGCTTCAAGACGCGTTTCCACCTGTACACCGTGCCAGGTCAGGTGTACTACAACGCGAGCCGCAAGCTCATTCTCAAGGGCGTCGACGGGATCGTGTTCGTCGCGGATTCGCAGGTGGAGCGCATGGAAGCGAATCAGGAGGCCATGCAGAATCTCTATGACAACATGGCGGAGTACGGCTACGATCTCACGAAGATGCCGTTCATCATTCAGTACAACAAGCGAGATCTTCCCAACGCGGCGCCACTCGCCGAGCTGCAGGCGGCGCTCAATCCGGGCTGGGAGATCACCGATCCGGCCAAACAGCGCGTGACCCCCGATCCCTATCACGCGGGAGAGTTTCTGGTCGAGCAGCTGCCGACCGGAGAGTGGATCGAGCGCGCGCAGTACTTCGAGGGGGTCGCGGTCAACGGCGACGGCGTCTTCGAGACATTGCGCGGGGTGAGCAAGCTCGTGCTCAAATCACTCGCGTGAGCACGCCGGGAGCGCCGTGAACCTTCCCAACGCCGTCACCGTCGGCCGAATCGCCGCCACGCCGTTCATCGCGTGGCTGCCACTCGCGCCGTCGTCGGCGTTGCGCTTTCTCGCGTTCTCGCTGTTCATCATCGCGGCGGTCACGGACTACGTCGATGGGCAGCTCGCGCGCTCGCGCAAGCAGGAGACGGATCTCGGCCGGCTGCTCGATCCGCTCGCCGACAAGCTGCTGCTCGTCGCCACATGCTACCCCATGTTCCTGCTGATGCGGCCGAGCGTCCACGAGCCGTGGCCCGCGAACGTGTTCAACAACGTGCTGCCATTTCGGACGCCGTTCGGGGAGGTCCCCCTGCCGTGGTGGCTGCTCGCGATCGTCATTGGACGCGAACTGTTCATGACGCTGTTTCGCCACATTGCGGCGCGGCGCGGCGTGGTCATCTCCGCCATCGGTCCGGCGAAGCTGAAGACCGTCTTTCAATGGATCTGGGTCGGATCGGCGTACTTCTGGTTTTTCATCGCCACCGTCGCCGTGAATCGGAGCTGGGACAGCGCGATGTGGAACGCCTTCGCGAACTTCAACGGGCTCGTGGGCGTCGCGGCGATGATCGGCTCCGTCGCACTCACGCTCTATTCGCTGGGACTCTATCTCCGCAGGTACGGCCGCCTCCTCACGAGTACGCCAGTGCGCGGACGCGGCTGAGCGACTCCACTCGATGCGCATCGAAGTCGTCACCATCGGTGACGAGCTCCTGCTCGGCTTCACGATCGATACGAATGCGGCGCACCTCGCGCGAGCACTCGCCGCCGAGGGTGTGGAGATCGTGCGGCGGACGACCTGCGGCGATACCGCGGAGTCCATCGCCTCCGCCGTTCGGGACGCGCTGGAGCGCACCGGCGCGGTGATCACTACCGGCGGTCTGGGACCCACGAGCGATGATCTCACGAAACCGTCGATCGCCGCGTTGTTCGGGCGTGAGATGGTGCTGGACGACGACCACCTGGCCTGGATGAAGGACCGATGGCGCACCCGGTTTCAGCGCGAGATGCCCGCGTCCAACGTCCAGCAGGCACTCCTCCCCGCCGGCGCGCGCAAGCTCGTGAACCGTCATGGCTCGGCGCCAGGCATCTGGCTGGAGGACGATCGCGGGCGGTGGGTCGCGATGCTACCGGGAGTGCCGCGCGAGATGCGCGGCATGCTCGCGGACACGCTGTTACCGCTGGTGCGTGAGCGAGTGGGAGGCGCACAGCGCGTCGTGCGGTCGCTCACGCTGCGCTCCACGGGCATTGGCGAATCGGCCATCGCGGACCTCGTCGCCACGCTCGGTGGTGGCGTGGGCGCCGTCAACCTCGCCTATCTGCCCAATGCCGACGGCACCGACCTTCGCCTCACCGTGCGCGACGTCGCTCCCGACGACGCCGACCTGCGCCTCGCGCATTCGGCGTCGAGACTTCGGTCCATCGTTGGCGAATTCATTTATGCGGAGGAATCGACTGACCTTGCCGCCGTGGTGCTCGATCTGTGTCGCATGCAGGGCACGACGGTTGGGGTGGCTGAGAGCTGCACGGGAGGTCTGCTCGGTGCGCGCCTTACGGCGATCCCGGGATCGAGCGACGTGATGCAAGGCGGCGTCATCGCATACGCCGATGCGGTGAAGTCGTCGGCGCTCGGCGTACCACCCGCTGTGATTCGTGAACACGGCGCCGTCAGCGAAAGCGTCGCGCGGGCGATGGCGACAGGCGGTCGAATCGCCATCGGCGCCGACGCGGTGCTGGCCATTACCGGTATCGCGGGACCGAGTGGGGGCACGCCCGACAAGCCGGTGGGAACGGTGTGGATCGCACTCGATTTTCGCGGCACCGTGGACGCGCGCCGATTTCTCCTCATCGGCGACCGCACCGAGATTCAGCGGCGAGCGTCGCAGGCGGCACTCGAGATGCTGCGCCGCGCACTCCGGGCGGTCGCGACACCCTCCTGATTACTCACATTCGAGCGTGAGCCGACTGCTCGCGCTCGATGCGTGAGCTCAGTGAAAGCGCTGGCTGCAAGCGACAGGGTCATGCTCATGCCCACCGTCAGCTCATCGCTGATCGGAGTTTGTGGGTTGCCTCCGGCACACGCGTCCGACGACATTTCATTGGCACCAGGGAACCAACACACACGACATGTCAGAAGCAGACGAGATCGAAACCGAAGAGGCCGACG
>JANMAY010000396.1:0-11794 GCA_031360095.1 Gemmatimonadaceae bacterium
GTAACCACGCAGATCACTCACGCGCGACGACACCGATCCAAACTGCGATGAGCGGCGTGACTCGGACGCGGCGACAGCGCCAGTGCCAGCATCGATTGACGCCGGCGACACGAACATGGGTCGGTTTCCGTCGTTCGCCAAAGTGAAACGCTGTGCACCCGCGAAGTTGACGTCGACCACACCAGGTAGATTGAGATCGTACGACGCGAGCCCGCCGACGTGCAGAATGGTGCTGCCAATGTTGGCCGACCAATCCAATGACGAACGCCAGTTACGCGGGACATCATACGCCGCGTCGATCAGCGAGACAGCCGGCACACGCTCGCCAAGCACACCGCTCCCACCGAGACATTGCGTGGGGTACACACCGGCGCCGAAGCTCGGCCAATCGGGTGGCGGCACCACGGCACCAATGCAGGAGAGCGTGGACGTGCCGCCCGCGAGCCCAGTCGACGCCGACGCGTCAGCCAACAATCCTGGCCGCAGCAGATCACGAAACTCTCCGATGCCACCGCGAAGTGTTCCAGTGGGCGTGCGAAAGAATCGCCCCACGTTGTTCATCGCCATGCCCTGATCGTTCTCACGGTCACGGTTGTACGTGTACGAGAAGCCGAGTCGCGGACTGACGTGGACACGGCCCGGAGCCACATCGCTGCGCACGCCGAGGGCCTGATCGAGGGCGACATTCTGCACTGCTGCACGCGCAAAGCCATCCGCCTCCACGCGCGCGCCGTACATCACGCTGAAGAACTTTGATGGTACGAAGCTGTGCACGAGCGCCGTGGCCGCGTTCCACACAGTGCCGGTGCGCTCCGGCTGCGAGAGTGTACGCGTGTAGCTCGACGCGCGGCCAGCAGCGAAATCGGCAATGGAGTTGAAGTTGTAGGTGCCGAATGTGTTCGTCGCGCTCTCTTGCTGGAGCCCATCGACACGCGCCCAGAGAAACGCCTTGAATCGGTGCCGTTTGCCAATGGCGTTCCACAGGGTTTGCGTCGCTCCTTCCGCGGTCCACCGCTGATCATGCGTGACCAACGGAGAACCGCCAATCGTGAGATTCGTGATGTCACTGGTAGCGCCGCCCATTGTGGAGCGCACGAGCACATTCGCCGTGGGAAAGGCACGGTACGGTTCGACGTCCGACTTCACGGCGCTCGCCGCAAGCCAGCTCTCGGTGAGTATGCGTTTCCCCGGCCCCACGTACGCGCCAAGAGTGAGCTGCGCCCCAAGTGTGCGCTCACGTCGCTCGCCAGCGGCGGATGGTGCGGTGAGCGGGTTCAAGCCAAGCGCGCCTTCACGCGTGAACCCAACGAAGCTCGTCAGTGCGCGAGTCTGCAGCGAATCGCGCGTGTCGTCGAGTCGCCCGAGCCAGCTGATCGCGGTGCGTTCGCGCGCCCTCGGCAGTCCCACCCCGGACAGTGGAAGACCCAGCGGTGTGGCAACGCGCAGCAGTCGCGCCACGGAGTCGGGCGCCACACCGGCGCGCAGCAGCGCGCCGGCGTCCGCGCTCACGAGTGTGGAGGGCTCGCTCGCCGAGCGTGCGACGTCGAGCGCGACATTGTAGGTCAACGCTTTGCGAATGACTTCGCCATCGGCGCCCACGCTTCCACGCAAGCCACCGGGCGTGGTGCCAAGCGCTCGGCTCACTGCATCGGAGTACTGAAGTTGCCGAGGATCGAGCGTGACGAAAGCCTTGCGGTCCTGATAATCCCGGTTGCCCGCACCGAGCCGCACGTCGATGTTCGCACCGGTGAAGCCGCCTCGTGTGGCGTCGAACGTTGCCCCCGTCACGCGCGTTTCCGTACTGGCCGCGCGCGGAATGCTCCCAGCGGTCAGTCCCATTCCGTTGAGCGTCGCGAGATTGGACTCGCTGCCCGATCCAAGAATGGAGGGTCCAGCGGGTGTGATCGTCACGTTCGACGTGAGGCCGGCGAAGGCGTTGAGATCGCCCGCAATAGTTGGTGGGATTTGGCCCGCAACGCCCTGGGCCCAATGCTCATTCGAGCCGGTTTCGAGCTGGCTTGCGTGGACGTCATCGTTGCTCGCCCGCTCCGGCTTGATCGCGGTGACCTTCACAGTCGCGAGCATGCTGAGATCGTGCGCGAGTGTGAAGTTAGCGACCAGCTCGCGCTCGGTGCTCGTACGCTGCACGCGACGCCGCGCGGACACGTAGCCCAGCGCGCTCACGTAGACGAGGTAGTCGCCGGTTCCGGAGTCGAATCGCACCCGAAAGTTGCCCGCGCTGTCAGCGATGGTCGTGAGGGTGAGGCGGTCCGGTCCGCGCGTGACCATCACCGTCGCTGTGACCGAGTGCGCGGAGTCGTCCACGACGCGACCGCGGACAATGTCGGGGATGGGCAGCTGAAGAGTCACCGGTCGCCTGACGAGCGAGGCGCTTCCATCGCGTGCAAACACGATGTCCACGTCTGCATCGACCAGGACGTCGGTGAACGCTGCGGCCACCGTGATGTCCTTGGCGCTCAGGTGCACTTTGGCGTTGGCGTGCAAGACATCGTCGCTATACCAGATGGCGATGCCTGCGCGTGCGGCGATCGTTGCGAGGGCCTCGCGAACGGTTGCACCCTCCAGATCGAGCGCCAATCGCTTGCGCAGAATGGGCACCTGCGCGACGTCCATCGGAGTGGGTGGCGCATTCGTCGCCGAGGCCAGCAGGAAGCGGGGGGCGCGTGGTGGTCGCGTGGATTGCGCGTCCGCAGTGGAAGGCGGAACTGCCGTGAGGGTCAACAATAGCCACACCAATACCGCCGACCTACACGCGCTATGGGCGCGCAGAGTGGTTGTGCACAGAGGGCGCAGTAGCATCTGGATTATCGCGCCTCCATGCGTCGCACAGTGCCATTGCGTGGCGAGAGCACCACCGTGCGCCCGCGCTGCGCCACCCTGACGTCCAACACGAGGCCGATGCGCTGCATCGCTTCACCGACCGATTCTTTTCGGATCTCCGCCGTGAGACGTCGAGCGCCGAGTGCGGAGTCGGAGAGCCGGATGTCGATGTCGTACCAGCGGTTCAGCTCGAGAATCACGTCTTTGAGCGGCGCGTGCTCGAACGCCAGCACACCCTCCGTCCACGCCGTGAAGGAGGCGACCGCGACCCCGCGCGTGCGCGTTGTGGTGCCCCGCGCATCGAGCGTGGCAACGTCACCGCGCGTGAGCGTCATGAGCGGTGCAGCGCGGTTCGGATGCGCACCATCTCTTGCCGTCGACGAAGAGCGGGTTGACGCGGACGGTTCCCACAGGGCAACCGATCCCTCCACCACGGCAACCTGTGTTGCGCTTGCCTCCGGATAGGCGGTGATCACGAATGCCGTGCCGACATCCTGTGTCGTCGCCGTGGATGTTTCGACGATGAATGGCCGAGCGGCGTCGTGTTTCACGTCGAACAGCGCGCGGCCCGTGAGCTCGAGTCGGCGCGGAGAAGGTGAACGCCAGAACATGAGCGTGCGGTCCGATACACCGAGATCGGTGGGTACTCGGAGCCGGCTCGCGGCGTCGAGCGTCACGCGCGTGCCGTCGTCAAGCTGGATGACTGACCGCTCACCATGCGTCGTTGTGATCTCGCGCATCGCCGCGGGTTCCGTGTGTGTGCGTCGCGCGAGCAGAGTCGCGGAGGCGCCAACGACGAGAAGAATCGCCGCTGCCCGAGCAGCGATCGACGTCCAACGCTGCGGAGCCATTGAAGGAAGTCTGCCGAGCTTGTGCGCGTCGGGACGTCGTGGTGCAGGACCGGCGCGCTTCGCCGTCGCCACCGCGCGCTCGTTGCTGAGTTTCGCCCAGACTCCGTCTTTGTCCCAGGCGGGCACGGCGACGTTCGAGGCGCACCACGCCGCTTGGAGCTCTTCGACCGACGCCTGGCGATTAAAGTCGGCTGCGAGCCAGGCGCGTATGGCTTCGGCTTCCGCGAGTGGACTCTGGCCCGACACAAAGCGCAAAAGCGCGGCGGAGTCGGGGAATGTAGGCTGAGTTGGGCGAATGGGTGTCATCACCTACCCAGACGCGCCAACACCAGCGGACCTCTAATGCCGGCTGAAAATCACCTACTCCGCCACGCCGCGAGCTGTTCGCGCAGCGCCTTCAGCGCCCGGACCAAATGGATCTCCACCGTATGCACGGAAATCTCCATGACCTCGGCAGCGGTGGCATAGGAGCAATGGTGCTCTCGCACCAGACGGTATGCTTGCTGCGTTCGCGGCGGAAGGGTCTCGATGGCGCGCGCCAGGGCGTCTGCGAGCTCACGTTCATCGAGCGCATCATCGGTGCGGCCGCGATACACCCACTCCGTGGGTGTTCCGGCCTCGCGCACCATCGACTCGTGTGACGAGAGCTCCACGCGGAGATGACGACGGCGTGTGGCGATTGCGTTGTAGACGGCGCGAAAGAGATAAGCGCGCAGCTCGCCATCCACGTGCCATGCCGGCCCTTGCTTCATGATGGCAAGAAAGACGTCGTGCACGACGTCCTCTGCGTCCGTGCGCGATCTCAGCGTGGAGAAGGCGAACGCAAACATCGCGTCGCTGAAATGTTCGTACAACGCCTTGAAGGCTGCTTCGTCACCGGCGCGAATGCGTCCGATCCACTGCTGCTCCACCACGAATGTGGGGGAGCGATCGTTCGCGGGCGAGTGATCGTTTGGATGACGCACGGCGGCAGGCTACGATGCACGCGGAGTACTGTCAAGACGACTGGGAGATATGCACATGGCACCTACTCCCTCATCCGTCGCCGAACCGTTCCTCGCTTTCGGATGCGTCGGAGAGTCCGTGCTGCCTGAGCTTCCGCCATAGCGTCGTGCGACTCATTCCGAGCAGATTGGCAGTTTTTGCCAGCGCTCCGTTCGTCTCTGCCAGCGCGCTCATGATCGCCGCGCGCTCCTGGGCGCCTTCATCTGGCATGCGGTACCTCGCGTCCGAGAGCACATCGCTCGCGGTGCGTCGCGCGCCGGCGCGAATCTCTTCTGGCAGGTGCTGCGCTTCGATCCGCCCGAAGTCAGCGTGAATCGCCGCGGCCTCGAGCACGCCGAAGAGTTGGCGCACGTTGCCAGGCCATGCGTAGTCGCGAAGCAACCGCATGGCAAAGGGCGAGCACGCCAATGCGTCACGCCCCGAGCCTCTAGCGCGCAGCGCATCCAGCGTGTGCAAGGCAAGCACGGGAATGTCCGTCCGCCGCTCTCGCAGCGGTGGAAGAATCAATGGAAACATGGCAAGCCGATAGAGCAGGTCCTCGCGAAACCGCCCTTCGCTCACCAGTGCGTGCAGATCGCGATTCGTTGCCGCAACGACGCGGACGTCGAGCTTGAGCGGATGCGACGCGCCAACACGCGTCACCTCACGCTCCTGGAGAACGCGCAAGAGGCGCTGTTGGAGCGCCACGCTCACCTCACCCACTTCATCGAGAAAGATCGTTCCGCCGCTTGCCGCCTCGAACAGCCCGGCGCGGTCGCGCATCGCCCCGGTAAACGCACCGCGCACATGACCAAACAACTCACTCTCGAGAACGCCCTCACCCAATGCGGCGCAGTTTACCGCCACGAATGCTCCGGCGCGCCGCGGTGAGAGATCATGGACGGCGCGCGCCGCGAGCTCCTTGCCCGTACCAGTTTCTCCGACGATGAGCACGGTGGTCTCCGTCGGTGCCACGCGCCGCAGCGCAGCAAAAAACGGCAGCATAGCGGGCGAGCGGCCAAGGATGTCGCCCGGATTGCGCGCCTGCTCCATCGCGTTGTTCGGACTGCGCTCGAGCAGATCGGCCACGCGTGCCGAAAGCACTTCGGGTTCCACGGGTTTGGTGAGAAAGTCGTCGGCGCCGAGGTGCAGCGCGCGGACCGCGCTGTCGACGGTGCCCACGCCGCTGATCATCAAGATGGGAACCCGCTCGCCCCACACGCGCAGCGACTCCACCAACCCTAGTCCGTCGATGCCCGGCATCCGCAGGTCGAGCAGCACCAGATCGAACGGCGCGCCACTCTCACCCGCACTCCGCAGCGCACTCACTGCAGTCGCGCCGTCCTCCACCGTATCCACCGAATATCCGTCGGCGCGCAGCAATGCAGCGGTCGACAACCGGAACGCGCGGTCATCATCGACGACGAGCAGTCGTGCAGGACGCGTCGGCGCCGTCGTCACGACTGTGCCGCGCCGCGCGGCAGCTCAATCAGGAAACACGCGCCGCGCCGAGGCGTCGTACGCGCGCCGGCATCCTGCACCAGAGTGAGACGTCCGCCTGCGCTCCGAATCAGACCATCGGCGATGGAGAGCCCCAGACCCACGCCCCGCGTATCGCGCTTCGTTGTAAAGAATGGATCGAAGATCGTCGGAAGAATGTCGTCGGAGATCCCGGGACCGTCGTCGGACACGGCAATGCTCACGGTATCCGCCGTCGCGGCCACGGCCATGTGCACCGTGGCCTCATGATTCCGCTCGCCATTCGCGCCGTCGCGCATCGTCTCGATCGCATCTCGGCCGTTTTGCGCGAGGTTGAGCAGCACCTGCTTGAGTGCGTCCGCAGGGATTGCCGCCTCCTCTCCCCCGGTCGCTCCATTCTTGAGCGACCAGCGGATGGGGGCGGCCTGTGTGGGCGCTCCCGCCATGAGCAGCGCGACGACGTTGCGCGCGACGTCCGCGGGACGGCATCGTGCCGTCATCGCATCGCGGGGGCGGTTGATGTCGAGCATCTGCTCCGCCAACTCGTGCATGCGCAGCAATTCATCGATTGCCATGTCTGCAAACTCGCGGCCCTCTGCGTCGTTCGTCAGTCGCCGGCGAATCAGCTCGAGGCAATTCCGGAGGCTGGCTACCGGATTCCGGATCTCGTGAGCGAGCTGCGTGACCAGCCGACCGGTTGCCACGAGCCGCTCGCGTTGGACGAGATCCGCCTGGAGCGCGGTGAGTCGCGTGTTGCGATCGGCCAGTGCGACATTCGCTTCGTGCAGCTCCGCGATGCGTTCAGCCAACGCCGAGCGCATTGTCTGGAATGCGCTCGCCAGCCGGCTCACCTCGCGCACGGCAATCGCGTCTGCCTTGGGAACCGGCGCGCCGAAGTCTCCACGCGCCAGCGCATCGGCGGCGCTCGCAAGGTCGTGTACCGGCCGAGTGATGCGTGTTGCGAGCAGGAAACCGAGGGCGAGTGCGAACACCAACGCGGCGAGCGCGCTGGAGAACGCCAGCCAACGCAGATGCGGCAAGACCGCGAGCTCGACGTTCAGATCGCGGACCAGCACGATCGTGCCCGCATCGCCAATGGGAGCGGTGGCGGCAATGAGACGTCGCCCATTAACGGTGAGCTCGTGCACCGTCGCTCGGTCAGCGAGGCGCGAGTTCCCGGTGGTTGGAGGCGATCCGGCTGCATACACCGAATCGGGGAGCGACTGCGCGACCGCGAGCATCGTTGCGGAATCGAGCGTCGACGCGGCAATCGCCCGTGCGTCCGTGGTCGGCGCGCGATCCGCTCTCGCGGCAACGATCATCACGTCTGCCCGCGCGAGACCGGCAATCGCTGCGGCCCGTTGCGCGTCGACTCTGGCGGCAACTCCGGCTGCGCCAATCCAGCGCCCGTTCTGCTCTACCGGAGCGAGCGCGACGTCGTTGAGCGTGCTCCCGTCGGTCACCGTCGCAACAGGCATCTCGCCTCGCCGCGTCTTGGGCACCAGTGAGGAGAGTGCGGCGTCGGCAGCGGGGCCTGTCCACGTTTCGCCCGTGGGGCCAACGACAATGGGCTCACCACCCAACGATGCGCGGGCGCTTTCCGCGATGCGCGTCGCGGCCACCCGATCCCCGCGCACCAGCGCGTCGGCCAGCGCGCTGGAGTGAGCAAACTCTTTGGCGTGCATCATCATGGCGTCGGCAGCGGACGCCTGCCGGTCGCCGAACACGCGCGGCGCCAACGCGAGATCCGACCGCGCGCGCGTCTCCAACGCGCTCGCGAGCTGCCGATCGAGGATCAGCCCTGCGGGCACCACGCCGGCGAGCAGCGCGAGCGCAATGACGCTGAGGAGGGCGCGCTGGAACGTGAGCGTGGAGGACACGAAGGGATTCTAGTGAAAGAGCGAAGCGACGGCGATGCCGGCGGGGCGCAGGTGGCCCGCCGTCACCGCCTCGCCACTCATCGCGCAGCCAGACCGACCGCGCTCGCCGGAACTCCCGGCGCTCCACTCACGGTCGAGAGCGACCCGTTCGCTCCGATGCGAAAGGCGACAAGTGTATGACTGCCGCTATTCAAGGCGAAGAGAAAGCGGCCGTTCCCGCTCAATGCTTCGTCGGTGGGTGCACTGCCGGCGCCCGTCACGCCCGTGCGACCGTCTGCGTCGAGGATGGAGAGCTGTCCGTCCTGCGCAACACGATAGCCCGTGATGCTGCCGCTGCCCGTGTTCGTCGTGTAGGCAAACTTGCCATTGTTCGTGACCACGAACCAGCAGGCTGCCGTTTCAGTCGTTGGGATGGATGCACTCCGCACTGAGAGCGTGCCACCGTCGATCGCATAGGAGGACGCCGCGCTCGCATCCGGCGCACCGCCAAACGCTTCGGACACGATGAGCAGATCCCGGTGACTGAACGCGAACCCAAACGGCGTCAGGCCGGAGGATGGAGTGACGACTGGACCGTCCGTCGTTCCATCGGCTCGCACATGGTAAGACACGATTGCGTTCGCTGCTTTCTCCGTCACGATCAGCGACCCACCATCGGGCGCAAAGGAGATTTGCGCGGGTCCTGCGGCCGCCGAGCTCAGTGGACGAACCGAGCCTGCAATCGGTGTGAGACCGTCGTCCCCGTGCAATCGGAAGCCGGCGACACCGCCGCTGCCCCCCGCGTTCAGTACATACACGAGGTGTCCCGAGATCGTCACGCTGATTGGCCGCATCCCGCCCGACGGCACCGTGTTGAGCTTGACCAGTCTGTCGCCACGAACCGCGAACGCGGTCACATCGTTGCTCTGCGCATTGACGGCGAGCAGTATTTGCCCGTCGTTGCTCAGCGTGAGGGCGCCTTGTGAGCCCAATCCCCCGCCGGTCCCCGCTCCGCCGGTGGAGTACGACCCTGCGGGAGTGAGCGTTCCGTTGGCTGCCCGATCGAAAACCAAGACGGCATTGCCGCTCGTTGCATTGTTCATCGTAAACACGACGCCGGCTGCGTTCTCATCCTTGGCCTCCTCCGCACCATCGCGGCTCAATGACGTTTCGCTTGGGTTGAGTGGCGACGTGAGCGGCATCTGATCTCGTTGTCCGCACGCGGCGAGCGTGATGAGAAGCGTGAGGAGCGTTGGGCGTGCAAGCATGAGGATCCCTCCAGAAAGTGAGCACGACAGCGTGAGCACCGCATGACGGCGCGGTGGCGGCGGTCGCTCTCTTTGCGAGGCGGGGGCCGGATGTAATGGGGGAGCCAACGGTTCGCGTAACTGATTACGGTGCGCCGGATTGCATCGCCGGTGTGCGGAGATTCGTCGGCGGCGTCATCGTTTCGTGAAACGATGGCGAGCTGGATGAAACGGGCCGATGAAACGTGGCGGGCCTCAGACGCTCGGTGCGCCTGGGGTGTAGGGCCACTCCGCGTCGCCCCTGGTGATTCCGTACGACGTACGAACAAATTGCTGCCGCCACCGTCGCTCGTGCCGCATCTTTTCCCGCGCCGATCCTCTACCCTCCTAATGGCAACTTCGAACGCCCCGCGCCCCGGCGCTTTCTCACCAGCGCAATTCCAGGTGGCCGCGACATCGTTTCTGTCGCTGTTCTCCATCGTGGGACTCGCGCTGTACGGACTGCCGTTCTTCTATGACTTCATGGTCAAAGATTTCGGCTGGACGCGCGCACAAGTCACGTCTGGGAATGCGCTGAGCAAACTCGTCGTCGGGCCCCTGCTCGGCTTCGCCGCCGGCTCCATCGTGGACCGCTTCGGACCTCGGCGCTTGATGATCGCGGGTATTCTCCTGGCCGGCGCTGCGCTCATCGGACTCGGCTCGATCAGCACGCTGACCGGGTTCTATTTCTTCTATCTGATCAACGCTGTTGGCAACGTGTGCGGCGGGCCTCTGCCCAATCAGGTCCTGCTGTCGCGCTGGTTTACGGCGACGCGGGGTCGAGCGATGGGCCTTGCCTATCTCGGGATTGGCGTCGGCGGAGCGCTCGTTCCGTTTCTCGGCGTCTATCTCACACGTGCGTTCGGGTGGCACGACGCACTGCGTATCATCGGCGTGCTGATCATCCTCGTCGCGCTGCCGCTCGCGCTGGTGGTGAAGGAATCTCCCGACGATTCCGTCGCGGGATCGCCGGCAAAACAACGTGAGGCTCCCTACCCCATCGCCGGCGTCGTGCGACAGCCCGCGTTCTATCTGTTGATGATCGGCAGCATGTGCTCCATTGCCGCAGTGGGGAGCGCGAATCAGCATCTCAAGCTCTATCTCAGCCTGGATCACGGCTACACACAGAGCTCGGCCGCGCAGATCGCGTCGCTCATTCTGATGGCGAGCCTCGTTGGACGACTGGGAATGGGATGGCTCGCCGACCGATGGGCGAAGAAGCACGTGATGCTGCTCATCTACCTGCTCGTCGCCGCTTCGCTGCCGATATTGCTGTTCGCGTCGACGAAGGGTGCGATCATTCTGTTCGCGATCGTGTTCGGAATCGGCTTGGGCGGCGAGTACATGGTGATCCCACTCATGGCCGCCGAGCTCTTTGGCGTACGCGTGCTTGGGCGCGCGATGGGCATCGTGCTCGCGGCTGACGGAGTGGCCGAGGCGGTGACGCCGGTGCTCGTGGGACGGATGCGCGACGTGTCTGGTACCTACGCGAGCGGGTTCACTCTACTCATTGGGTTCGCGCTTGCGGGCGCGATCGCTGTGGCGCTCTTGCCGAAGACTTCAGCGACGACAGTGCCCGGGACAGCCTGAGTCATCACGAGCAATTAAGTCCATCACAAAGCGAGGAGTCATGCAGGTGAACACGATCGGGATCGTGATGAATGGCGTAACTGGGCGCATGGGGTTGAATCAGCATCTCATCCGATCGATCGTGGCCATTCGACGTCAGGGCGGCGTGCCACTGCCGAATGGCGACCGCCTAATGCCCGACCCGATTCTGGTGGGGCGCAACGAAGACAAGCTGCGCGCGCTCGCGGAGACGCACGGCATCGCGCGCTATTCCACCGATCTCGAGCAAGCGCTCGCGAACCCGGCGGACACTGTCTACTTCGACGCGACGCTCACCAACCTTCGCGCCCCGAATGTGCGCCGAGCGATCGAGAAGGGGAAACATGTCTACTGCGAGAAGCCGCTCTCTGTCTCGACGGACGAGGCGCTGGACCTCTTCACGCTGGCGAAGAAAGCCGGCGTCAAGCACGGCGTGGTGCAGGACAAGTTGTTTCTGCCCGGCGTGCGGAAGCTGAAGCGTCTCGTCGACACTGGATTCTTCGGGCGCATACTCAGTGTGCGCGGCGAGTTTGGCTACTGGGTGTTCGAGGGCGATTGGCAGCCGGCACAGCGCCCATCATGGAACTACCGCAGTGAAGATGGCGGCGGAATCATCGCCGACATGTTCTGTCACTGGCGCTACGTGCTCGACCACACCTTCGGGGACGTGAAGGCCGTGCAGTGCCTGGGCGCGACGCACATTCCGGAGCGCTCCGACGAAAAGGGAAAGAAGTACAAGGCGACAGCAGACGACGCGGCGTACGGAACGTTCGTGCTCGCGGGCGATGGAGGTGACATCGTCGCCCAGTTCAATTCGTCGTGGGCGGAGCGCAAGTGGCTCGATGTCCCTGCCCTGAAGCGATGACGACGCTCACGCTGCCCACGA
>JANMAY010000427.1:0-7790 GCA_031360095.1 Gemmatimonadaceae bacterium
CAGTTTGCCGACCATGCCGGAACCGTCCACTGCCGCCATGCGGAAAACCAGTAGCGCGCTCGTCTGGATTGTCGTCGCGGCCGCAGGCGCCGGCTCGCTGGCGTGGCTCGCGCTTTCGCGCGGCGAGCACGTGAGCGCGGCGTGGTTGCTCGTCGCGTCGATCTGCACCTACGCCGTTGCGTACCGCTTTTACAGCGCATTCATCGCGGCCAAGGTTTTTGTCCTCGACGATCGACGGCAAACGCCGGCGGAGCGGCTGTCCGACGGTCGCGACTATGTGCCGACCAATCGCTGGATCGTGTTTGGCCACCACTTCGCGGCGATTGCGGGTCCCGGTCCATTGGTTGGTCCCACCCTCGCGGCCCAGTTCGGCTATCTCCCAGGCGTGTTGTGGATCATCGTGGGCGTGGTGGTCGGTGGGGCCGTGCAGGACTTCGTCATCCTCTGCTCCTCGATTCGGCGCGACGGCAAGTCGCTCGGACAAATGGCGAAAGAGGAGATCGGGCCGGTGGCGGGATTCACCGCGCTCGTGGCGGTGCTTGGGATCATGGTCGTGCTGATCGCGGTGCTCGGCCTCGTGGTGGTGAACGCGCTCAAGTCGAGCCCGTGGGGTGTCGTGACGATCGGCCTCACGATTCCCATCGCGATGCTCATGGGCAGCTACATGCGATGGATCCGGCCGGGACGCGTGCTCGAGGCGAGCGCGATCGGGTTGGTGCTGCTGATGTTGTCACTCTATGCTGGTCGGTGGGTGGCCGAGCAGCCGGACCTCGCGCCTATTTTTACACTGAGCGGACGGACGCTCGCGCTGCTCGTCATGGCGTACGGATTTGCAGCGTCCGTACTTCCCGTGTGGCTGCTGCTCGCTCCGCGCGACTACCTCTCCGCGTTCGTCAAGATCGGGGTTGTACTCGCGCTGGCGATCGGAATTCTCTTCGTGCTTCCACCGCTGCAGATGCCCGCCCTCACGCGCTTCACCGATGGCACTGGCCCGGTGTTCGCCGGCGCGGTGTTTCCCTTTGCGTTCATCACGATCGCCTGCGGAGCGATCAGCGGCTTCCACGCGCTGATCGCGTCGGGCACGACGCCGAAGCTCATCGAGCGAGAGGGGGATGCGCGGATGATCGGCTACGGCGCGATGCTCATGGAGTCATTCGTGGCAGTGATGGCGCTCATCGCGGCCTGCGCGCTGTCGCCCGGCGTGTACTTCGCCATCAATGCGCCGGTCAGCGCACTTGGCACCACCTCCGCGAGCGCCGCGGCGGCCATCGCAAGCTGGGGCTTCGTCGTCACGCCCACGGAGCTCGATGCGCTGGCAAAGCAGGTGGGGGAGGCTTCGCTGCTGTCGCGCACCGGGGGAGCGCCAAGCCTTGCCGTCGGGATGGCGCACCTCTTCTCGAGCGTGCTCGGTGGAAGCGGTGCGATGGCGCTCTGGTATCACTTCGCGATCATGTTCGAGGCGCTCTTCATCCTCACGACGCTCGACGCCGGCACCCGTGTTGGACGCTTCATGCTTCAGGACCTCGGCAAGCACGTATGGGCGCCGTTCGGCCGAACGTCATGGATGCCGGCCATCGTGGTGTCGAGCGGAATTTTCGTGCTGATGTGGGGACATTTTCTGTGGCAGGGGGTGAATGACCCGCTCGGCGGGATCAATTCCCTCTGGCCGCTCTTCGGCATTGCGAACCAACTGCTGGCCAGCGTTGCGCTGTGCGTCGGCACGACCGTCATCATGCGCATGGGGAAGGCGCGCTACGCCTTCGTGACGCTGATTCCTCTCGCGTGGCTCATCATCGTGACGATGACCGCTGGCTACACGAAGATCTTCTCTCCTCTGCCGAAGCTTGGATTCCTCGCGCATGCACGGGTGCTCGCCGAGGCGCAAGCGGCCGGGACGCTGCCCGCGGGCATTGCTTCCGCCACAGCGCTCGCGCAGATGATTGCCAACGACTACCTCGATGCGGCCGTCGCCGGATTCTTCATGATCAGCGTGCTGGTGATTCTCGCGGACAGCGCTCGCAACTGGTGGAGCGTACTGCAAGGGCGAGTGCTGGTGCACTCCACCGAAGTTCCATTCACAGCGCGCACCGCCGCCGCCGGCGACTGAGATGTGCACTTCACTCATGCTTCCCATGCGTCATTCCGCATTTGCGCTGCTCGTGCTGTCGTTCCTTCCCGCGGCTTCGCCTGCGCAGGCTCCGGTATCGCGCGTCTCGTCCGGCGATGGGTTCGACTTCTCGATCAAGAACATCATGCGAGGGCCGGAGCTCTACGGACGCCAGCCATCGAACATTCGCTGGAGCGCCGATGGGCGCTGGATCTACTTCCAGTGGAATGCTCCGGGCACAAATTGGCGCGAGCCTCTTCGCGTCTACCGCGTGCGGGCTGTAGGGTCTGCCGCGCCAGAGCGGCTCACGACCGCGCAGGCCGACTCCGCCTTGCCGTTCACGGCTGAAGGGGTCGTGGCGCAGGACGGACGATCTCGGGTGGTCGAGGCGAATGGCGACCTGTATCTCGTCAGTCTCCGTGATGGAACGTCGCGTCGACTTACGCAGACCGTCGCCGCGGAAACGAATCCGTCGTTCTCCACGGATGGGCGCACTGTCTTCTTCGTCCGCGAGAACAACGCGTACTCGCTCTCCCTCTCCGACGGCGCGGTGCGGCAGCTCACCGACATTCGGCTCGGGCCGTCGCCGGTGGATTCCGCGCGACCCGCTGGCCAGCGGGGCTATCTCGAACAGCAGCAGCGTCAATTGTTCGAGTCGATTCGCGATCGCACGGCGGCGGACAGCGTTGCCCGCGCGGAGCGGAAAGCGCGAGAGGCGGCGGGATTGCAACCCATCTATATCGGCAGCGATGAGCGCGTTTCAACCATCGACGTCTCGCCAAACGGCCGCGCGGCGCTCGTCGTCGTCGGCCAGCCGGCACCCACGCAGCGGCAGACCGAGGTGCCGCAGTTCGTGACGACGACGGGCTATGTCGAAAACATGAAAGTCCGTACCAAGGTGGGGGATGTGTCGGACGCCCAGCGCGTGTTGTGGGTCTCGCTGCCATCGGGCCGCTCGTCGAAGCTTTCCGTGTTCGGCGCCGATTCCGTCATCGGCTCCGTGCGACTGGCGGGGTGGAACGACGAGGGCACGCGCGCCGCGTTCTTCGTATTCCCCGCGAACCACAAGTCCCGCGTGCTCTACACGGTACGGAGTGACACGTCGGCAACGACAGCGGTGGAGACGCTGCGCGATACAGCGTGGGTCGGAGGACCGTGCTCCTCCTGCGCGGGTTTCTACGACGGCGGAAAGCAGATCTGGTACGTCTCCGAAGCAACCGGCTTTGCGCAATTGTATTCCGCCGCGGTCGACGGCAACAACGTCCGCCCCATGACGCAGGGAAAGTGGGAAGTGTTGAACGTCGCGGTATCACCAGACAAGCGCGAACTCTATCTCACGACGAACGAGCCGTCGCCATTCGAGCAGCAGTTGTATCGCATGCCGATCGGCGGCGGGGCACGCACACGCATCACGACCGCGTCGGGCGGGCACACGGCGGTCGCCTCGCCCGATGGACGGCTGCTCGCGGATGTCTATTCGGCGACGAATCAACCGCCCGATCTCTTCCTGCTGCCCAACGCGCCAGGCGCAACACCCACGCGATTGACGACCTCTCCGAGCGCCGAATGGCTGAAGGGCCCGTGGATTGCGCCAGCGCTCGTGGAGATTCCCGCGTCCGACGGCATCGCGGTGCCTGCGCACATCTATCGGCCGGAGGACATGGGTGCTCGACCGAATGGCGCGGCCGTCATCTTCGTACACGGTGCCGGATATCTCCACAACGTGGGACACTTCTGGTCCCAGTATCCTCGCGAGTACATGTTCAACCAGTTTCTTGCGAGACACGGCTACGTCGTGCTCGACCTCGACTATCGTGCCTCGGCAGGGTACGGCCGCGATTGGCGGACCGCCATCTACCGCTGGATGGGCGGACGCGACGTGCAGGACCAGGTCGATGCATCGAAGTATCTCACGAAGACCTACGGCATCGCTCCATCGCGCGTGGGGATCTACGGAGGCAGCTATGGCGGGTTCATCACGCTCATGGCGCTGTTCACGGCACAGGATTATTTCGGCGCCGGCGCTGCGCTGCGTTCCGTGACGGATTGGGCGCACTACAACGAGGGGTATACGTCGAGCATTCTGAACCGGCCCCAGCACGACACGCTCGCGTATCGCCGCTCTTCGCCGATCTATTTCGCCGACGGGCTTCGCAGTCCGCTGTTGATGGCGCACGGCATGGTCGACGTCAATGTGCAGTATCAGGACATCGTGCGGCTCGAGCAGCGTCTCATCGAGCTGGGTAAGACGAACTGGACGCTCGCCTCGTATCCAGTCGAAGATCACGCGTTCGTCCGCCCATCATCATGGACCGATGAATACCGCCGCATCTTCGATCTCTTCGAATCGACGATCGCTCGGCCGGCAGGATCACCGAAGCGGGCGGGGGAGAATGGTGGCAATCGCTAGGACCATCGCTCGCGTGGCGCGAGTCGTTCGGCGCATCATCGGTGTGCCGGACTACGAACGGTACGTCGCGCACGTGCAGCGCCATCACCCCGAACAGGTGCCGCTCACGCGCGATGCATTCGCTCGAGACATGCTCACGCGGCGATACGCGCAGCCGGGGAATCGCTGCTGCTGATCAGGCCGAGGCTCGCGCGCGCCGCGGCATCACCAGCATCAGTCCGATCGCCGCGGCGAGCGCAAACGCAGCGCCCATCACAAACGCCGTCGGAGCGCCGGCATGGTCCCACACATAGCCGAAGAGAAGCGACGCAGGGAGCGCTCCCAGGCCGATCGCGAGATTGTACCATCCGAAGGCCGTGCCTCGGCGCTCCGCACCGACGAGATCCGCGATGAGTGCACGCTCGCTTCCCTCCGTCAGTCCGAAAAACAAGCCGTAGACTCCGAACAGCGCCCACGCCTGCCATGCGACGCCCGCGCGCGCGAAACCGAAGTACACCGCGGCGTACAAAAGCCATCCGGCGATGAGCGTGGGACGCCGCCCCACACGGTCCGAGAGCGCGCCGCCAGGCGTGCTGGACACCGACTTCACGACATGCAGTGCCGCCCACAAGATCGGCGCGAGCGCCACGGGAACACCGAGCTGATTTGCGCGGAGCAACAAGAACGCATCAGTCGAGTTGCCGAGCGTGAACAGAAAGATCACGCACAACACACTCCAGAATCGCGAGCCGAGCGGCTGCGTGAGATCCAGCGTCGCCGTTGGCGTCACCGCGGTGGGACGCGGAACATCCCGCACCGCGAAGATCACGACGAGAACCGAGAGTACCCCGGGAATCGCGGCGAGCCAGAACACGGTTCGAATGTCCGCGAGGTGCCACGTCAGCACGGCGAACGCGATGAGTGGACCGAGCACGCCTCCGGCGTGATCCGCTGCGCGATGAAAGCCGAACGCCTTTCCGCGGATGCTCGGGTCCACGGATTCGGCAATGAGGGCATCACGCGGCGCGTTGCGAATCCCCTTGCCAACACGGTCGGCGACGCGAATCAGCAGGACCTGCGTCGCCGATTGCGCGATCGCGACGAGCGGACGCATGAACGACGCGATGCCGTAGCCGAGGAGGACGAGCGGCTTGCGCTTGCTCACGCGGTCGGACCACCAGCCGCTGGCGAGCTTGAGCAGCGCGGCGGTCGTTTCCGCCGCGCCTTCGATGGCGCCAATGAAGCTCGCGTTCGCACCGAGCACGCTGGTGAGAAACACCGGCAGCAGCGGATAGATCATCTCGCTCGAGACGTCGGTGAGAAAGCTCACTGTCGCCAGCGCGTACACGTTGCGGCCGAGCGTCGGGCGGGCTGAGTTCGTTGTCGTCACGTCGAGGTCAGTCGCGAATGTCCGAATCAACAAAAGGGAGCCGAACGAACACCGCATCGACTCGGGACACCTTGCGCGCGCATTCGTCCCACTGCCATAGATAACGCATGTGCGCTGCCCCCCGTGCCGACACTGCGTTCGACGCAGACGTGCCGACGCTGTACGATCGCCTCGCCCCCGTGCGAGCGCGGCTTGCCCAGAGCGACGAGGGGATTCTCCGCACGCAGATCGCACTGTCCGAGATCCCCAGTCCAACCGGCGCCGAGCAGGCGCGGGGTGCGTGGGTCTCCGAACGATTTCGCACACTCCATTTGCGGAACGTGCGCACGGACGCCGTCGGCAACGTGCTCGCTACCAGGGACGGAACGACCGACGAGGCGCCAGTGGTGGTCTGCGCGCATCTCGACACGATCTTTCCCGCAGGAACACCGGTCGCGGTGGCGCGCGACGGGGCGCAGCTCAGCGGACCGGGAATCGTCGACAATTCGCGCGGGCTGGCCGCCATGCTCGCGCTCGCCGGTGCGATCGACGGCCGCCGGATTCGGACGCGGCGCCCGATTGTCTTCGCCGCCACGGTGGGCGAAGAGGGCGCCGGGGACCTGCGCGGCGTGAAGCATCTGTTCGCGCATCTTCCCGTGCACCCGTCGGCGTGCATTGCGCTCGATGGTGCCGGCGACGATCGCATCGTCACGCGCGCGCTGGGCGCACGGCGCTATCGTGTGACGTTTCACGGCGCGGGTGGACACAGCTGGGCAGCCTTTGGCGTGCCCAACCCAGTGCACGCTGCCGGCGCGAGCGCGGCCCAGCTCGCACTGCTCCCCCTGCCTCGCTCGCCACGCACGACGCTGTCCGTCTGCCGCATCGGCGGCGGCATCAGCGTGAACGCGATTCCAGACGAAGCGTGGATCGAAGTGGATCTCCGGTCGTCGAGCGCCGACATACTCACGCGTTGCTCGCTCGACATCGAACGCGCGATTCGGGCCGCCGTGCGCGACGAAAATCTGCGGCGCACCCCCGGCACGCAGCCACTCGCATATGTCATCGAGACGATCGGGGATCGGCCGTGCGGATCCCTTGAAGCCGAACATCCCCTTGTGCACGCCGCGATCCGCGCCACGGAGGTGATCGGACGTTCCCCCGAGCTCGCGACCGCATCCACCGACGCGAACGTTCCGATCAGCCTCGGCGTCCCAGCCATCGCGATCGGTGCCGGCGGACGCGGCGGCGGCGTTCACACCTCTGGCGAGTGGTACGACAATACCGATGGCGCACTCGGCCTCGCGCGCGCGCTCACGGTTGTGGTTGCAGCGGCGGAGTTGCACGACCTGCGCTGAAGCCGGACCGTCAGCGCGACGCGCGAATCTCCGAGTGGTCGGCCACGGTCAGTTCGCCCTTCAATCCTTCGATCGTCACGTCGTCTCCGATGAGCGAGTTGCTCAGCGTCGACCCCTTGACCGTGCACTTCTTTCCGATGATCGTGTCCGACAAGGTCGAACCCTCCACGTTCGATCCCGCACCGAGCGAGACGTTCGGACCGATGGTCGATGCCTTCAGTGTGACGTCGTCCTCGATGTAGACGGGATCGTTGATCGTGACGCCGGCGGGGACTGATGAGGGCCGCCGCGACGCGCCCTTCGTCAGCACGGTGCGGTTGGTTTCGAGCAGCGTGTCGAGCTTGCCGGCGTCATACCAGCCCTCCACGTCGATCACCTTGATCTTGGCGCCCTTGTCGATCATGTACTGGAATGCGTCGGTCAGGTAGTATTCGCCCTTGTGTTTGGGCTGGGTAAGCGTGTGAGCGATGCCTTCGTACAACAGCTTCCAATTTTTGATGTAGTACAGCCCGATGTTGGCGCGCTTGGAGATCGGAGTACTCGGCTTCTCGATGATCTGGGTCATGTTAC
>JANMAY010000491.1:0-2227 GCA_031360095.1 Gemmatimonadaceae bacterium
CGTCGGCCAGCATCACCGGGATTTCGTCGACGATCTTGTAGCGCAGACGGCAGGCGTTGCAGGTCAGGGAATCGGCAGCGGTATCGAGCACGAGGTCACCCTTGCACACGGGGCAGACGAGCAGGGCGAGCAGGTCGGGACTGATGGGCATGGTGGGGATTCCAGGCGCGGGGGCCTACCCGCAGGGGACGAGTCGGGACTGCGTGGCTCAAATGGGGTCGTGGGCGGCCGGCTCAGCCGCTGTAGACGCCCATCTTGCGGTACTTTGCCAGCCGCCGGTCCAGCAGCTCATTAACTGCTACACCGGACAGCGCGTTCAGGTGCCGTGAGACTTCAGACTTGAGCGTGGCGATGGCCGCCGCAGGGTCCCGGTGATTTCCACCCACCGGCTCGGGCAGCACGTCGTCGATCACCTTGAGCCGCGTCAGGTCGACCGCGGTCAGCTTGAGCGCCTCCGCGGCGAGGGGACCTTTCTTGCCGTCCCGCCACAAGATAGAAGCGCAGCCCTCGGGCGAGATCACCGAGTAAATCGAGTTCTCGAACATCATCACCACGTCGGACACCGCGATGGCGAGCGCTCCGCCCGAGCCGCCCTCCCCGATCACCACGGTGATGATCGGCACGGCGATGCGGGCCATTTCGCGCAGGTTGACCGCGATCGCCTCTGCCTGGCCACGCTCCTCGGCGCCGAGCCCCGGGTAGGCGCCACTGGTGTCGACGAGCGTCACGATCGGCATGCGGAAGCGTTCGGCGAGCTTCATCAGGCGCAATGCCTTGCGATAGCCCTCGGGGTTCGGCATGCCGAAGCGGCGCATCAGGTTCTCTTTGGTGTCGCGCCCCTTCTGCTGGCCGATCACCATCACCGGGCGGCCATTGATGCACGCCGGCCCCGCCACGATCGCCGGGTCGTCCGCAAAGTGGCGGTCACCATGGAGCTCGGCCCAATCGGTGAAGGCGCCCTGGATGTAGTCGAGCGAATAGGGCCTGCGCGGATGCCGCGCCAGCTGCACGCGCTGGTAGGGCGTCAGCCCCGCATAGATCTCGCGGCGCAGCGTATCGGCCTTGGTCTCCAGGTCGCGCAGTTCATCCTCGGCCTTCAACCCCCGCGCCTGCGCGTGCTCGCGCAACTCGCGAATCTTCTGCTCGAGCTCGAGCACCGGTTTCTCGAAGTCCAGCCAGGTTGTCACGCGATCTCCTTGGACCAGCGAACGCGTAAGGACGGCCAGCGGCCGACCAGCGCCCTGATCACTTCATCACCCTCGGCGACGCGGTAGCGGCGTGCCCGCGTCTCTTCACGGGAGCCGTCACCCATCACGATCAGACGATACACATCCGCGTCCCCACGATGCGAATTGAGGATACCATCCACGGATTCGAGCCATTCCTCGGTCAGCTCCTCGGCCCGCATCTCCAGCTTGAGCGAGGGCCGGTAGGCGGCACGGGCGCTGCTCCACGGCATCACCTCCGCCGCCAGCAACTTGGTGCCGCGGTCGTCGCGCGACTCCATCTTGCCGTTGATGACCACGATTTCGTCGATGATGAAGTGGCGGTTCGAGGACTCGTACAACTCAGGGAACACCGTGGCCTCGATGCGGCCGCTCAAGTCCTCGAGCGTCAGCACCGCCATGCGGTGGCCCTTCTTGGTGATGACGTTCTTGATCTCGCCGATCAACGCCGCCACGCGGACTTCGGTGCCGTCCGGCAATTCCGCGAGCCCCGCGATGTCATGGCTCACGACGGACGCGATCTCCTTGCGCAGCGGCGCCATCGGGTGATCGGACAGGAAGAAACCGAGCGCTTCCTTCTCCTTGCTCGTGCGTTCTTTGGGCGTCCACGCCTGCGCCATCGGCAGCCGTGGCAGCGCCACGGTTGCGGCGCCGCCGCCGGGCTCACCGAACAGCGACGACTGCCCACTCGCCCGCTCGCGTTGCAGCACCGCCGCCTGTTCGAGTGCCACGCCCGCCGCCGCAAAGAGCTGCCCGCGCTCAGGCCCCATGGCATCGCACGCGCCGGCCGCCACCAGGCTCTCGAGCACGCGGCGATTCACCGAGCCGGCGTCGAGCCGCTGCGCGAGGTCGTAGAGATCGCGGAACGCTCCGCCTTCGCGCCGCGCCGCCAGCGTGGATTCGACCGCGGCCTGACCGACGTTGCGCACGGCGCCGAGCCCGAAGCGGATCTTCCCGTCCTCGAGCGTGACTCTCCATTCCGAGCGGTTCACGTCGGGCGC
>JANMAY010000492.1:0-2404 GCA_031360095.1 Gemmatimonadaceae bacterium
GAAGACGCGCTCGTGCAGGAACTGGTCGAGTCCCTGGCCGGCGACGGTCTCGACGACCATGCCCAGCACGTCGTAGCCCAGATCCGAGTAGATGAAGCAGCGGCCGGGAGCGCATTCGAGCGGCGTGTCGATGACCGCCAAACGCGCCTCCTGGGCGTTATGCGCCAGGCGCCAGAGATCGCGGCCCGCGGGAAGGCCGGAGCGATGCGTGAGCAGCTGCCGAACGGTGACGGAGTCCTTGAGGCCGCCGCTGAACGCCGGCAGGTAGCTCGCGACGGGCGCGTCGAGCATCAGCCGGCCTTCGTCGAAGAGCAGCATGGCCGCGGTCGTCGTGCCGATCACCTTGCTCAGCGACGCGAGGTCGTAGATGGAGCGATCCACGGAAACGAGCGGCGATTCGCGCGACCAGTCGAGCCGTCCGAACCCCTTCTCCAGGACCGATGCACCCTTGCGGCCGACGACGACCGCGGCGCCCGGATACCCGCCCGCCTTGATCCCCCGGCTCACGATGCGGTCGATCGCCTCGAGCCGCGCAGCCGACATCCCCACCGCCCGCGGTGTCTTCACCGGAAGACCGTCGGAGGGTGTGGCGACGACGA
Source organism: Gemmatimonadaceae bacterium (assembly GCA_031360095.1). Classification (GTDB taxonomy): domain Bacteria; phylum Gemmatimonadota; class Gemmatimonadetes; order Gemmatimonadales; family Gemmatimonadaceae; genus AG11. The sequence goes on from JANMAY010000492.1 coordinate 600, forward strand.
GGGCAGCGATGAGGGCGACGAGCAACAAAAGCTCCTTGGCGCAACGCAATGTGGGGCGTCCGGCCCACACGCGGGCGAGCGCTCATGATGAAATACTGTCGAAGCGGGGCGATGTTCCGTTGCCGCTCAAGGCTCGATCGGCCCACCAGCAACGGTTCTACTTCATGACGAGCAACGACTTACGTAGGTCACGGCGAGCGTGAGGAAGAGAGTCGCGCGGCGCTTGTCCGTGCGAGCAACGCCTCATTTCTCCAGCAAGCTACGCAGCATCCACGCCGTCTTTTCATGTAGCTGGATGCGCTGTGTGAGCAGGTCAGCGGTGGCCTGGTCGGAGGCCTTCTCGACAAGCGGAAACAGGGACCGGGCGGTGCGAACCACTGCTTCCTGACCATCGACGAGCAAGCGAAGCATTTCGTCGGCCCGGGGCACGCCCTGAACGTCCTCGATGGAACTGAGGCGCATGAACTCGCTGTACGTCGCCGGCGCCGGGAAACCCAATGACCGGATGCGTTCCGCAATGATGTCGACGGCGATCGCGAGCTCGGTGTACTGCGTCTCGAACATGACGTGCAGGGTCTGAAACATCTGGCCCGTGACGTTCCAGTGAAAGTTGTGCGTCTCGAGGTAGAGGCCATACGAGTCCGCAAGCAATTTACCGAGCCCGGCCGCAATGGCCGCGCGGTCAGTCTCATCGATGCCAATGTCGATATTCACGCGAAATTCCTCGGGTCTGGAAAGGGCTTGCGGCGCGCACCACGCGGAGTCAGGTGTGCGCCGCGCCGGCAACGTTGCTACGAGCGCAGGAAGTCGAGCATCAGGTCGTTGAGTGGCTTCGCGTGCGTCGCGCCGAAGCCATGCGGTGCGCCCTTGAGGACTTCCAGTCGGCTGCCCTTGATCATGTCGTGCGAGCGCTTGCCCGAGACCTCGAAGGGAACAATACGATCCTTGTCACCGTGCACGATGAGCGTTGGCATCGTGAACTTCTTGAGATCCTTCCGGAAGTCCGTCGTGCCGAACGCCAGGATGCACTGCTGCGTGGCGAGCGGCGACGCACCCCACGCGATCCACTTGCTGAACGGAATCAGGTCGGCGCTGGCACCCTTCGCGGCCGGCTCGAAGTTGTAGAAGTTGACGAAGAACTGCTCGAGGAACCCGAGGCGGTCCTTCTTGACTCCGTCGAGCATCCCGTCGAACACCGACTTGTCGACGCCCTCGGGATTATCGGCGGTCTTGAGGAGGAAAGGCGGGACGGCACCGAGCAACATCGTCTTCGCCACGCGCTCCGATCCGTAGCGCCCGAGATAGCGCGCGACCTCGCCGCCACCCATGGAGAAACCGACCAGCACGGCATCACGCAGGTCGAGCTCTTTCATCAAGTCGTTCAGGTCGGATGCGAAGGTGTCGTAGTCGTACCCGCCCGCAGGCTGGCCGGACTGGCCGAAACCGCGGCGGTCGTACGCGATGCAGCGAAATCCTTCCGCGGTCAGCGCCGTGACCTGCGATTCCCAGGCGCGGTGGCTGAGCGGCCAGCCGTGGATCATGACAACTGGCTGCCCCTTGCCGAGGTCCTGGTAATAAAGCTCGGTCGTGGGTGCGCTCGTGGTTTTTACGTACGGCATGGATCGCTCTCTTGTCGGGTGAATTGGTAAATCACATCGTGTAACCTGCGCTCGCGCAACCGGTGGACGTCATCACTCGCGCCTGGATCTGCGTCCGTCAGATCCGTCTCGAATCATACGCCCAGTGCAGCAGGGCCTGACGCTGGCGCGGCCGACACCCGGGATTCCCGCGGCCGCAAAATTTCC
>JANMAY010000041.1:0-11445 GCA_031360095.1 Gemmatimonadaceae bacterium
CCTTATCAGGACTACGACCACCGGACACCGGCGCTTCGCAAGCTCGCCAAGTTCGACTACAACGTGAACGACCGAAACAAGCTGACGTTCCGGTACAACCAGCTCGACTCCAAGACGGATGTCTTGGTGTCGAATTCGACGTCGCTGGGTTTTGGCAACCGGCGCTCCAGCACGACGACTGGCCTGAACTATCAGAACTCGAACTATCAGATTCTGGAGAACAACAAGTCGGCGGTAGGCGAGTGGAACGCGATGCTCCGGTCGAACATGTCCAACAACATGATCGTCGGCTATTCGACCTCCGACGAAAGCCGCGATTCGCGTGGCAGCTTCTTCCCCTTCATCGACATTTTGGAAAGCGGGTCGGTGTACACGTCGCTCGGGTTCGAGCCGTTCACGCCGAACAACGAGCTGCGCTACAACACCCTGCAGTTCCAGAACAACCTGACCCGCTCCGGCGACAAGCACGACATCACCGTGGGAGTGAGCGCGGAGCGCTTCCGGTCGGAGAACGTGTTCTTCCAGGGCGCGCAAAGCGTCTACACGTACAACTCGCTGGCCGATTTCTACGCCGACGCGAACGACTACATCGCGAACCCCACCCGTACCACCTCGCCGATCACGCTGCGGCGCTTCCAGGTTGGCTACTCGAACATTCCTGGACTGGACAAGCCGCTGCAGCCGATGGAAGTGGTGTTCGGAGGCGTCTACGCGCAGGACGAATGGCGGACGACGGACCGGCTCAAGATGACCTTCGGCCTGCGCGTCGATGCGCCGTACTTCAAGAACACGGCGTTCGTGAACACGCAGGTCGACGGTCTGAACTTCATGGACGAGAATGGCGCGACCGTAAAATACTCGACTTCGAAAATGCCCGGCGCGAACATGCTCTACTCACCGCGCGTCGGCTTCAACTGGAACGCGATGGGCGACCGCACCACACAGGTGCGCGGCGGCTCGGGAGTCTTCACGGGTCGGCCGGCGTACGTCTGGATCTCCAACCAGATCGGCAACAACGGTGTTCTGACCGGCTTCGACCAGCAGGACAACACCAAAGCGCGCCCGTTCAGTCCCGATCCGAACCGATACAAGCCGGCCACCGTCACCGGTGCGCCCGCGGCGAGCTACGCGCTCGCCTTCACCGACCCGAACTTCAAGTTCCCCCAACTGTGGCGCTCGAACTTTGGCGTCGACCAAAAATTGCCAATGGGTTTCATTGGCACACTGGAGTACATCTACGATCGCGATGTGAACGGCGTGTATTACATCAATGCCAATCAAGCGAAGGCGAATACGAACTTCACCGGCGCGGACACGCGTCCGCGCTGGACGACGAGCAACCGCATCAACGCGAACATCACCAGCGCGGTCGTGCTCAAGAACCAGGACGTGGGCTCGGCATGGAATCTGGCGGCCTCGCTCGAGAAACCGTTCAGCAGCGGCCTGTTCGTGAAAGCCGCGTATGCCTACGGCAAGTCGAAGAACACCGTCGACCCGGGCTCGATCGCCTTCGGCACCTGGAACGGCAATCCGCACTCCGGCAACCCGAACCTTCCAGGTATCGGTATTGGCGGAGCGTCGGCCGGACATCGCGCCTTCGCGACGACATCGTATCGCGCGGAGTGGTTCAAGTTCGGCGCAACGACCGTCTCACTGTTCGCCGAGGCGCGCACGCTCGGCAATACGAGCTATACGTACTCGGGCGATCTGAACGGCGATGGCGGAACCGGCAACGACCTGCTCTACATCCCGAAGGACGTTTCGGAGATGAACTTCCAGACGTTCACGAATGCGGGAACCACCACTGTGCCCGCGCGCACGTTCACCGCGGCGGAGCAGGCGGCCGCGTGGGAGACATACATCAGCCAGGACGACTACCTCAGCGCCAACCGCGGGACGTACGCCCAGCGCGGCGCGGTGTTCCTACCGCTGGTGAAGCGCATGGATCTGTCATTCGCGCAGGAGCTCTTCACCAACATCCAGGGGAAGCGCAATTCGCTGCAGGTCAGAGCGGACGTGCTGAACTTCGGCAATCTGCTCAACAAGAACTGGGGTCTTGGCCAGCGCATCACCAACACGCAGCCGCTGGTGGTTCCGACCGCAGCGCAGGGCGGCCCCGCTGACGCCGCGGGGAAAGCGCAGTACCGGCTCCGCGTCATCAACAACGAGCTGCAAACGAAGACGTACGAGCAGACCGCCGGCTTTGGCGACGTCTGGAGAATTCAGCTCGGGTTGCGGTACTCGTTCAACTAGCAATCCGCGCTCTTCCCGACTACAACGCCCCGCCCAGAAATGGCGGGGCGTTGTCCGTTTGGCGGCGTGCGCGACACGCGGCAGACCTCCCTCACCAATCCGAAGCGGGGGATATATCATGCGGCATGGGCAGCGCGATTCAACGGACCCACGACGAGTGGCGGCGAACACATGCAGAACTTCAGCTGGCGTACCCTGGGTGGATCCGGTGTAGTCGCGATCATATCGGCGCTGTTGGGGTGCGCCGCGCCGAACAGTGGAGATACCGCGGCAAGCCCGGTGGTTGCTACCGTCCGCAGCGCGCACACGCTGGAGGGCGAGTATGGCGTGGCGTATGATCGGCGCGCAGATGATGGCATCGTGGTGGCGAAAGTCGTCACGACGCCGGTGTTGGCGTGGGACGCGCTCCTGGCGGTATTTTCCACGCGGCGCGTCAATCTGTCCATTCTTGACCGGCCGGCGGGCCGAATGGGAGACACCGCACTGGTGATGATGCGCCAGTGGAACGGGAAGCCGGTGTCGCGCTACTTCACGTGCGGTTCTACGCTGACGGGGCCACGCGCCGACGCGGAGCGCATCCGGGCGGTACTGCTGGCACAGTTGAGCCGGTTGCACGGTGACACGCTTGCGATCGCGATCCATTTCTCTGGGGCGGGGACGGCGATGGCGTCGGGCAACAGCTCTACGTCGTCGGTGTGTACGAGCACCGGCCAAGCGGAGGCCGAGCTGCTGGACGACGTGGTGGGCAAGCTGGGCGGGGTTCGAAAGAGATAGCGGTGTGCGGCAGGGCTCGAGGGGTACACGCACCCCACGAGGGTGGCTAGACTAGTGTAGCATTTGGTGGGGCCAGGTAGCTCAGTTGGTAGAGCAACGGACTGAAAATCCGTGTGTCGCCGGTTCGATTCCGGCCCTGGCCACTTGAGGTAAGTTGTTGGTACGACTGCAGAACTGAAATGCGCCGGCCACCCCGAGAGGTGGCCATTTGCGCGAAAAAGCCCCAAAAAAGCCCGAAGTTACTTCACTGAACCGCCCCGGGTTCTCCGGAGACTCAGTTAGTTGAGTACTCCAGCTATTGCTGGTGCTGTTTCGCGTTGATCAAACTGTGCTTCAAACTCCGCTGGGGGTAGATAGCCGAGCGGTTCCATCAGCCGCCACGTGTTGAACCACGCGACCCATTGGAGCGTCGCGTACTCGACGTCATCCACGCAGCGCCATGGTCCTGCGTGCCGGATGACTTCCGTGTTGTACAAGCCAATGATCGATTCGGCGAGCGCGTTGTCGTACGCATCGCCGCGGCTGCCTACCGACCCTTCGATGCCGGCCGCCGCCAGGCGTTCGGTGTACCGAATCGAGAGATACTCGAGCCGCGATCGCTGTGATGGACGAGCGCGCCGTCGGTCTCGCGATCGTACACGGCCTGCTCGAGTCATGATATTCACGGGAGGATGTGGCTGCGCGAGTAAGTGGGTAGCGAGCGTATTGAACACGATCCGACACAATGTGGAGTGACGCCAACGCGGGCGCGACACACCTGCTCACGCACGGAGCACAGGCATCCGTTTGGTGATCCGTGCTCGATAGATTCGTATGAACGAGTGACAGCAGTTCTACCGCGTGAGCCCATCGACGAAGAAATGACAACCTCCGGCACGCTTGTGCTCCTGTTTTGTGTCGCGACTGCGATTGCCATAGGCGCGCGCCGTTTCCGGATTCCGTATACCGTCGCGCTCGTAGTAGCAGGGCTCGGCCTTGGTGCGTTCACGAACATCCAACCGCCGCAGCTCACGAAGGAATTGCTATTCACCTTCTTCTTGCCGGGGTTGTTGTTCGAGGCTGCCTTTCATCTTGACCTTCGAGTCTTCCGTACGGTATGGCGCAGCACACTCGCGCTCGCCGTACCCGGCGTGCTCCTAGCCACCGGCCTCACCGCAACCATTATCGCAATGGCGGGGCAGTTACTCGGCCTCGCAGATTCACTCAGTTGGACGGTTGGGATCACCTTCGGAGTGATCATTGCGGCAACCGATCCGGTCGCAGTCACGGCCGTGTTTCGAGAACTCAAAGCACCGCCGAGATTAGCTGTGCTCGTGGAAGGTGAGAGCCTGCTCAACGACGGAACTGGCGTCGTGCTCTTCTCGATTGTCGTTGCCTACGTCGCCGGTGCGGGCACCTCTATTGCTGCAATGTCTGGTCAGTTCGCTGGCATAGCCGGCGGCGGTGTTGCCACCGGTTTCCTCGTGGGATGGCTCATTGCCTTGGTAATCAAGCGACTCGACGACCCCATGATCGAAATTGCGCTGACGATGATTGCGGCCTACGGCGCATTCGTGCTTGCGGAAGATGTCGGAGTTTCTGGAGTGCTTGCGACTGTTGTCGCTGGCGTGATGTGTGGTCGTCACGGAAGAGACCAAGGCATGTCCGCTGAGTCGCGAGCGGCAACGGAGAGCTTCTGGGAGTACGTTGCCTTCGCGTTGAACTCCATCGTCTTCCTGCTCATCGGATTTCAGTTCAATGCGAGTAACTTCCTCGCACTCTGGCCGCAGACACTGTTGGCCTTCGTGGCGATGGTTCTTGCACGCGGCGTTGTCATTGGAGTGCTTGTGCTTGTGCAGAATCGCCTCGGTGAAGCGATACCTCGCTCTTGGCAACCCATCGTTGCATGGGGAGGTCTGCGTGGCGCTCTGTCAATGGTGTTGGCGCTGGCGCTGCCTGAAGACTTCCCCCAGCGAGCGCTGATTGTCGCGTTGACGATTGGTGTCGTCGTTACTTCCGTCGTCGTGCAGGGGCTCTCAATCCCTTGGCTGTTGCGACGAATGGGAGTCGCAACCACGAACGATGTCAGCGAAAACAATCAATCATCCGCCAGACCCTGACGAGAAGGATTTTGCTCAGACAGCGCATTCCGCTGCTCGGAGCGAATGGCCAGCCTGTGACATATGGCTCCGACAGCCATCAGACCACCGGAGCCGAGTAGTGTGATCTTTGTCAGTCCTACTGCCACGATCCAAGGCACAGCTGGGAGGACGTGAACGCCTCCGAGCATAGCGATGCCGACGCCAACGCCGACAACCACGCCCGACGCCAGTAGTACCGAACCAAGCGGTCGCATAATACTCATCCGTCGTTCTCCGGCCATCATTTTCTGAACAGAACATATGCAGTGCCGGGATATCATCCGCGAGCGACACGACGGACGGAGAGGCAGGGCCGGTTGGGTTTACGGGAGGCGGGGCTATTCGGGCTACGCTCCGAGGGTAGAGAGGGAAGGGAACTAGCGACGGACCAAGCCCCGAAAAAGCCCCAAACTCAAGCCGCCATAGATCTCGAGGGAGTGCTCGATGACGAGGAAACGGTACTCGACGAGCTTGAGCGCTGCGATCAGCACCCCGCCGAGGATGCCATAGAGGAGGACGGTTTTCCTCACCTGGTGAGGGTGCTCGGGCGTCGGACGTTCACGGCGGTTTCCTCCCTCAGCGAATCCACGGTCACCCTCTCGCGCCGTCGAAGTGAACGCGGCTCGCCAGTATGCTTGTCGGTCGGCGGTTCGGCCAAGGACCCGCGTCGCCATGGGACCACCAGTCGCGCAGCTCCCTTGCGCTCGGGTTGGGAAATGGCCACCCTCGTACCCGAGAGGCCATTGGGCGAGTCGTGAGTGTCCCCCCGCCTCCTCGATACGCGTGCCCTCGCGTGCTCCGCACCACATCTCGCCTCGCACGCCAATCGTTGGAGGTGTCCTCCGTGTTCGTCTTCCTGTCCCACCTCACGGTCCCGGAAGCGGACCACGCGGTGCTCGAGCGGCACTTTCGCGACCGCTCACGGCTGGTCGACACCTTTCAGGGTTTCCTTTATCTGCAGCTCCTCAAGCCGCAGTCGGGAACGGCGACGCACACGTTTTTGACCAGCTGGACGGACGCAGACGCATTCCGTCGGTACATGCAAAGTGCCGAACGGGCGGTCGCGCATTCTCGCGAGCCGGCCGACATCATGGCGCGGACCACGGTGCGTCACGAGGCGTATGAGGTGCTGCTCGATTCACGCGGTGTCGCCACGTGAACGCGTCTGTCGAGACACGAGCGTCGGCGTCCCTCCTCGATCGCAAGGATGAACTCGCGGGAGCGATCACGGACGTGCTGTACGGCCGCGATCCGACATTGGTCACGAGATACGGGGAAGCGGGACGGGTGAAGTGCCTGCAGGACATGCGCTACTCGCTCGAACATCTCGCGCCTGCCGTGGCGCTGGACGACCCGTCCCTCTTCGCGCGATATGTGATCTGGCTGGAAGGCATGCTCGCTGCGCGCGGAGTGGGAAGCGACGACGTGCGCCGAAGTCTCGAGGCCACCCAACGCGCGCTGCTCGACCGACTTCCTCCCGACGAAGCCGCCCGAGTGCTGCCCAGCCTCGAGGCCGGTCTGGCCGCACTCTCCGCGTCAGCGGCCGCGTGACGATCGAGTGGTGGCGTGTCTACCTGGACGCGCTGCGAGCCGGGGACCGGCGGCGGGCACTCGCCGTTGTCGACGACGCACGGGCCGCGGGGCTCGGTCTCCCGGCTCTCTATCTGGACGTGTTCCAGCCAGCCCTGCGAGAAGTCGGGCGGCTGTGGCAGCAGAACGAATTCACCGTCGCCGAGGAGCACCTGGCGACGGCGGTCACCCAAATTGCGATGGGTCGCCTCTACACGGACTACTGCCTGGCCACGAACCGGAACGGGCGCACCCTGCTCGCCGCCTGCGCCGAGACGGAGAAGCACGAGGTCGGCCTGCGCATGATCTGCGATCTCCTGGAACTCGAAGGCTGGGACGCCACGTATCTCGGCGCAGCAGTGCCTCAAGACAGTCTCGTTGCGATGGTGCTGCGAGATCGACCCAACGTGCTGGCACTCTCCGCGTCGTTGGCGCCGCACCTCCCGCAGCTCCGCTCACTCATCGCCGCCGTGCGGGCGGCAACCGGCGAGGCGGTGCCGTACATCCTCGTGGGTGGACGTCCATTCCTCGACGATGCCAGCTTGGCGGACAAGGTTGGCGCGGACGCCATGGCCCGCGACACGACCGACGCGATCGACCGACTGCGGGAGCGGTTCGGATGACGCACGCGCCTCGGGTGCGCGGGCTCCACGCGTGCCTGCAAGAATTCCCGGGAGCGGTCCTCGCGCTCACGCGCGACGGCGTAGTGACCGATTCCAACGGCAAGCTCGAGGCGATTCTCTCTCGCGAGCTCGTGGGCTACCCACTCGCTGACGTCCTGGATGTGACATCGCAAGGCAAGTGGGCTCGCTTGCTGGCTCGTGAAGGGACGACAGCCGACAACGCACTCTGGGAGTTGAACCTCGAGCGCGTGGAAGGATTCGACCTTCGCACGTTCGCGGTGGTATGGGCGCCGGACGAGGCGAGCGAGGACTTCTGGCTCCTGGAGTACGCGCGCGACCTCCGCCTCCAGCCGCTCTACGAGGAGCTGGCGGCGGCGAACTCGGAGCTCGTGCGAACACAACGCGCGCTCGCCAAGGAGAGCGCCCGCCTCGTTCACGCGCTCGGTGTGCAAGAGGCGGCCGTCCATCTGCGCGACGATGTGCTGGCGATCGTTGCGCACGACCTGCGGAACCCCTTGGACAGGATCTCCGCGAGCGTAGCGCTTCTCCTCGACGACACGCTCGCGGCCGAGAGCCGCGCGCGCTTGTTGGGCGTGATGGAGCGAACCGTCGTTGGAATGAATCGCATCGTGCGCGATCTGCTCGATGCGGCGAGCATCGACACCGGTCGCCTCGCGCTGGATCGGCGACGCGTCGACGTCACGCAGCTCCTCGCCCTCGTTCGCGAGGCGTACACGCCACACGCGGCGGCGAAGCACATCCGGCTCAACTGCCATCCGGAGAGCACACTCGTCGTACACGCGGACCAGGGGCGTGTCATGCAACTGCTCGGCAATCTGCTCACGAACGCGATCCGGCTCACGCCGGCCGACGGACAGATCGATGTTCACGCAGGGCTGGCGGGGGATCAGGTCAGATTCACGGTGTCCGATACGGGGCCCGGGATCGCGTCGCAGGACCTGCCGTTCGTGTTCGAGCGGTTCTGGCAGGGGAGGCCTGAAGCTCGCGGCAGCGCCGGGCTGGGGCTGACGATCGGGAAGGGGATCGTTGAAGGCCACGGCGGCGCCATATGGGTAGAGAGCAAAGTCGGTGAAGGAACGACGTTCTTCTTCACGTTGCCGGTGGGCTCCCAGAATGCGGAGATCGACGATCATCGCTCCCGTTGACGGAACCTGCACACAAAAGGCGGAAGTTGCTTGCTTCAAACCTCCTGCGGAGATCCACCATGGCGAAACACACCCTCTCACTTCTCTTGATATTGGTGCTCCCGGTGATGGGAGTGGCGCAAGGTCCCGAGCCGGCCCGTCCGATGCAGTTTCAGTCGGTGCTGAATCAGGTGCTTCAGGATCCGGAGTTGGCGGGGTACTCACTCCAAACGCAGCTCGCGGTACTGGCGCCTGGGGCCATGGACACCGTAGACCATCGCCATGGCGCAGAGGTCTTCGGCTACATCATCGACGGCGCCATCGTGACCCAAGTCAACAATGGCGAAAAGACGACGTACTCCGCTGGTCAGATGTTCTATGAGCCGCGTGGTGCACTCCACGGCCATTTCGAGAATCCCAGCACGGACCGACCGGCACGGGTGCTCATCATGTTCCTGATCAAGGATGGCCGTCCGGGATATGCGCGCGAGCGCAAGTAACGCTTTTGGTGCGCGATTGAGCGATCGATAACGTGTGTCAAATCACTCGAATGACGTGATACTCAACACGGCGCCACTGACGACAGCACCGGTGGCGCCGCCTTTCGCTCGCGATGTTCCAGTTGTGGGGCGATGTGACTGATCTGTGTCGGGAGATTCCCCCGTGTGCGTCAGGACATTTCCTCCATTTTCCCTAATTGGCATACGGGGTCACCGTTTTGCGAGGCGTTCCCTGTGCGTTCGCAATTGGTACGGCGGACGATTCCCCTTCGGGGAACGATTTATACAGGTAGTACGCTAGGAGTTCACATGTACGCGAGACAAATCCCCAAGTCCCTGCTACACACGCTCCGTCCCACGCGGTTCACCTCCGCACTCGGCGTCATGTCCGTGCTGGTGGTTGCTGCGTGCGCGGTGGATGCGCCGTCCGGTCTTCATTCGCCGGCTCCATCCAGCTCGCTGCAGACGCTCGGCGTTACGTCCGAGAGCAGACTGGGAAGCGCATCGCAGTTTGCCGTTCTTGGGGCATCGACCGTGACCTGCACCGGTGCGGGAACCAACACCGGAAACGTAGGCGTCAGCCCTGGCAGCTCGATTACCGGCTTCAATCCGGACTGCACGCTGACCGGAACGCTCCACGCCGCCGATAATCTCGCAGCATCTGCTCAAGCCGATGCGGCGACGGCGTACGGGTCGCTGTCCGCCAAGCCGTGCAACGTCACCTATGGCACCGTGCAAGAACTGGGTGGGCTTACGCTCACTCCAGGAGTGTACTGCTTCCCGTCGTCAGGTCAGGTCTCGTCGGGAACACTCACACTCAATGGACTGGGACGTTTCATCTTCAAGGTCGCGAGTACCTTCATTACCTCCACGGGCACGTCGGTGATTCTCACCGGCGGGGCACGGTGTGACAGCATCTACTGGCTGGTCGGCAGCTCCGCCACGCTCGGCGGTCCAGTAGCTGGAAATATTCTCGCGTACACGAGCATCGGATTGGATACGGGCGCACGCCTCCGCGGGCGCGCCATCGCGCTCAACGGCGCAGTCACGATGAGTGGCCAGAACGCCGTTTCCATCTGTGGGTAATCTGATCGAGTAAACACAACAGCGCGCCACATCCGTGGCGCGCTGTTGTTGTTTCTCGGGATTCGCGCGTGCGGCAAATCGTTACGACTGCGGCTGCGTCCGGGAGCGGCTGTCTGGCTCCATGTGGACGAGCACCGACTGCACTTCTCTCACGTCGGCATGTACTGCTCGGCTCACCTCACTGCCCAAGGCGTGTCCTGCGGCCAGCGTCATCGCCGGATCGGCCTCAACGTGAATCGTGACGCGGTATCCCAACCCCACCTTCCGCGCGATCAGTTTCTCAACGGCAAGGACTCCTGGCACCGCGAGAGCAGCGCATCGAATGGACTCGAGCAGACCAGGAGCAGGAGCGCGATCCATCAGGTCATTCAGCGCGGGCTGAAAGATCCGCACGCCATTGAAGGCGATGACCAGCGCAGCGACCAGTGCAGCCCAGTCGTCTGCCGACGCCCACCGCGCGTCATGCGCGCCTTCGCCGAACACGCGGCTGCCCCACACCGCGATGGCGATGCCGATGAACGCCGCGCCAGACGTGATCGCATCGCTGAGATGATGAAAGGCATCGGCCTTGACCGCCGTGCTGCCGATCGTACCGCCGATGACGGCGACGCGCCGAGCGAGCAGCCACTTAATGATGACGACGCCTGCGAGCACCGCGAGCGTCCACGGCGCGGGCACCTCGTGTGGTGTGCGAATGGAGTGCAGGGCTTCACCGGCGATGCCGACTGCCGCGCCCACCAGCAGCAACGCAACGGCGGCCGCGGCGAGCGCCTCAGCTTTCCCATGACCGTAGGGATGGTCGTCGTCGGCCGGCCGGGCCGCGACAGAGAGTCCACCCCACACCAGAAGCGATCCGACAATATCGGCCGCGGATTCGATCGCGTCCGCAACGAGAGCGTAGCTATGACCAAGCACACCGGCGACGAGCTTTACACCGGCGAGCACGGCATTCACCAGAACGCCAAGCTGCGCGGCGCGCGCGCCGATGTGCGTGGCGTCGGGCGATTGGGATGGTCGCAATGCGTTGCGAGCGCGCTAGGGCGCGGCCGTGCTGCGCTCGAAGTGAATGCCGTCAATCCTCACCAGTGGATTGAACTGCCCAATCCCGGTCGCGGACGAACGCACGATGACGAAGAGGGTGTGATCTCCGGCGACCGAAATGGGAACCGAGTGCTGATACCACTGCTCGGCAATCGACGGCATGACATCGCTTCGGCCAAGCAGGTTGCCGGAGAACCCGTCTTCCCTGAGCTCCAATGAAAAGGGATGCAGGCTCTTCTCGGAGCGAAGATCGAGACTCACACGCGTCACTCCGGTAAGATCGAGCCGCCCGAGTGCCAGAAATGCGCTGTCTTCGTATACCATTGCGTGCAGA
>JANMAY010000057.1:0-2774 GCA_031360095.1 Gemmatimonadaceae bacterium
CGCTCATCAAGGAAGCAGACCCTGACGTCGTCGAGGAGTGGAAGTGGATGGGCACTCCGATCTGGTCGCACGACGGCATCATCTGCACTGGCGAATCCTACAAGAATGTCGTGAAGCTGACCTTCGCCAAGGGCGCGTCTCTGAAGGATCCGGCCCGTCTCTTCAACTCGAGTCTCGAGGGAAACACACGCCGCGCGATCGACATCCACGAAGAAGAAGAAGTTGACGAACCCGCCTTCAAGGCGCTCGTTCGCCAGGCGGTCGCCTTCAACAGTTCTGGCAAGTCGAAACTTTCGAAGAAGGCGAAATCCTGAGGGATTCCGTCTGATCGTCTTCTTCCATGTCAGCGAATCGACTCGGCAGGTGGTCCGCCTTCGGCATATTTCTGATCGGCGTAGCCTACTTCGCGACGCTGGCCTTTAGGTTCGCAGTCCATGGCCTCACGAAGCCGATAAGTGGCACGCTCTGCGTGGCCGGCATCGTCGGACCGGCAGTGGGCAATATGAAACTTCAGCTGGTCGGCGTTCTCGGGTACGCCGGTGTATTTCCGGTTGTGTGCTTCATGTTGTCCAGGCTATTTCGCGGACCTCGGCCCAATCCAGCCGCCTGACGAATGTTGCAGCTGCCAGGCACTGTGCGCATGCGGCTGCGGCGCCAGCAGGAGGAAGTCGTGGCTTTCGTGGTTCTTCTGAGAGGGGTCAACGTCGGCGGTCACCGAACGTTTCGACCGACCGCGCTCGCCGAACAACTGAAGCATCTCGAGGTCGTCAGCATCGGCGCGGCGGGCACGTTCGTGATCCGGCGGCCAGTCACCCGAGCACAACTCCGCGCCGAAGTGGCACGCAGGCTTCCCATTGATACCGAGATCATTGTCTGCCAGGGCCGCGAGATTGTCGGGTTGATGTCTCGGAATCCTTTCTCCGATGCGCCTCCGCGACCCGATATCGTCCGCTTCGTGAGTGTCCTGTCCAAACGGCCCAGCTCGGCGCCGTCCACGCCCATGCGCTTTCCTTCCAGCGGCAAGTGGCTGCTGAAAATCCTCGCGAGGGACAACCGGTTCGTCTTCGGCGTGTACCGCCGGCACATGAAGGTCATCAGCTACCTCGGCACGCTCGACCGACTCTTTGGGGTCCCGGAGACCACGCGCAACTGGAATACCATTGCCGCGATTGCCACGGCCCTGGGTTACGCACGATCTGATTGACCGGGCTGCAGCACCGTGCTGCCCAACGTTGCAGGCACCAGATGGGCGAGCTATGGTTGCGGCGGTGCGTCCATCGGCAACTGCCCGCGGGCATTCACGCTGCCCGAGCACTCTCCGGGTGGGTATGACAGGGGATTCCGAAGGAGGTGGTAGTGGAAGTCATCGGTGCTCATTTGCCGAGCCTGGCCCCGCTGTCGGCGGAACGCCCTCAAACCGCGAGCGCCACCTCGAATCGCGCCCGCCTCGAGGCGATCGACGTCGTCCGCGGCGTGATCATGATCATCATGGCGCTCGATCACACCCGGGACTTCTTCGGCATCCCCGGACAGAATCCCACAGATCTGGCCAACGCCACGGCCGGGTTGTTCCTCACGCGATGGGTCACATACTTCTGCGCACCGGTGTTCTTCCTGCTCACCGGGACGGGCGCGTACCTCTCGTTGCGGCGGAAGTCTCCGGGCGAGCTGTCCCGATTCCTCTTCGTGCGCGGGGTGTGGCTGATCTTTCTGGAGGTCGTGCTGCTTCGGTGCCTTGCCTATCAGTTCAATGTTGACTACCGGGTGACGATGCTGCTCGTCGTGTGGGCGCTCGGCTGGGCGATGATCACGCTCTCGGCGCTCGTTCGCCTGCCGGCATTCGTCGTCACCGGGCTCGGCGCCGTCATGATCGTGGGGCACAACCTCTTCGACTCGGTGACGTCGGCGAGCCCGCTCTGGGCCATCCTGCATGCACCGGGGTTCGTCGTGAACGCCCCGGGACACGTGGTGTTCGTGGCCTATCCGCTCATTCCATGGATCGGCGTTACCGCCGTGGGATACGGCCTCGGACAGGTCTACGGCTGGGACACGGAGCGCCGACGCGCATTTCTGCTGCGACTGGGGCTTGCCCTGAGTCTGGCGTTTCTCGTGGTTCGCGGTGTCAATGCATACGGCGACCCGTCACACTGGATGCGGCAGAAGACGGCCGTGTTCACGATGCTCTCGTTCCTGAGCACGACCAAGTACCCGCCGTCGCTCCTGTTCCTGCTGATGACGCTCGGTCCGGCGATGATCTTTCTCTGGTCCGTGGATCGTGGGACGCCACGAATTCTCCGGCCCGCGCTCGTGATCGGGAAGGTGCCCCTGTTCTATTACCTGTGGCACTTCGCGCTGATACACCTGCTTGCCGTCGTCACCTGCTACGCGCGATACGGATCGGCGCACTGGATGTTCGAGTCACCGGACCTCGCGCACTATCCGTTCAGCGCGCCACCTGGCTGGGGATACTCGCTGCCCGTCGTCTACCTGGTGTGGGCGCTCGTCGTGGTCGCGATGTATCCGCTTTGCCGGTGGTTCGCGGCGCTCAAGCAGCGACGGAGCGATGCATGGCTGAGCTATCTCTGAGAGGCAGTGGCCCCTGTGCTCGCGGGGGCGTTGGGCAGGGCAGATCCGACGTGCCACGATGGCGATCATCGCTCCAGCGCTAGACGCCGCCAGTCGCGGCGTGATCCGGGCGAGGTGGGCAAGCCGCCTGGCGTGCTCGGCGTCCATCGTTGACTGGCCCTGAGCCACACCGTGGACGTATCCCATCG
>JANMAY010000064.1:0-2216 GCA_031360095.1 Gemmatimonadaceae bacterium
ACGCGATTCGAGGGACGCGATGGTCGCTTCTGATCGGGAACGCGCGCTTCGGGCGCATCTGATCGCGGGACAGGTGATCCCGGCGCATCCGCTGGCGCTCACGGCGCAGCGCACGCTCGACGAGCGGCATCAGCGCGCGCTGACTCGCTATTACCTGGATGCGGGCGCGGGCGGCATTGCAGTCGGCGTGCACACGACCCAATTCGCCATCCGCGCACCGCAGTACGGCCTGTATCGCCCCGTGCTCGAGCTCGCGATGGACACCGTGCGTTCCGTCCGCGCTCCTGACGATCCCTTCGTGCTCGTGGCAGGCGTGATTGGCAACACGCGGGAGGCCGTGGCCGAGGCGGAGGTGGCTGCGTCACTGGGTTATTCGATGGCGCTCCTGGGACTGGGTGCACTACGCGACGCGGACGACGACGCGCTCATTCAACACTGTCGCGCCGTCGCTGAGGTGCTCCCTCTGTTCGGCTTCTACCTTCAGCCGGCGGTCGGCGGTCGGGTGTTGAGCTACCGGTTCTGGCGCGAGTTCGCAGAGATCGAGCGCGTGTGCGCGATCAAGATCGCTCCATTCAACCGGTATCAGACGCTCGACGTAATACGCGCTGTCGCCGATGGCGGCCGCGACGACATCGCGCTCTACACAGGAAATGACGACAGCATCGTCGTCGATCTGCTCACGCCGTTTCCCACGCCAGCCGGCTCGCGGCGGATCGTGGGCGGGCTCTTGGGGCAGTGGGCAGTGTGGACGAAATCAGCGGTCGATCTGCTGAACCGTGCGCAGACTGCCGAGGTGAATGCCGATTGGCTCCGTGAGGGCGCGGCGCTCACCGACGCGAACGGCGCCATCTTCGATGCGGCGAACAATTTCTCCGGCTGCATCGCGGGCATTCATGACGTGCTGCGTCGTCAGGGCCTGTTACGCGGAACCTGGTGCCTCGATCCGGCCGAATCGCTCTCTGCGGGGCAGGCCGCGGAGATCGATCGCGTGTGCGCGAGGTATCCCGAACTGACGGATGATGCGTTCGTCCGCGAACGGCTGGACGGCTGGCTAAAGTAGCTGGGCGATCCAGCTCTCTTTTGCGCGGCGCTCGAAGCACGCGCGAAAGGTGCCAAGGTCCGTGATGCTCGTATCGAATACCACGGTGTCCTTGGTGATTGCTCCTTCGGTGGACAACCGCGAGACGTCGGTGCGCGCCGCGGACTGCACGGCACTCGTGGTGTCGCGATAGAAAACGCGCCCGCCAGCGACCAGGCTCGTGCCGGCCGCACCTTCCAACTGCTGGAGCACGCGAAACAGGCCGTCGATCGAACATCCCGATGCCCCTGCCGTGCTCTGATCGACTGCCACGGCGAGAAAGCGTCCATCGCGCCACTCGCGCGCGACCGTGAGCGGAGCGCCGTGCGCTTTCCAGTCCGCGAGATACTCGTCGACGCCGCGCAGCAGGGCGGCCGTCCCGTCCTCCGTGAGCGGCGCATCGCTTCCAAACACCCAGACGCGAGCCGCGTCGGGCAGAGTCTCAAAGGGAACAACGGGCATCGCCTGCGCACCTCGGCTGAGATTTGACACGGCGGCACTCGCGCGCGCCGCGCTTACAAGATACTCTCGCCCCCTACCTTCCAGCGATGGCACCCCACATCCCGCTGATCGACACACTGCGTCTCATCGCGCTGGGCGCTGGAGCGGCGACGATGGCCCTCTCGGTGGCCACCCGCCATCCCGTCGTGCAGCACTACGACGATGCGCTCGAGGAATGGATGGGTACGCATCGCGAACGCCTTCACGCGCTGGCGAGTGTGGCAACGCTTCCCGGAGAACGGTTCGTTCACCCGGTCATCGCGGCGCTTTCCGCCGCAGCGCTGTGGCTTTCGCGCGGTGCACCGAACAGCCGCTTCCTGCTCCCGCTCGCGTCCGCATCGCTCGGCGGCATCATCGCGCACCACGCGGTGAAGTTCGTCTACCACCGCGCACGACCCGCGATCGCGCTGGCCCGCCTGAAAACGGAGGCCGCGTTTCCGAGCGGCCACACGACGAACGCCACTGCGGTCGTGGCGACGAGTGCCTACTTGCTCGCACGCGAAGGCATCATTGGAGCGCCGGTGGCGGTGGCGTGCGTCATTGCCATCGCGGCTGCTACCGGCGCGAGTCGCGTGGCGCTCGGATGGCACTGGGGAAGCGACGTGCTTGGTGGTTGGTGCGCCGGGCTGTGCGTGGC
>JANMAY010000094.1:0-6471 GCA_031360095.1 Gemmatimonadaceae bacterium
GCCCCGCGCAGCGACTGTGCGTCGCGCCACCGGTCGTCGGGCACCTTGGCGAGACACCGCGTGACCGCGTCAACCAGCGACTGCGGAATGTCTGGCGCGATGTTGGCCATTGGCGTGGGAAGCCGCGTGACGTGCTGCGCGAGCAGCGCCTGCACGCTCGGCGCGTCGAAGGGCAGGCGGCCCGAGAGCATGCGGTAGCCGACGACGCCCAGCGAGTACAGATCGCTCCGGCCATCCATCGTGCGATCTCCCGCCGCCTGCTCGGGACTCATGTAGTGCGGCGTCCCGATGATCACTCCTGACTGAGTCAGCGACGACCGCGCGTGCTGCAGCTTGGCGATGCCGAAGTCGGTGAGCACCGCGCGTCCGGTACCGCGCTCGATGAGAATGTTGTCGGGCTTGATGTCACGGTGCACGACGCCGTTGCGATGGGCGTAGTCCAGCGCGTCGGCGAGTGCCAGCAGGATGCGTCGGGCGTCCTCGGCGGGAAGCCGCGCGGTGCGAGTCAGAAGCGATTCGAGCGACTCGCCCTCCACGTAGCCCATGACGTAATACAGCGCATCCCCAGCTCGGCCGAACGAATGCAGGGGAACGATGTTCGGGTGCGTGAGCCGCGCCGCGGTCTGCGCTTCGCGGACGAACCGGTGGCGGACGTCGTCGTCGACGGCGGAGCTCTGGAGCACCTTGATCGCGACCAGGCGGTCGAGCGAGCGCTCATGGGCGAGGTACACCGTACCCATGCCGCCGCGACCGAGCAGGCGGCGCAGGTCGTACTGCTCACCCAGCGCCGCCTCGAGTGCTGCCCGCTCGGCGGCAGTGTCCGTTCCGTGCGTCCGGGTCATGGACATGACCCAAGATTCTCGTCCGGCTGCCTGCCCGCCAGAGTGCGGGGCACAAATTCGTCAGGGGCCGTGACAAATTGGGATAGGTAGAGGAGGCAGATGCGCTATATTTCGCGCGGACCCCCTGACGCCGAGCGACGGAATTCCGATCTTCGAGCAGCCGAAGTTGGTACGGCATTCCGCTCCGGGAGAGATCGTCGAGCTCTCACGCGCGTCTCACTAGCAGCCTTCCTGGATCCGGCATTCCCTCACGATGCGTATTGCCCTCTCTACGGGCGGCGGAGACGCCCCCGGTCTCAACGCGGTCATTCGCGCCGCGGTGCTCTCAGCGATCAATCGCGGCTGGGAAGTCCTCGGCATCACGCGCGGGTTCTCCGCACTGCTCGGCGAGGACGAAGTCATTTCGCTCACGAAGCAGTCGGTGCGCGGCATTGGACATCTCGGTGGAACGATTCTGCGCACGACGAACCGCGGGAATCCGTTCTACTATCCGCGAAAGCAGGCGGACGGCACGTACTTCATGGAAGACCGTTCGGACGAGCTCATGGAGAGCGCGCGCAAGCTTGGCATCGAAGCGCTGATCTCCATTGGCGGTGACGGCTCGCTGGACATCGCAATGAAACTGTGCAACAAGGGAATGCGCATCATCGGGGTCCCGAAGACGATCGACAACGACGTCAGCGGAACCGTCACGACCTTCGGATTCGATACGGCGGTGAACACCGCCATCGAGGCGATCGACAAGCTGCACACCACCGCGGAGAGCCATGATCGCGTGATGATCATGGAGGTCATGGGCCGAGAGGCGGGATTCATCGCGCTGCATTCGGGAGTCGCCGGTTCGGCGGACGTGATTCTGCTGCCGGAAATTCCGTACGATATCAATAAGGTCTGCGAAAAGATCCTTGCACGGGATGCGGTAGGCCGTCATTTCTCCATCGTCGTGGTGGCGGAGGGCGCGTTTCCCGCTGGTGGGAACACGACGACGATGGGTGAGTCGATGCCGGGCGAGGCGCGCCGCATCGGCGGCTGCGCGGACCTGATTTCGCGGGAAATCGCGCTCATTACCGGCAAGGAGACGCGGTCGCTCGTGCTTGGCCATCTGCAGCGCGGTGGCATGCCGACGGGGTACGACAGGTTGCTCGCCACCCGCTTTGGTGGCGCAGCAGTGCGCGCGATCGCGGACGAGAAGTGGGGGCATATGGTTGCGCTCCAGACCCCGCACATCGTCACCATCCCCATCGAGGAGGCCTTGCGCGAGGTGAAGCGCGTGGACGTCACCCACGACCTTGTGCTGACGGCGAGGTCGTTGGGGATCAGCTTCGGGGATTGAGGGTAGTAGTTGGCGTGGGACGGGACTGTCCCACGCCAGAGACACAAATGTTTGTATACAGATAAGGCGGGCAGCAGCCGCGGCAGTATAACCGATTGTCCTAACGACACTTGGAGTGTGCGGTTGAAATCGCTGGCGGTTGGCACCATGCCTGCCTTACCATAGGGCGACGCGCGAGACTCCGCGCAGCCTGGAGACATAGATGACCCGACGTATTGCCTTCCTTACCATCGCCCTGACCGCTGGCCTCAGCGGCGTTGCGCTCGCCCAGAAGTCGGGCGACGACGACGTCCCGAAGGCCTATCGGCCACCGCCGGGCATGTGCCGGATCTGGATCGACAAGGTGCCGCCCAAGCAGCAGCCGGCGTCCACCGACTGTCCCACCGCGGTCCGCAATCGGCCGCCCAACGGAAAGGTTCTCTTCGGTGACGACTACGTGGAGAAGGGAAGCAAGCCCGAAGCGAAGGAGATTCCGTTCCTCAAGAAGTTTGGCGAGGACAAGAAGAAGCCAGACGCCTAGGTCGCATAGGTCGCGCGGGCGCGAATCTCGCTTCGCGCCACCGCATGCGTGACGTCAGAGACCAATACCTTCCACTCGACCACGACGCCTTCGTCGGGTCTGATCCATCGACCGGCCGCGTCATCGTCATCGCCCCCACACGCGCGGCCTGCGAGACCATCGAGCTCGCGGTCGGACTGCACATCGAGACGTACCTCGAGAAAAACTTCGGCCCGCGCGTGCGCGAGCTCGCGCGCGCGCGGCGCGGCTTTGGAATCGTTGCCGGTACGGGTTCGGGGAAGACGCTCGCCATCCGCCCGATCGCGGAAGAGCTGCTGGAGACGACCGATCTTCGCGTCGGCGTCATCAACCGCGAGCGCGAAGCAACGCCCGAGACGCCGAGCTGGAACGTCATCATCGTCACGACCGGCATTGCGCGCCGCTGGTTTCAGGATGGCGACATCCTGCCGAGCGACACGCTGATCGTCGACGAGATCCATCAGACGTCGGCAGAGCTGGAACTGTGTCTCGCGCTTGGAAAGCGCGTGGGATGCCGCTTTATCTGGCTGTCCGCCACCGTCGATCCGACCTTCTATCGCCGCTATCTCGAGAGCGCCGACGTGCTGGAGGTGTACGCGTTCGATCCGGCGAAGGCGGCCACGGTGGAAGTGCTGTCAAAGGACGTGAGTGCGTTTCTCGACGACAAGTTTCTCCAGCGCGTGTACCGGGAGAAGCGTGGCGTCGCGATCTTCGTCCCAACGCGAAAGGGTGTGGAGCAGGCAGCGGAGAACGTGCGCATCCGCGCACCGCGCATCAACACCGCGCACTACCACGGCGGCGAGCCCATTCGCGTGCTGCGGCCCTTCCTCGAGGGCGAGGAGCGCAAGCCATACTTCCTCGCGATGACCGCAGCGGGGCAGAGCGCGCTCAACGTCCAGGGACTGGACACCGTCATCATCGACGATACGCGTTTCACCTCCATCGTCGAGCGCGGCAAGAACGTGCTGACCAAGCTCCATCTCGGCGCGAACGAGATTCTGCAGATGGCGGGCCGAGTGCATGGGCGCGTCGCCGGCGGGCGCGTGTTCATCCTGAGCGACAGGGACATCGATTTCGCGACGCTCAAGCCGACGGCGCCGGAGTTCCAGCTCGCCGGTGATTCCGAGCGTGTCGCGATTACCTGCGCGGATCTCGGGGTGGCGGCGGATGAGCTCGAGCTTCCCGTGCCGCTCGACAAGATCGCCTATCGCCGCGCGCTCAAATTCCTCGAAGGGCGCGGGATCGTCGAGAACGGACGTCTCACTCGTTACGGGCGCGCGGTGGAGGCGATGCCGGTGGACCGCGAGTGGGCCGAGTTGCTCGTGAACGCCGCCGACGACATGGTTCCGTATCTCGCTGTAATGAGCGGCGTGGAGTCGCTGCATCGGATGACGCGAGAGGAGCGCGACCTGGACGGTCTCATTCTTCCCGGCAGCGATCATCTCACCGCGTACAACGTCTATGCGGAGGCGTATCGCGTTGCCGGTCATGTGGGCGAGGTTTACGGGCTTCCGCGCCACTTGTTCGAGGAAGAAGCGATCGCAGAATGGGCTGAACGTCGCGGCGTGCTGGTGAAGTCGATCGAGGATGCGGCGCTTGGCATGGCGAGCGTGTACCGCGGCTTGAGCATGAGGCTTCCCGCCGAGATGCCGATGGCGAATGAGGGAACGCGGCGGCAGTTCGCGGAGCTGATTGCCGAGTTCATGCCGTTCGATTTGGTAATCGATGAACAGACGGCATGGGGCGAGGAAGCGCGCGTGAGCAAAACGAGCGTGTGCGGAAGCTGGGGTCCAATCGCCGGCGAGTTGCGGTACTTCGCGGACCGATTCGGCAATCCACGCGCGTCAATCGAAGGGACGCAACTGCCGGTGGATCTCATTCGCCGGTTCGCCACGGGTGGCGAGGCGACGATCGTCTACGATCCGGAGCGTCGTCGTGCTCCGCTCGTTCTCCAGCGGCGGCTCGAGTACTACGGTTTCGAGCTGGAGCGAGAGGTCGAAGCGTTCGAGGAGTTTCCGCGGGAGCGCGAAGACGAGGTGAGGCGCGTGCTGGCCGATGCGCTTGCCGCGGGACGTGCGCGGCACTTCGCGGTGAAAAACAATCTCGGGATCATCGATGCGGTGCGTGAAGCCTATCGCCGGTCGGGCGGTACGTTGCCGCGGCTCAGCCAGGCGGAGTTGGCGTCGCTCTATCTGGAGCGCCTGCGGACGGTCGGGTCGTTAGCGGAATTCAAGCAGGCGGATCTCGATCTCAGCGCCCCTCTCGAGGCGCTCTCGCCGCGCGCACGTCGCGCCGCGTACGACACGCTGCCGAGCCGCGTGAGCATTCGCGATCGCGATGTCGAGGTCGACTACGACGTCGAGGATGATGGCGCGCAGCCGGTGGGCGTCGTTCGGCTGCGACTCCCGGAAAAGATCGCGCGCTCGCTCACCGAGACGGAGGTGCCGCAGTTCGATCGCCCTGTGCGGTTCATCGTGCAGCGTGGCCAGCGTGGCTCGGTGCGCGCGCGGACGCTGGACGAGCTGCAGACGTTATTGGACGCGCCGTGGACGGACGAGGAAGTCGCACGCTTCAACAAGAAGCGTGACGAGCAGCGCGATGCCGCACGTTCGCACCGCCCGGAGCGCACGAAGCCTCAGGCGAAGCGCGGCGCGCGCGAGGGGGGATCTCGACCGTCGCGCCCGGGCAATCGTGAGCGTGGTCCGTCCCGAGACAGCGGACGGCCGAGCGAGCGACCGGTCAGCGGGCGAGGTGACGGGCGAGGTTCTTCGGGCGGCGGCAACAGCCGCGGTGGCAGTTCGGGCGGGCGCTCGCGCGGCGGCCCTCGGCGCCGCGGCTAAACTTGCTCGCTCGGGCTCACAATGACGGGAACCTCCAACGTGTACTGCTCCTCACGGACGATGATGAATCCGCGCGCGAGGTAGTTGGGCAGGGCACTCGCAGCATCGAGCGTGCACGTGTTCAACATGACTTTGGTGGCGCTCAGCGCGAACGCTTCCTTGACCGCACGAGTGAGCATCCAGCCGCCGAGTCCCTGTCCGATGAACGCCGGCGCCAGTCCGAAGTACATGATTTCCACGCGACCGTCGTCGTGTCGCTGAAGCTCGAAGTAGCCGGCCGTCTCCTTTCCGACGTGCAGTGTCCAGACGTGAATGTCCGGCGATGCGAGATAGCGCTCGAGCTCCGCGTCTGACCACAGCTGGCGGTCGCGCCAATGCCAGCGCTCACCCACCATGGCGTAGAGGTCCCGGTACAACGACACCGCGACAGGCCGATGCCGCTCGAAGCGGGCCGCCGCGTGGGGCTCTTTGGCGGGGCGCAGCTGTCCGCGACGGTGGAGCTCGAGATGCGTGCGCACGACTTCGACGCGCGTGGGGGATGGCGACGACATGCGCGGAAAGTTAGCGACGCCTGCGCCCCCGCGCTCGAACGCCGCGCTACCGGTGGAGCTTCATCCGGTGGCGGGCCGCCTTGGCGCGGTTGCCACACCGCGCCATGTCGCACCATCGCCGGCCGCCGTTCTTCGTCTCGTCCTGAAAGACGCGGCCGCAGCGCGGGTCGGCGCACTTTCGAACGCGCACGAGCTCGCCGAGGATGAGTGCATCGGCGGCGCTTTCCACGACGGCGATCATGAGTCCCGCAAACGCATCGCCGACCGGAACGAAGGTGCGCGCGAAGCTGCCGTCGTCGCGCAGCTCGACGCGGCGCGTGCCAGCGCTTCTGCCAAGCACGCGGTTGATCTCGCCCAGCGCATCCGC
>JANMAY010000100.1:0-28970 GCA_031360095.1 Gemmatimonadaceae bacterium
CCGCCTCGTGAAGCTCGAGAGCGACTTCAACGTCCACGCGAAGAGCCCGGTGGGCGCGATCGGCTTGACCCAGCTGATGCCCTCCACAGCTCGGTTTTATGACAAAGGGATCACGGCGGAGCGGCTGCACGATCCCAGCACCAATCTCCGGATTGGGTTCCGCTACCTACGCGGCCTGGTGAACGAGTATCACGGCGACGTGAAGCTGGCGCTGCTGGTGTACAACCGTGGACCCGTGGCGGTGGCAAAGTCTCAGGCACAGGGCGACAATCCGTCGAACGGTTACGATCGCATCCTTACCAAGGGCTATCGGGGGCGCGGAACCGTAGACTAGTCGGCGCGTTTTTTCGTCGGCGAACGCTTGGCAGTCGAAGCCATTCGGGCACTCGTTTTCACACGGGTGCCCGAATGCTTTTTCGCCTGCCCCGGCGACGCTCGCTTACTGGAGGCCGCCCTCGGCTTCGCGGACGCGGCGCTCGACCGGGCATTCGACTTCCTGGAGGCGTTCGCGAACGTCTTACTGGACGAGGTGCCAGCCACGATGACCAACTGTCCAGGAAAAATCATCGGTTTACGCAAGCCGTTGAGCTTCATGAGGCGTTCGGTCGTGCTCCCGTAGCGTTTCGCAATGCCGCCCAGCGTCTCGCCTTTCTTCACCGCGTGGAGCTTCCCGCGCGTCGTGCTGCCGGGATATCGCTCGATCGCCGGGTCGGGAACGCGCAATGCGGCTGCGGCAACCGCGACGCTCGGCACGAGCACGACCTGACCGGGAGCCAGGCGACCGCTCTTCAAGCGACGGAGTTTCGGATTGAACCCCTCGAGCGACCTTGTGGAGATTCCATTTATCTCGGCAAGGCGGTCCGCGGTATCGCCCTTTCTGGTCTCCACGGAGGTCGTGGCGGCGCGCTCGGTTTTTGGCAGAGACTCGAACGCCTGATCGAACCCCTCCGCGGCACCTACCGGCACTCGAACGAGCGAGCCCACGCGCGGCGGCGTCATTCCGCGCAGGAAGTGGGGGTTGAGATCGAGGATGTCGGCGACCGGCACGCCGGCAGCCGTGGCGACAGCCGCCAAGGGTGTAGCCGGGGGCACGGTGACGGAGTCGTACGCAAACGGAGCGCGCGGGTGCACCGTCATTCCATAGCGGGACGGGTCTTTCGCGATGAGCGCCGCTGCGATCAGTTGCGGCACATACTCTCGCGTCTCGTTGCGTAAATAGTCTTTCTCGGCAAGGACGAAGAATGCGTCGTCCCCGTGGACGTTCTCGAGATCGTCGGCATACCGGGCGAGGCCGCGC
The DNA here is from genome assembly GCA_031360095.1 of Gemmatimonadaceae bacterium. GTDB lineage: Bacteria > Gemmatimonadota > Gemmatimonadetes > Gemmatimonadales > Gemmatimonadaceae > AG11. Next base: position 1,298 of record JANMAY010000100.1, read on the forward strand.
GCGACGCGCCCGGGGCCCCCGTTGTACGCAGCGGCGGCGAGGTACAGCGACCCGAACTGGTCGCGCAGTCCGCGAATGAACTGCACGGCGGCGGTCGTGGATCTGACTGGATCGCGGCGCTCGTCCACCCACCAGTCGATGCGCATCCCCATGCCGCGCCCGGTCGAGCTCATGAATTGCCACATGCCGACGGCAGCCGCACGCGAGTACGCATGCGGATCGAAGCCACTTTCCACGAGGGCGAGGTAGTACACGTCCTCCGGCAAACCGCCGGCGCGCATCTTCGCTCTGATCATTGGCTCGTAGCGCGTGCCGCGATCGAGTCGCAACGCGATGTACTCTTTCGCGCGTCCGGAAAACACATTGACGTAGTGCGCAACGCGGTCCTGTGTTTCGTAGGATCGAACGTCGATGTCCCATGTGGGCGCCGCATTCGCCGAATCAGCGACGCCGTCCTGCGGGCGGGACGCGATGGCGGTGGAATCACCGAACATGTCGACTACACGGAGCGCAACGTCGGTGCGCGAAACCGAGGCGCTGTCGAGACGCGCGGCGACCGACGGCGCGCCGGCCGGCACGACACGATACAGCGAGGTATCTGTTGCTTGCGCCGCGAGCCGTGGACTCCGCAGCACGAGGACACCGATGGTGACGAACGCGATCGACGCGATGCGGCGGAGCTGCATGATTTCGCTACCGGGCCGTGATGAAATTCCCGAGCACGCGGTTGGTGGCATTCAGAACGGCCAGGGCTGCACCGCGCACGAGATCACCCTCAGCGAGGTAACAACCGAGGAGACGCTCCGGACCGGCGTCGCCGTGCTGGATGAGCGAGGTGATGACGACGTTCGCATCGAAGGCACGTACGACCTTGACCCCGACGAGCTCGAAGGTAATCGCTCGGTCGGTAAAGGTCTCGAGCGCGCGGATTGCCGCTTCGGCTCCCAGGCGGGTATCGCCGGCGGGACTCGCCTGGCCGGCCACTTGGCCGGAGACGAGTTCGCCAGGACCGAATTCAAGCGTGACCTGACACGTCACTCGCCCGGCCGGCGTGCGGTCGAAATGAAATTCGGAGAAGCGGAGTCGCTCACGGCGAGCGACGGCGGTAGTTTGGACGCGGGGCTTGCCTGCGTCCTCATCGGGAGTCATCGCAGCCATCTTCGATCGAGGTCTACGTCCCACACGGGTGAGGAGCAACGTCGCTCTGTGCTGAGAACGAGTGAACATATGAAAACGCAACGCCGCCGTGCGGTAAGCGTGGCAGGACCCCTCCTATGGATCGGGTCTATCCTCAGTGGCTTGGTCGTGACGGTGATCACCGTTCTGAATCACCCATGCGGACAAACAACGTGAAAGTCGCCTTCGCCGCGGACCACGCCGGTTGGCCGCTTCGGGATCGCCTCCTTCGTGAGATCGAAGCGCTGGGCCATACCGTGGTGGATTGTGGCCCTTCGGCCATGGAGCCCGGCGACGACTATCCGGACCGCTCGGCCGCTGTTGCACACGCGATCGTCGCGGGGCGCTCCGACCGGGGAGTTCTCGTCTGCGGGAGTGGCGTCGGAGCGTCCATCGCGGCCAACAAAGTGCGCGGAATTCGGGCGTGCATGTGCCATGACTCCTTTTCAGCTCGGCAGGGCGTGGAGGATGACGATATGAACATCCTCGCGCTCGGCGCCCGAGTCATCGGGGAAGAACTGGCGGCCATGCTGCTCCGAGACTTCCTCTCCGCCACATTTTCAGGCGAGGAGCGGCATCGTCGGCGCGTCGGGAAGATCGATGCGATGGAGCGAGCGCAAAGCCCGGGCGTCTAAGCGGGGATCGGCGAGCTCTCTGCTAGCGCACTCAGCACCGGGCACTAGCTTTGCATTCAGTGGCGCCGTCGGCAGCAGCTCCCTTCCTTTTCGACGGCCCGTGGACGATTTGGCCCCCACTGGATTGACGGTGCTCCTCGTCGAGGACAACGAGGACAACCGAATCATCTATTCGACGGTGCTCCGTCACGTCGGGTATACGGTCGTCGAGGCAACGGACGGCCGTCAGGCCATCGCGTTGGCACGGAGCGAGCGCCCCGATCTCATCCTGATGGACATCTCCATCCCCGAACTGGACGGATGGGAAGCGACTCGGATTTTACGCGCGGATCCGGACACACGGTCCATTCCGATCGTGGCTCTCACGGCGCATGCGCTCTCGGACGACCGCGAGCGTGCCGCGAAAGTTGGGTTCACGGCGTATCTCGCGAAGCCGATCGAGCCGCGAGCGGTGGCGGCTGAGGTGAAGCGATGGATTGGCGGGGGGGCCGGGGCACCTGGGAACTGATCTGCTCGTGGGACCACCGTGATGACGGCAAAGCAGCGACTCGCGCTGGACTTGGGGGTGGCTTACGTCGCGGCGTGGGTGGCCGGGCTCGGATTCGGCCTGGCGGTGAAGGCGACGGGTACCTGGAAGTTGGGTGCGCCGTGGGAGCGAGACACGCTGCGCTGGATGCACGAGCATCCGCTCCCGTGGATATTCGACCAATCGATGCTGGTCATGCCCTATTTCGGCACCAATCTCACGATTCTGCCGCTCATCATCGTCGTGGCGCTCGTCATCTGGAAACGATTCGGACATCCGCTCACGGCCGCGCAGCTCGTGCTCGTGTGCGTCGGAGCGCTCTCGATCAACCTGTTCATGAAGCACCTGCTCGTGCGTCCGCGCCCCGCGATTTATCCGTTGCGCGGGATGTTTGCCTGGGCATCATATCCGAGCGGGCACCTGATCCTGACGCCTGCGCTGTATCTGACGGCGTCGCTCCTGCTGCATCGCGTGCGCGGATGGCGGTGGCCTTTCGTCGTGACGCTCATCATCACCGCGCTGACAGCATATTCTCGGTTGTATCTCTCCGTGCACTGGCCCACGGATCTGGTGGGTGGCCTGCTGATCGGACTCACGTGGCTGCTGGCAACATGGCGCGCGTTCGAGAGCTATCGGCGGCGAGCGGCGTGACGCAGGGTCTGATCGCCCTGTACGGATCGCCATCTCATTATGTTATTCTTGCTCGACAGCGCGTCCCAAGTTGCGTGCGACCCGGTAGCTCAGCTGGTAGAGCAACGGACTTTTAATCCGTAGGTCCCGGGTTCGAGACCCGGCCGGGTCATTGTGCGGGAGACGGAGCGAACGCCAAACGACCCGCGACATTGCGTCGCGGGTCGTTTGTGCGTCGGCGGGCGTTTTAAACTCGCCGCCGATCACGCATTTCGATCGGTGCAGCCCTTGAACAGGGTGTTGTTCTGCTCCGCCTGCGGTACGGGCAGGTTGACATCGGTGCCGTAGGCGCCGCCCTTGTGAAACGTACCCACCGGGAAAACCTGATCTTGCGGGCGGCCATACTCGCGAATGAGACGGCGCGCATCGCCCAGGCGCTCACCGCGTGCGAACGTCCAGAAGGCCTTCTCGCGGAATTGCAGGGACACTCGCGCATTGGCGCTGCCCGGGTCTGCCAATGGCGCCATTCCGGTGATTGTGACACCGAGTGGAGCGGCGCCCGACAGTTGCGTGGGCCCCGTGCGAAGGGTGTTGAGAATACCGAGCCATCCGGCGACGTCACCCTGGAAAAGTGCAACTTCAGCTTCTATTAACCGGGCGTCGATGCCATTCACAACGGCAACAACGTCTTCGCTGCCTGCCGGCGAACCGGTGGAGACCCAAATGAGCTGCTGCGTGAACGGCGTCGTGGAGTCGAACGCGCGACCGGTGCCGCTGGTGGGGACGCGAGGATCCTTCGCCGACTTGAAGGGCAGCGCATTCCGAATCAGACCTGTGGCATCGAGGCTGTCCCCCACGACATAGCGCTTCGCGTTGTTGTTGAGCGCCCAGATGCCGTTGAGGGTAGCATTCTGAGAAAAGCCAACGTTATAGGCGTATGTAGTTGGAACACCCGCCACCGTCGCTTTTGCCGCGGCGAAGTTGTCCGTGGAAATGCCCATGAGCGCGCGCGCTTTCACCAACTTGGTCGCGTTCAGAATGTTGACGCTCTGCGCATCGGTCGCCGCCCCGATCGTGCTGATCGCGGAATCCGCGCTCGACACCGCGCGCTGCAGCGCCTGGAGGACGGTCTGCGGCGTGCCTTCCTGAATGACATCGCCCTGGCTTCCGTCCGAGAACGGCTGCCCGTTGCAGAAATTCTCGCCTGACAGCAGCTCGGCGTATGCGCGGATGAAATACATCTGCGCAATGTTCGACGCCGGCGTCGGCTTGAACTTTCGCAGCGCGTCGATCGCGAGATTTGCCGATATGCGGGTGCGGTGGATGTAGCGGTACCCCGCCGTGATGATGCTGTTGTCGAATGGCGGCGCAATGATGCGCCGGTCGGTCTCATCGCGCTGCGTGAAGGTGTCTCCGGACTTCCACTCGTCGACGAGCAGCCCTCCCATGAACCACACCCCTTCGGCGTTTCCGGGCGCGGCCGCCGTCAGCGTGGTGAGCCGCGCAATGGTCCCGATGCGCAACCCTTCGGCACCGTCGGCGTTCTGCAGGACGGACGGGTCAATGATGTCGGGATCGGTCGCCTGGAGGAGCGCGTCATTCAGCTTGCCGCTGCACGCGGCGAGCAATAGGGCACTGGCCGCGACGACGAGACCTGTCCGGCGTCGGCGCTGCGTGTTGTATGTGATCATCAGAGTTCCGGGCCGTTAAAAGCTGAGGTTGAGACGGAGCGTGAAGTACGATGGTGGCGGCGCCGTCTGGAAATCGTTGAGCACATCTCCGGAGCCGTAGCTCGATTCCGGATCGATGCCGGAATAGTTGGTCCAGAGTTTGATATTTCGCGCGGCAAAGCTGAGACTCGCGGCATCTGCGTGGAAGAAGCGCGTCGCAATGTTGGTTGGCGCGGCGTACGTGACCGAGACCTCGCGGAACCGGTAGAACGAACCGTTCTCGACGAATCCCGCCTGCGTGCGCGCCGGATGATCGCGCAGAGCAATGACGCGAGCCTGCTGCTCGAGCGGCGCGGTCTTGTCCGCCTCTTCCCGACAGTTGTTGCGGTTCTGGCAGCGGATGCGCTGCGTATCATTGTCGCCGAGGTATCCACCCTTGTAGTCGAACAGCGCAGAGACGCGAATAGCGCGCTTGAAGAGGTCGAAGCCGTTGTTGAGCGTGAGCTCATAGCGCGGATTGGAATAGCCAAGGAACTCCGCCGTATCACCGACCGTTATCTCGTTGGTCCCGATGATGCCGTCTCCGTTCGCATCGGCAAATCCCTTGATGGGACGCGACCACCAGCCATTCAACGGATACCCCGCGCGCTGCTGAATGAGCGTGCCGACGATGGGAGGCACACTTCCAAGATCGACCAGCTTGTTCTGATTCCCCGAGCCGGCGAAGGTGAGATCCCACGCGAACCGGTCGCCGCTGAGGACCTGTGCGTTGATCAAACCCTCGACGCCGGCATTTTTCACGGAGCCAAGGTTCTCGAAGCGTGAGTTGGAGACACCGGCAGACGGCGGCAGCACGCGCTGGATGAGCGCATCCTTCGTGACTTTGCTGTAGTAGGTCAGCTCGAGATTGACGCGACTGTCGAGAAGCTTCGCATCGAAGCCGCCCTCGAACTCGGTGGCGCGCTCCGGCCGCAGCGCGGAATTTCCGACCGAGTTGTAGATCGCGCCACCTTGATCGGTACGGTCTGCGTTGACGATGGCCGTGGTGAAAAAGCGCTGCGCGTCGTTCGGGCCAGGCTGCGTACCGGCCGCGCCGTATGTCGCCCGAAGCCGGAGTTGACCCAGCGTGGGAATCTTCGGGAAGAAATCCTCATCGGAGATGACGTATGAGGCGCTCAGCTTGGGATAGAACACCTTCTGAAACTGCGTACCAAATGCGCTGTTCTGGTCCGTCCGGAGCGCTGCGGTGAGGAACAACCTGTCGCGGTACGACAGCGCCTCTTCCCCGAAGTACCCGAGCGTCTTGGTCAGCGTCGTGGCCTGACTCGCCGTCGGGAAAATACCGCCGCTGACGGTCTGCGCGCCCGCCGTAAGCTGCGAGGTTCCTGCACCGTTCCGGTCAAAATTATAGTTGACGTACTGCGCCCCGAGCGTCGTCTTCGCGTTCAATGACGCGAGCGGCTGAAACTGTGCACTCGATGCGAGATCGACGCTGAAATTCCGGATGTTGGTGCGATTATCCGCCACGAACCCGAGGCGGTTCGTCCCGAAATCGGAGCAGTTGCCGCGGCGGCAGATGTCGCCCTCTGCCCGGCTGGAGTAATCGACGCCCATGTTGGCACGGTTCGCCATCCATGATGTCGGGCGCCAGTTCCCGCCCACACTTCCGATGAAGCGATTGATCTGCTGGTTGAACGTTTCCTGGAAGATGTCTCCCGGCGTAAACACGCGATATCCGTTGCGCGGAAAGCCCAGCGTGGTATTGCCGTTAGTCTTGAAGCCAGGCCCGCCGTACGCGCTGGACGCGAGTCCAGTCGTGTTGTTGTCCGTCTGCGGCAGTCGCTGATTCAGGTGAATGAACCCGGTCGACAGCTGCATGTCCAATTTGGACGACGGCGTGGCGGTGAGGTTGAGTCGCACGTTCTGCTTCTCGAGCGCATTGGGCCGAATCCATTCGGGCCGCACGACGACTCCGGTGGAGTCGAGGCGCCGGCGATCGAACTTCGGAATGGTGTACACGCCCAATTCCTTCTCGTAGTCGCCTGACGCGAAATACGTGAGATTCTCGAAGCCACCGGATGACGACAGCCCGTATTGTTGGCGCTGGCCGGTTCCGAGCGGCGTGACATCGGGGTCAGCCCACAGGTTGTAGCTCGAGAGCGAGTCGGACACGCACGTTCCAGCTGCGACCGCCGAGAGCAGGCACGTGATGGCCGTGGTGGGCGCGGCGGGCGTATGTCCGAAGAGCGTGTAGGCCGTGGGATAAGTATTGCGATCCTTGATCACACCGTTTTCCACGAAGGCATTCCAGCGCGTCTTGCCGGCTCGTCCGCGCTTCGTGGTGATCACGATGACACCGTTCGCCGCGTCGGTACCATACAGTGTGGCGGCCGACGGACCCTTCACGATTTCGATGTTCTCGATGTCCTGCGGGTTGATGTCGCCGACACGACTGAAGTTCGTTCCGCCAATGCCAATCGACTGCGAGCCGGCATCGCTCGTCATCCGGATGCCATCGATGACGTAGATCGGATCGTTCGACAGGGACAGCGACGACTGCCCTCGGATACGCACACGGACGCTCGCGCCGGTGAGATTGTTCGGCAACACCTGCACACCGGGCGCGCGCGCCGTGAGAAGATCTCCAATCGACGTGATGGAATTGGTCTTGGTCAACTCCGAGGCGTTCACCTGAGCAATGCTGTTGCCGAGCTCGAGCCGTCGAGTCTCGCCAGTCGCAGTGGTGACGACTTCGGCAAGCTTGACGGCCACCGCGTTCAGCGAAAAGTCCAGCGTCGTGGTTTGCCCTGCCGGTGCGCGGACGGGCTTCTTTTGCTCGGCGAACCCGACGCGAAGTACGCGAATCTCCGTCGTGGCTCCCGACGGCACGTTGCGCAACGTGTACCGGCCCTCCGCGTTGGTAGACGTGAACAGACTGGTCCCCACAACGACCACACGCGATTCCTGCAATGGCTCGCCGGTGCCTTGCGCCGTCACCCGCCCGACGATGGTGCCTTGAGCCCGCAGGGCCGGCGTTCCCACACTCAACAGCGTTGCCCACGCGAGAACGGAAGACGCGCAATTGCGAAATGTCATTAGGAAAGGCTCCTCAGTGCGGACGAGATATTACAACGTGCAAACGCTTGGATGTGAACGCTTCGCACACGCGTACGGCACGGGCGAATCCGTGCACACAAAGACCCTGTGCCGTTACCTCGAGTCACAGGAAACGCACAACGGGGTGCGACAATGTCGCACCCCGTCGTGATGCTGACGTTCTTTGCGCCTACGCCGTGGTCGTGGAGCAGACGCTCGGATTAAAGTTCGTGTTGTTCTGTTCGTTGAACGGAATTGGATAAGCGACGTCGTTTCCGTACGAGCCGCCGCGGAAGAACAGCCCGCTGGGGAAGACTTGCTGCGTCGTCTGATTGTAGTGCCTGACGAGGCGGCGCAAGTCACCCTGCCGGTGCCCGGTGTTGAAGAGCCAGAATGCCCGCTCCGAAAAGAGAACCGTGCGGCGTGCGGCGAACTGTGCGGCGGCCGACGTGGCCGGGTCCGCGGGATCCACGAGGGGATCGAGACTCTTGACGGCGCCGCTCGTGAAGAACGTCTGCTTCTGTGTGGGATAGAGCACAGCCAGCAGCGACGTGCTGCTCGCGCGAAGCGCGTTCAATTTGCTCAGGTACGTCGGGATGTCGTTCGCCTGCAAAGCGGCTTCTGCTTCGATGAGCCGAGCCTCCACTCCCGATGCAAACGGCACATCCGCGTCGAAATCAGGATAGTTCTGGTTGTAGAAGCATCGGATCGATGACGTAAAGCAATTGCGGCCCAGGATGTTCGGGATGCGCGGATCGGCCGCGCCGCGGAAAGCCAACCCCTCGGCGTTCAGTCCGGTGAGGGGAGGCGGATTCAGGTCGGGGCGAAGCACCGTCCCTGTTGCCGTCGTTCCGCCCTCGAGGTTCGCGACGCCATAGCGCCCATTCTGCTGGAGCGCCACGAGCGGATTATTCTCCGCGCCAGAATTCGCGGAATGCTCGAGGCGGTAGACGTACGTCGTCGGAACGGACGCGACCGCCGCGCCGGCCAACGCGTAGTTCGCGTTGTTCAAGAGTGCACGAGCCTTCCCGACCTTTGCCAGATTCTGATTCGCGTTGAATGCGAGGGCCTGATCGAATCGTGTGACCGCCGTGTCGTTCATCGCGGCAGTGCCGATCGGGGTTCCGTTCTGGATCACGCTCGGGTCGACGACCCCCGTGTCCGGCACGATGCTGAACGGCACCGCGGCGCACCACCCTTCGCTGAGCGTGACGTACACATAGCCTTCGAAGGCACGCAGCGTCGCGCGCGTCGCAGAGTCCGCCGCGCCGGTACTCGGCGCCGAGAACTTCGTGACTTGCGCGACCGCTCGGCGCGCATTGATCCGCGACTGCTGCAGCCGCGAGAACGATGCATCCGAGATGTTGCCGAGCGCGGTCGGCTGCAGACTGCGAATGTCGGCTGCCTGCCGCGTCGTGAACGTGTCGCCGTAGTAGAACTCATCGGAGATCACCGCGGAGGACGACAAGAAGGAGTCGTCGCCAAAGCCGCTGTATCCGCCAACGAACTGGCGGATTGCACCCTGCACCAGCTGCGGCGTAGAGGCGATGTTATCGACATCCGCCGGGCGAAGCTGATTGGGGTCTTCGACCGCCACCAGCTTGTCGGTATTGCATGCTCCGAGCACGAAGAGCGAAGCTCCAGCGACGAGCAATCGAGGAAGAGTCCAGCGACCCTTCACACCTTGAAAATGAGACATGTATGAAGTCAGTGATTAGGGTTGGATATCGATGCGGACCGTGACGGTGCGAACCGGGGGCTGCGTGTTGAACTCGTTCTGTCCGAAGTTGGAGTTGCCGCCTCCCTCGTTGATCTCGGGATCGAGCCCCGTGTATTTGGTCCACGTCTTCAAGTTCCGGCCGGAGACCGACAGCGACAGGCCATGCAGCGCCCGCAGCCGGTTCGCGACGGAAGCCGGTGCGTCGAACCGCACCGTGAGCTCGCGCCACTTCACGAAACTCGCGTCCTCGATGTAGCCAAAGGGTGATGCACCGAATTCCGCGAATTGGGCCGCGATATAGGCCGCCTGCTGATCGAGCGTCGCAGTCGGGCTGGACAGCGCCGCGCACTGGCCGTAGGCCGGCGTGGCGTTCTGTGTGCGGCAGCGGAAATACTCGGTGTAGTTCAGCTGCTTGTTCCCCGCCCGACGTTCGAACAACGTCGAGATCGTGAGGTGGTTGAACAGAGTCAGATCACCACCGAAGCCCTGCGTATTCGTGGGTGCCGAGTAGCCGAGGTACGCCACGTTCAGCGTGTCGAATCCAGTGCCCTTGAGCTTCGGGACAACGAGGAAGCGCGAGGAGTCGACCTTGACCTCGTTCCTGGCCAGCTTCCCGTCGCCGTTCGCGTCATTGAACGTGATGGGTCTGGCGTAGAACGCGCCGGTGGGATAACCCTCGCGATGCGCTTGCGCGCCGCGGTTGAAAATGATTGGCGCAATGCCTTCGCCGATGCGCTCGATACGATTGTGAAGGATTGTCGCGGTGAGGCGGCCGTCGAGGCGAACGTTTCGCGCATCCACCAACTTGGCGCCCATTCCGAGTTCCTGTCCCCAATTCCGAACGCTGCCAAGGTTCTGGAACACTGCACCAGTGAGACCGGCCGACGGCGGAAGATTGCGCGAGATGAGCGCATCCTTGGAGCGGCGGTTGAAGATGGTGTAGTCGACATTCACGCGATCGTTGAACAAGCCGGCATCGAATCCGCCTTCAATTTCCGTCGTGCGCTCGACCTTGAGCGTGGCGTTGCCGGTGCTCGTGAGCACGAGGGCAGGAAGTTCGACGCCGTTCTGCTGCGAGGCAGCCGGAGCAAAGAACGTCTCCGCAGCGCCGTATCCAGGGCGCTGCCCCGCCTGTCCGTAGCCCGTCCGCAAGCGGAGCTGGGTGATGTACTGGGTCTGCGGGAAGAACGACTCCTTCGAGATGACCCACGACGCGTTCAGCGACGGGAAGTAGCTGAGTCCCGAAACATTGCGGACCAAGCCGCTGTTGTTGTCGGCGCGGATGCTGCCGGAGACGAAGAAGCGGTCCGCGAAGGCGAATTCCTGCCGCGCGAAGCCACCGACTGTCCGCTCGTCAGTGTAGTTCTCGCCAACGGCGAACTGGCTGGTGGAGGCGCCGCAGGACTGCGTGCCGCTCGGAATACCGACGCCGAAGCAATCGGTGGTCTGGAACAGGCCGCGCTGAAAGCTGGCTCCGACCGTTGATGTGGAGACGAGATTGGACGTGAGCGAAAACGTCCCGGTACCCGACCCATTCGTCGTCCAGAGATGGTTCGCCGCGCGCGAGGCATTGCGGAAGCCAAGGATGTACGACTGCGCCAGCGGCAGCTCGTTCGGCTTGATCGTCTGGCGATCGAACCGGTTGAACAGATCGAGACCGGCGTTGCCGTTGAGGCGCAGCCAGGAGAAGGGCGTGTAGTTGGAATTTGCTCCGAGGACGAATCGATCGATCCCCTGATCCGCTTGCACCTTGCGCTGGTCGTTCGTGTTGTAGCCGAAGTACGACCCGAGGCGGCTTCCAGCCTTGAAGACAGAGCTCGTATCCGCCTCCATCCCGGGCAAATACTGCGCGGTGCCGAGGAACGCGTTGATGAGCGGACTGAAGATGCTGTTGTCGTTCGAGATCCGGTTGGTGGAGTTGGAGATGTACGACACCGACAGTGCGGCATTCGCATTCTGGCCAATGCGCGCGTTCAAGTTGCTCCGGAGGTTGACCGCGTCCACGAGATTGGGACGCAACACGCCCTCTTCGCGAGACTTGTCGGCCGCCAGAAAGTACGTGAGCGCGTCGCTTCCGCCTGAGATGTTGAGGCCTCCCTTGTTGCGATACCCGTTCTGGAACGGCGTGGTGCGAGCATCCCGGAACTGATCGAACGACAGGAAAACGTCCTGCTTGCAGTTCGTCGCGCCGTTTACGGTGGTGCCCGCGGGAATCGCCGCCCGGTAGTTCGGGCAGATGTCGTATGGCGCCGACCCGCCAAGGAACGTGCGGATGTTCAGGATGCCGCCGTTCGCGATGTCGTAATAATCGCCCGTGCCGAAGGACGAGAGCGCCGCGAAGTTCAGCGGATACTTGTTGACATCCTTGACGAGACCACTTTCGGCGTACCCGCGATATCTCGGAGCGCCTGCTCTGCCGCGCTTCGTCGAAATGAGGATCACGCCGTTGGCCGCCGCACTGCCGTAAATCGCCGAGGCGGCCGGTCCCTTCAGAATTTCGACGTTGTCGATCTCTTCCGGGTTCAGGTCGTTCAGCCGCGAGTAGTCCTGGCCGCCGAGCGAGATGCCGCCCTTGCTGTTCGAGACCAGCACACCATCGAGGTAGAGGAGGGGCTCATTGGACAGCGACAAGCTGTTGGCGCCGCGGATGCGAACGCGCTGCGACGAGCCGGCCGTCCCGGACGCGCTCTGCAGATTGACGCCCGCGACGCGACCCTGGAGCACATCCGCCATCTTCGTGATGGCGCCTTGGTTGAGACTGTCAACCTTGACGTACCCCGTGTTGGTGCCGTTCATCACGCGGGTTTGCAACTGTCCGGTCACCGCGTTGACGACGACCTCCTGGAGCTGCGTGACCGACGCGGCGAGCGAGAAATTCGCCGTCGCCAACTGGCCGGATGTCACGGACACCGTGACCGAGGCGGGGGCGTACCCAACGCGTCGCGCCCGCACCACCTGCGCGCCGGCCGGTACGCCGGTGATCGTGAAGCGGCCGTTCTGGTCGGTCTGTGTGCCCCGCTGCGTACCAACCACGATCACCTGCACCTCCTGCACCGGGCGCTGGTTCTCACGATCGATGACGGTGCCGGTTACCGACCCAGGACCCTGCGCGGCAAGCGCAATTGGTACCAGGACAGTGGCGAAAACCGCCGCAACGAATTGCACGACTCTTTTCATCATTCTCTCCTCTCCTCGTTTGAGCGGGCGACGCCATCACCGGCGCCTGCCGCCTCTGGGAACATCCACCTTTGACGTGCGGGCAACCATTCATCACCGCACGATTTCGAATCCGCCTTAGTCAGCCCTCCCGCCGCCGATGCCACGCTGCCACGCTGCCATACTTGCGCTGGCCAGAGTTCCGGAAGTGACGATCGCCGAATCACATGACGGGTGCCGACAGTGCGGACCAAGCGGCCCGCCCTATCGTCACACAATCACGGTCCTCTACGGATGAATCACCCGGAACGCTGACAGTTCCGAAGCGGCGATGTCTGATCGGCCGCCCGCAACCATAACTATAACCACGACCCTTGCAGGGTAGAACGGCTCCCGGAACAATTCTGCGGAGCAGCCGCGCTCGGAACGCCGAGCGGTCTCAAGAGCGAGATGGAGGCTTGGCCAGCCACTCACCGCCGTCTACTACCATGATCGCCCCCGTAATCCACGCCGCGGCCGGGGACGCGAGAAACGCGACGATATTCGCGATGTCTGCCGGCGCACCCCACCGCTGAAGCGGAATCATCTTCCGCGCGTACGACTCCATGGCCTTCTCCACTGCGAACACGTCCGGAACACCGTCGGCAGACGGAGGGGGCGTGAACGCCTTCCGGACCCCGTCCGTGGGGATTGGACCGGGCGCGACGGCGTTCACACGCACGCGATCCTTTGCCCACTCGAGGGCGAGGGTTTTGGTCAAGGCATCAATGCCCGCCTTCGCTGCCGTCGCATGCGCCATCAACGGCCAGCCGCGGTAGTGCAGCGTCATCGAAATGTTCACGATGCTCCCGCCGCCCTGTGCCCGCATTACCGGCAACACCGCCTGCGAACAGAAAAACGTTCCATTGAGGTCGATCTCAATCACGCTTTTCCACGCGTTCGCGGACATCGACTCTGACGGTGCGTAGAAATTGCCAGCGGCGTTGTTCACCAGCAGATCGATGCGGCCGAGGGTCTCGCGCACGCCAGCCACTACACGCTGTACCAACTCTGGCTCCCGCACATCGACGGCCACGCCCGTTGCCTTGCCACCGGTCGCGCGGATCTCCGCCGCAGCCGCCTCGACGCGCTCGAGCTTGCGGCTCGCGAGGACCACGTGTGCCCCGAGCGATGCCAGGAGATCCGCAATCCCGCGGCCGATGCCGCTCCCTCCTCCAGTGATGAGCGCAACCTGTCCGTCAAACAGACCAGGCCGAAAGACGTTCACTGACATCGGCGGTGCCGCAGAAGTTTCGCTCACGAACGGATCTCCAGATCGAGGACGTCGCACAGCGCGTCTGCAAGCGCGGGCGCCTCAGCGGGAGGCGCGACCGTGAGGGCGAGATCGAGCTGATAGACGGGGGCGAACGAGCGCCGATGATGCGGGGTGAGGCCATGCAACGCCAGCCCCACCTGGTGATCATGAGTGCCGTAGCCGACGTTGGTTTCCCATTTGTAGTGCGGATGTCGCAGCGCAAGCGCGCGCATCAACCGGTCGCGGGTCACCTTAGCGACGATGGAAGCGCACGCGATCGAATGGCAGCAGGCGTCTCCGTGCACGACCGCCGTGTGCTCGATCCCAAGTGTGCGAATGGGATTGCCGTCGATGACGACGTGATCGGGGCGGACCCTCAGACGCGTGATGGCGCGGCGAATTGCGAGCACGGACGCATGGTAGATGTTGAAGCGGTCGATTTCCCGCACACTCGCGGCGCCGAGGGCCAGGCACACGGCTCGGGCATGAATTCGACCTGCGAGTTTTTCGCGACTGGCGCGGTCGAGCAGCTTCGAGTCGTCGACGCCGCGAATCGCGGGAACACCGGGCTGCATGATGACCGCACACGCGACAACGGGGCCCGCGAGCGGGCCCCGTCCTACTTCATCTACTCCGGCCAGCAGGGGACCGCGGCTGTTACGCAGTTCCTTCTCCAGCCTGCTCCACCGGGCAGGTCCGTTCGGCACGCCGACCGGTGCGGTGGGCTACTGCGCGGCGGTAGCGTGCGGAGCCTTCGCCTTCATTTCCTTGATGCGCGTCGCCTTGCCGGTGAGATGGCGAAGATAGTACAGCTTCGCGCGACGGACGCGGCCACGGCGCACGACGTGAATCTCGGCCAGCATAGGGCTGTGCAGCGGGAAAATACGCTCCACGCCGACGCCGTTCGAAATCTTGCGCACCGTAAAGGTTGCGCTGACGCCGCTGCCCCGACGGGCGATGCAGACTCCCTCGAACGCCTGAATGCGCTCCTTTTCGCCTTCCTTGACTCGCACATTTACGCGCAGCGTATCACCGGCGCGAAACGGCGGGAGGTTCGTACGGAGCCATTCTTTCTGGGTTTCGATGAAGGCATGCATATAGACGCTCGGGGCTGGAGGCCCGGTTCAGGGCTTAACTAGTGGAGACTGGAGAAGTTAGCCTATCACGGGATTGGAGTCCAGTGGGCGCCCAGCGGGTCTGACGGTCGGACAGTCGGACGGTCGTGTGACCGACTGTCAGACCGTCCGACTGATCGACCGGTGTTACAGCGTCGATTTGTACAGAAGCTTGTTGGGCGTGCCCGACACGTTCCCCGTGATCACATTGGCCGTTGCATTGGTGGTGAGCCAGGTGCGAATCGTCGAGTACGATGCGTCTCCGAACGCGGCCTTGTAGAGCGCCGCAACACCGGCCACGTGCGGCGATGCCATGGACGTGCCGCTGATCGTATTCGTCCCACCGTTCAGCCAGGTTGACGTGATGCTCGACCCGGGAGCGTAGAGATCCACACATCCTCCCCAGTTGGAGAAGGACGATTTCGCGTCGCTGCTGGTCGACGAGGCGACGGTCGTTGCATTGGCGGCACTGGAGGGCGACGAGTTACAGGCGTCGGCGTTGCTGTTACCGGCGGCGACCGCGATGAAGACACCGGCGCTCGCCAAATTGTTCACCGCGGTGTTCTCGGCGGACGAAAATCCTCCGCCAAGGGACATGTTGGCCACCGCCGGCTTGATATGATTGTTGGCGACCCAGTTGATGCCGGCGAGCACCTGCGACGAGGTGCCCGACCCCGAGCAGTTGAGTACGCGCACGGCTCGGAGAAGCGCGTTCTTTGCGACCCCGTAGGTGGCGGAGCCTACGGTGCCGGCGACGTGCGTGCCGTGGCCATTGCAGTCCTGTCCATTGCCGCCGAGCGCATCGTAGACGGCAGAGGCGCGGCCGCCGAACTGCGGATGACTGGTCTGAATGCCGGTGTCGATGATGTACGCGCGCACGCCGGTGCCAGTGGACGTGTACGTATACGTGCCGCTCAATGGACGGCTGCGCTGATCGATGCGATCGATGCCCCATGTCGCGCCGCTTTGCGTGGTCTGCGTGGTCACCACTTGATCCTGCTCGATGTACGCCACTTCTGGATCAGCTTGCAACTGCGCCACCGCCCCTGGTGACAGCGTCGCCGCGAATCCCTTGAGCGCGTTGTCGTACTTGAATTTGACTTTCGCTCCATGTTTGAGCGCCTTCTCGTCGGCCTTGCTGAGCGCATCGACGACATCGTCCGTGAAGACGACGATGTAGTCCCCGTCGACGCCCGCTCCCCCTTTCGCGAAGTACGGCGCCTCTGGCGCGCGGAGCTGCTCGGGCGACGGAGACGCAGTGGGTGACTGCGAGATGTCGGAGCAGGCGGCGAGCGCCAGCGCGGCGAGCGTTAGTGCAAGCAATCGCTTCATCGCAAGACCTCTTTGACTAGGCCGGCGACGCACGAACACTGTGGGTGCGTGGCGCGGCGACGTCCCGTGTGGGAAGGGCGCGTCATCTTCGACGTACCATGCATCACGCAGCGGGCTCTCGAACGCGTGGGCAGCCTCCGCCAGCGACGAGGCCGCAGATGCTAACGCGTCTTGCGTCGACGCCGCAAGATCCGCCGACGCGTCAGCCGTCCTGAGCCTGCTGCGCTCACCTTAGCGCATTCTCATGCGTCGGCTCAGTGTTCTTCGGCCGTACCGAACAGCAGCTCCACGTGCGGCCGGTGCTCGGCGGGAGCGATCACATACACGTAGTCACCGGGCATGATGACCGTTGCGCCGGAGGGCGCGACGAGCGCTCCCCCGCGCTCCAGCATTGCCACCGCCGCGCCGGTGGGAAAGGGAATCTCGGAGATCGGCGCACCCGCAACCGCGAGCTGCTCGGAGATGAAGTACGCTCGCAACTCGTCGCCCTTGGGCGAGCGCGCATCGATCTCGACTGATGTCTTGGGGGGCGGCGGAGCCTGCGATTCCATCCGCAGCAGCCGAGTGATCCAAGGGACGGTCGCTCCAGGTATCACCGCGCCGACAACAACAATGAAGAACACAACATCGAACAGGATGCGCGAGCTGTCTATTCCAGCCATCACGGGAATGGTGGCAAGAACGATCGGCACGGCGCCACGCAAACCTACCCAGCCGATGTACGCGGTCTCGCGCCACCGATATCCGAACGGAGCGAGAACGAATGCGGTCACGAGCGGCCGCGCGACGGCGAGAAACAGCCCGATGATGAGCCCAATCCAGACGACGTTCAGCAAACGCGATGGAAACACGAGCATGCCGAGCAGCAGGAACATCAGCACCTGGCTCAGCCAACCGAGGGCATCGTGCACGCGCCTGATGCCCACAGCATGCGGCAGCACACCACTTCCGAGCACGACTCCGGCAACATACACGGCGAGAAAACCGCTGCCGTGCAAGAGCGTCGTGACGCCGAAGGCGAGACACGCCAGCGCCAGTGTGAACGCGGGATACAGCCCCGCGGCAGGCAGCCGAAGACGCATCAAGAGCCATCGTCCAGCGAGCGCGATCGCCACACCGCTCACCGCGCCGATGGTCATCTCGGTCACGACAGCATAGGCGATCGACGCGGCGGAAATCGGACGACCACTCGCGATGCCAGCAGTGAGCGCAGTGGTGAGAATGATCGCCATTGGATCATTCAATCCGGACTCGACCTCGAGCGTGAGCGCGACACGTTCACGCAATCGCGTTCCGGTAGCGATGAGCACCGAAAACACGGCCGCAGCGTCGGTCGACGCGACGATCGACCCGAGGAGCATCGCCATCGGCCATGGGATGTTGAGCGCGCGTCCCGCGACCGCGACGAGCGCAGCGGTCGCCAGTACGCCAACCGTCGCGAGCACCGCCGAGGGAAGCAGAACGGCGCGCGCTCCCGAGAACGATGTATTGAGCCCACCGTCG
Source organism: Gemmatimonadaceae bacterium (assembly GCA_031360095.1). Taxonomy (GTDB): domain Bacteria; phylum Gemmatimonadota; class Gemmatimonadetes; order Gemmatimonadales; family Gemmatimonadaceae; genus AG11. The sequence goes on from JANMAY010000100.1 coordinate 19,151, forward strand.
AACAGGATGAGAACGAGCGCTGTCGTGCCGAGCCGGAACGTGAAGGCGTAGTCCGCGAAGTGGATGCGTCCGATGCCTTCCGCGCCGGCGAGTACACCGATCAGGAGAAAGAGCAGCGCGACGGGGAGTCCGAGGCGTGCGGAAGCGCGGCTGAGTCCCACGCTCGCGGCGAGCAGAACGCCGAACGCCGTGAGGATTGCCGCGGTGGCGACCGGTTCATTGGCGATCACTCGCCGCGCCCGTCGCGCATGATGCGCTCACGTGTCATGCGCTCTCCTTCGCGCTCGCGCCACTCCGCGATCTTCTTGTGATCGCCGCTCAGCAGGACTTCAGGGACGATATGGCCGCGGAACTCGGGCGGACGCGTGTAGCTGGGCGCCGAGAGGCCGCGCTCCCAAAAGGAATCGCCAAAGGCACTCTCCTGATCGCTCATCGCCCCGGCGAGCAGGCGCACCGTCGCGTCGATGACGGCGAGCGCTGCGGGCTCTCCGCCACTCAACACGAAGTCACCGAGCGAAAGCTCTTCGGTGGCGAGATGATCGGCGACCCGCTGATCCACGTCTTTATAGTGCCCGCAGAGCAGCGTGAGCTCCGGCAGCGCCGCGAATCGCCTTGCGTCCGACTGTGCGAAGCGTCTGCCGCGCGCGCTCATGAGCACGATGGGAGGAACGGTCTGTAGGAACTCCACGGCCTCGAAGAACGGCTCCGGTTTCATGACCATTCCGGGACCTCCGCCGTACGGAGCGTCGTCGACCGTGCGGTGACGATCGTACGTAAAGTTGCGCAGGTCGACGATGGTGTACGAGACGGAGCCCGCGGCCACGGCGCGCGCGGGAATACTCAACGCGAGTGGCGCCGAGAAGAAATCTGGAAAGATCGTGACGACGTTGATCTTCACTCGAGCAATCCGTCCGCCGGTGTCACGACGATGACGCGCGCGTCCTGGTCCACGGAAGCGATCGTAGCGTCATCGTAGAGCAGAATGACGGTTTCATTGGCGCGCGGCTCGATGCGACGCACGTCGAGCGCGAGGCCTTGGGGGAGTTCGTACAGCTCTTCCACTGTGCCAAGGGGTTCACCTCCTAGTAATTGCACGCGCATGCCGATGAGCTCGTGGAGATAGATCTGGTCGGCAGTGGGTGTGGGCAGCTCGTGCTGCGGGACGAGGAGATAGCGGCCCCGCCACAATTCCGCCGCGTTGCGATCGGCTACTTCGTCGAAACCCACGAGGAGGCCTTCGTTGAACGGGCGCGCAGAGCGCACGTGCAATTCCTGTTGCGCCGGTGTGATGTCGCCGGTCACGGTCCCGGCAAAAACACGACGGCCGGACGCGAAAATCGCGTCCGGCGCATCGGTGGTGACTTCCACGACCAACTCGCCGCGGATGCCGTGTGCCTTGCGGACCCGCCCGACGATGATGAACGCGGGAGGTGTCACAGCGGGCTGCTACGCCTCTTCCGGCTTCTCCGCGAGCGGCACCGCTTTGCCCTGGAGCTTTTCGGCCAGACGCGTCTCGTGCCGCTGCTTCAGGAGACCCGCTTTCCGCAGCAGCGAGCGGACGGTGTCCGTGGGCTGGGCGCCGACGTCGAGCCAATGGTTGACGCGAGCCGCGTCGAGGTTGATCGCCGTGTCGCCCGTGCGGGGCTGATACTGACCGACGATCTCGATGAACTTGCCATCGCGGGGACTCTTCGAGTCGGCGACGACGATGCGATACATGGGGGCCTTTTTGCGGCCGACCCGACGAAGGCGAATCTTCACTGCCATTGGTCGAACTCCTGAAGTGAATACTGCGGTACTGCTCGGGCTCCTCGCGTGTCCGGCATTTCCGGACCGCACCCGATTTGAACTACTGTAGGACCGTAGAAACAAACTAATCGTGAACCGTGAACCGTGAACCGTGAACTCGGAGCCAATTTGGGAGTTCACGGTTCACGGTTCACCGCATTCCCCCAAACATGCCGGGGGGCATTCGCATCTTGCCGCCCCCAGCCCCACCGCCGCCAGCGGCCTTTTTCACCATCTTCTGCATCTCGCGGAACTGCTCCAGCAGACGATTCACTTCGCTGATCGGTCGTCCGCTGCCCTTGGCGACGCGTGCGCGACGCGAGCCGTTCATGAGGTCCGGCTTTTTGCGCTCCGCTTTCGTCATCGAGAGCACGATGGCCTCGAGATGCTTCATGCGCTTGGGGTCCGCGTCCTTCACCTGCTTCAGCATCTTGCTGTTGACCCCTGGCATCATCTTCAACAGCCCCTCGAGAGGCCCGAGCTTCTCGAGCTGCCGCATGGCCGTGAGGAAATCCTCCAGGTCCATGCCTTCCTTTCGGACCTTCCGCTCCATCTTCTTCGCTTCGTCGGCATCAAAGGCGCCCTGCGCCTTTTCGACGAGCGACACGATGTCGCCCTGCTGAAGGATGCGGCCGGCCATGCGGTCGGGGTGAAAATCCTCGAGCGCGTCGGTTTTCTCACCCACGCCGATGTACTTGATCGGCTTCTTGAGCACCCCGTAAATGGAGAGTGCGGCGCCGCCACGCGCGTCGCCATCCATCTTCGTGAGAATCACCCCGGTGACGTCGAGCTTTGCGTCGAACCCCTGCGCGATCTTCACCGCGTCCTGACCGGTCATGCCATCGGCGACGAGCAGAATCTCATCCGGCCTGATCGCCGCTTTGAGCCGTTCGAGCTCGGCCATCATGGCGTCGTCGATTTGCAGGCGACCTGCGGTATCGACGAGCACCACGCGATCGCGCGCGCGGCGCGCCACGTCGATGCCGGCTTTGGCGATCTTCACCACGTCCTGCTCGTCGCGCTCCGCATACACCGGAATGTCCAGCTGTTGGCCGAGTGTCTCGAGCTGGTCGATGGCGGCGGGGCGGTAGACGTCGCACGCGATGAGGCGCGTCTGCCGCCCTTCGAGCTTGAGCTTGCGCGCGAGCTTCGCCGCCGTCGTTGTCTTTCCGGATCCTTGCAGCCCAACCATCATGACGACGGTTGGCGGAACGGAGCTGAGCTTGAGACCTTCGCGCCGTTCGCCCAACATCGCCGTGAGCTCGTCATAGACGATTTTGACGAGCTGTTGAGCGGGCGAGACGGTACGCAGCTGCGAGACGCCGACGGCCTTTTTCTCGACGCGCTCGAGAAACTCGCGGGTGAGCGCGAAGTTGACGTCGGCCTCGAGGAGGACGCGGCGCACCTCGCGCAGGCCCTCTTTGATGTCGGCTTCGGAGAGGACACCGCGCCCGCGCAAGCGAGCGAATGTCGCCTCGAGTTTCTCGGAGAGCTCGTCAAACATAGCCTGTAAGGTTAAGTGGCTGTGAGAGTTGAAACAATGGGCGCGCTTGGGCGCTTCGCGCCTTGCTTTTCGGCAGTAGCGGAAAAGCGAGCGGCGTCAGCCGCGATGCGCCGAAAAGCGAGCGGCATAGCCGCGATGCGCGCCGAACAGCTATTTTGCGCCCCAATGGCCAAACCCCAGCGCAAAGAGGAAATCCTCAAGTCCGAGCTGCCTCCGGCTCTGCCGTTGATGGCGCTGCGCTCGACGATCGTTTATCCCCTCGGCACCATCGCCGTACAGATGGGCGCTCCGGAAAATCTTTCCCTGCTCCGCGCCTACGACGAGCCCGGGTTGGTTGTCGCACTGGTCGTTGCCGGAGGGGATCACGACGACCCCATCGACTCGCAGCGCTTTGTCGGACGGGTGGGCGTGGCCGCGCGAGTGCACGAGCGGATCAACCTGCCGGGCGACACCGTTCAGATCACCTTGCAAGGGCTGCGGCGCATCGTGATCGAAGGGATCAACCAGGAAGAACCGTACCCCGTCGCCGCCATTCGGCCCGCGAAGGAAACGCCCGCAGATCCGTCGGAGCTCGACGACCTCGTCACGCGTGTCATTTCGGCCTCGGAAACGCTCGCCGAGCTGGTCGATCGCATTCCCGACGAGGTGCCGGCCATTCTCAAGATGAACGTCTCGGATCCGGGTCGGTTCGCCGACCTCGCCGCGACGAACATGAACTTCCGCATTACGGACAAAGACGAGGTGCTCCAGCGCCTCGACGTGGGCCAGCGGCTGCGCTTCATCCTCAACCGGCTGGAACGTGAAGTGGCGCGCGCGCGCGTGATGGAAGACGTGAAGCGCCAGACCGAAATCAAGATCGAGCAGCACCAGCGCGAGTTCTATCTCCGCCAGCAGCTCCGTGCAATTCAGGCCGAGCTCGGGGAAGCGGATCCGGGCGAGAAGGAGGCGGTCGAGCTGCTGAAGAAAATCGACGACGCGAGACTTCCGGAGCGGGTAGGCCAGGAGGCGCGCCGCGAGACGGAACGTCTTCGACAGCTCAGCCCTGCCTCGAGCGAGTACCAGGTGATTCGGACATACCTGGACTGGATATTGGCGCTGCCATGGAACAAGCGCAGCGGCGACGACGAGATCACGCTGCCGAAGGTCGAGGAGGCGCTCGACACTCGCCACTACGGGCTGAACGAGGCGAAAGAGCGCATCATCGAGTTTCTGGCGGTGCGCAAGCTTCGCGGGGGCGATCCTCATGGGCCAATTCTTTGCTTCGTCGGCCCACCTGGCACCGGCAAGACCTCACTCGGCGAAGCGATCGCGACGTCGATCGGTCGCGAGTTCTATCGCATTTCGGTGGGCGGCGTGCGTGACGAAGCCGAAATTCGAGGCCATCGGCGCACGTATGTCGGCGCGATGCCCGGATTGCTGCTGCAGGCATTGCGTCGCGTGCAGGTGCGAGATCCGGTGCTGATGATCGACGAGATCGACAAGATGTCGGGTGGGGGGCCGAGTGGAGATCCCACGGCGGCGATGCTCGAAGTGCTCGATCCGAGCCAGAACCACGAGTTCGTCGATCACTATCTGAACCTGCCCTTCGATCTGAGCGGCGCGTTGTTCATATGCACGGCGAACAACTTGTTCGACATTCCTGCTCCGCTGCGCGATCGGATGGAGGTCATTCGGATCGCGGGATACACGATCGAGGAGAAAGTGGAGATCGCGTGGCGCTACATGCTGCCACGCCTGCTCGAGGAGCACGGCATCAGCGACAAGGACATTCAGTTCACCGACGAGTCCTTGTCGTTCATCTCGAATCGCTACTCACGCGAGGCCGGGCTGCGCAACTTCGAACGCAACCTCGCGGCCATCATGCGCAAGCGCGCGCGCAAGAAGGCGGATGGTGAAGAAGGCGCGTGGGTAATCGACGTGGAAAAGGTCGAGGAGGTGTTGGGCGTCCCACGCTACGCGGTCGAGGAAGCCGAGTTGATTCCCGAGATCGGGGTCGTCACGGGGCTCGCGTGGACGGCCACCGGAGGCGATCTGATGGTGATCGAAGCGCTGCGCATGCCCGGCAGCGGCCGGCTGACCGTCACGGGGCAGCTTGGCGATGTCATGCGCGAAAGCGTCGACGCGGCGTTCTCGTATGTGCGGTCTCGCGCGGCGGCCATCGGCATTCCCGATCAGGCCTTCAAGGAGTACGACGTCCACGTGCATCTTCCCGCGGGCGCGATTCCCAAAGATGGTCCGAGCGCCGGGATCTCCCTCACGCTCGCCATCGCGAGCGCAATATCCCAGCGCCCCGTACGACGCGATGTCGCGATGACCGGCGAAGTGACGCTGCGCGGCAAGGTCCTCGAGATTGGTGGCGTGAAGGAGAAGGTGCTCGCCGCTTATCGCGCCGGATTGCGTCAGCTCATCATGCCCAAGTCCAACGAGAAGGATCTGCGCGACGTCCCGGACGAAGTGAAGAAGCAGGTGTCGTTCACCTTCGTGGCGACGATGGACGAAGTGCTGCGATTGACGCTGCTCGAAGCGCAGCCGGACGGCGTGTCGGCATCCGCGGAGCGCCTCGAATCACTCCCGGCCGATTCGGCGGCGAACGTGCCGCTCACGAGCGAAACCGGCATCGTGATCACCGCGGAGTCACCGTAACGGCGGCGGGATCGATGACGCCTGACATGCCGTTCGGTAGATCGGCATAGAAGACAAGCGCACGACCACCGACGACCCGCGGAAAGATCGACACGGTGCGGCGCTCAGGATGAAAGCTCGCGCCCCCGCCCGGCTCGCTGCGCTCCGCCATTCCTGTTCGCTTGCTCGTCGTGCGAATCAGCGCGTCGGAAAACTCCGCCGCTTCGAGCGTCGTGTCCCACACGCTCACCCAGACGATGCCGCGCCCCCCGTTACTCTGCACCACGACGTACCGATCCCCATCCCATCCGGCGGCCGCGCGTGCCGCGAGCTTCTCATCCTTCACATGCTGATAGATGAGAAGCCGGATCCCGAATTCGCCGAGATCATTCTCGTACATCTTCGTGACACCGCGCGGCGGCGGAAGCGTGAGAACGCTCGGCTCGTCCGGCGTTGCGGAAAAATACGCCGCGCTATGGAGAATTTGTTCGGTTGACCGCGGGATACTTGTGAGCGGATTCGCGTTGGCGTTCTTCTCTTTGAAGCGCTGCACGAAGTCGGCGCCGCTCAAATAGGGGAACAGCAGCGACTCCTGAATTACCATTGGCGCCGTCGCAAACACGGGCATGGCACTCTGATTGTCGCGGATCATCTCGCGAATGCGATCTCGCCCACCCACGCGAAGGGCGATGTTGCTCGATCCGCCGAGCATGATGGATAGCTGCTCGTACTGCGCCTCGCCTTCGATCACCGCCTGCGCCGCGGTGAGGCGATCATTGTCCGACGTTCCCTTCTGCAGCGAATCCAGGTTGACGTACTGATCTTGCAGCGCGTGCACGAGCTCGTGCGTGAGGGTAATCGCGACGGTGGCCTCGTCTGCGCCCTGTACGACGTACAGCACTTTCGCCTTCGGATCGTAGTACCCGATGACCTGCTCGGTGAGGACAGCGAGGAAGAACTTTCGCAGATCGAGCGACTCGGGAAGCATGCCGAACAGCTTGTAGGCCGCCTCTTCACCCGCGAGCTCCTTGGACGGAGTTTCCTCGTCGAACTTCTTGATCAGGAAGTCACGCACCTGCTCCTTGCTGCGCAACTCGACGCGCGGACGCTGCTTGAATTTGAGACCGGTGGACTGCTCGATGCGCGGGATGGTCTGCGCGAGCTCGCGCGCAAAGGGACCATCGCCCACATCGCCACCGCGACAACTCGCGGAGAGCACGAACACGATCACGGTGACCCACGACGTGTTTCGCCAGCTCACTCTTCCCATTCGACTCTCCGTCCCGTCATCAGTCCAACGACGCGCGCGACGTCATGTCCGCGCACCACGATGCCTTCCTCGAGGAGGTGTCGCTCGAGCGCCACGTCGAGCGACGCGCGCTCCGACCCCGACGGCTCCGTGGTGATGGGCACGGGAGCAGCCTTCGGCTCGCTCACAGCGACCTGCGGCGGACGCACGAACGCAGCCTCCAGCTCAGCGCCGAGGCGCTCGAGCGCGGCGAATCCATCGCGTGCCATGCGGTTCATCGGCTCGTTTCCGTTGATGCGTCCATCCGACTTGACGTTCCGGTGCTCTGCGTCGCGATGCCATGCGCGCCGGCGGGCAATGAGCGTCTCCACCACCGGCGAGTATTCCGCCGTGGCTTGCGAGTGCGCGCAGGCTTCGTCGAGCGCATCGATTGCCTTGTCGGGCCGCCGGCGATCGGTGACCCAGAGATCGGTGAGCTCGATCGCTGCTCGCACCGCGGCATCGGTGATCACGACGTTGTGGTGTCGCGCGAGCGATGGAATGCGGGTGCGGAGAATTTCCAGCGTCTCCGCGGGCGAGAGCTCGCGCACGACGATCTTCTGAAAGCGCCGCTCCAGGGCGGGGTCGCCGAGGATCCAGCGCTCGTATTCTTCGTCGGTGGTGGCGCCGAGCATGCGAAACTCGCCACGCGCGAGCGCGGGCTTGAGCATGTTGGCTGCGTCCATGGCGGAACCGCTCGCGCTGCCCTGGCCGATGAGGTTGTGCATCTCGTCGACGAAGAGAAGCACGTCGCCGGCCGCGCTGGTTTCGGCAACCAGTGCGCGGAGTCGCTCCTCGTACTGGCCGCGGTACGTCGTGCCCGCAAGCAGTCCAACGGCGTCGAGCGAGAGTAGTCGCAGGCCGCGCATGGCGAGCGGTACCTTCCCATCGGCAATGCGCATCGCCAGTCCTTCGGCGATGGCGGTCTTCCCGACACCCGCGGCGCCGACGAGCGCCGGGTTGTTCTTGCCCTGTCGCAGCAGGATGTCGATGGTCCGCGCGATCTCTTCGTCGCGGCAGCGCACGATCTCGAGCCGGCCGGAGCGCGCGTCGGCGGTGAGGTCGCGAGTAAAACGAGAAAGCGCGGGCTGCTCATTCGACATCGCAGAAACTTACTCACGAACGCCGGGCGTTGTTTCCGGCCGCCTCCCCACTCACAGACCGCCGAGCACTCTCCCCAGCAGTTGATCGCCCCAGAGCAGCATGACGACGGCGGCCGGCGCGAGAAACAGCCCAAACGGAACGAGCGGCATCTGAATTGGCGTATTCGCGGTCCCGCCAAGCGCGAGCTCGGTCTGCGGTGTGACGCGACCGCGACGCGCGAGCGCGAAGGGGTAGACGACGACGAGAAAAACGACGGCGCCGATCGTCGCGCCAACGAACACCGTGGCGATGGCGCGAGAGGGACCGAGCGCGGCGCCCACGAATGCCATGAGCGTCATGTCGCCCATTCCCATGGCCTCGCGCTTGAGCGCGGCCTCGCCGAGCCAGCTGATCACCGCGATCAATCCGGCACCGGCGCACGCGCCGACGAGCGCATCGTACGGTCCGGCAAAGAGCAGCGAATCGCCGAAAAACGGTGCGGCGAGCGCGGTCCCGATGCTCCACAGAAGGCCGCTGATGGTGAAGCCGTCGGGAATGAGATAGTACTCGAGATCCGTGAGCGCGACGCCGGCGAGAATCGTGAGAAACACGGCGAGGCGCAGCGCCGTGAAGGTGGGGCCGAAATTCGCCACACACAGCGCCCAGACGATTCCAATCGCAAGCTCACCCAGTGGATACCGGACGGAGATCGGCTCGTCGCAGAACCGGCAGCGCGCACGCAGCACGAGCCAGCTCAGGAGCGGCACATTCTCGAACCACGCGAGCTGGTGCCCGCACTGCGGACAGCGCGAGCGAGGCGTGACGACGCTCAGGTCGCGCGGCCACCGCGATACGCAGACGTTGAGAAATGAACCGATGCACAGGCCGACGAAAAACCCGAACACCGTAAAAGTTGCGGAGGTGATCACGAGCGCAGTTGATAGAGAAAGATTCCCGTCGCCACAGCGACGTTGAGCGATTCCACTGCCGGTCCGATCGGGAGCGCAGCGAGTGTGTCGATCCGATTACGTGCGTCGATGGAAAGTCCGGCACCTTCGTTGCCGACAACGAGACCGAGCCGTGCCGGCGGGTGAAGTGTGTCGAGCGGTGCGCCCAGAGCGTCCGCGCCCCAGAGCGCAAGCGATTCCCGACGCCGAAACAGATCGAGGGCCTCCCACGTCGCGGCCAGCACCGGGAAGTGAAAGCTTGCTCCCATCGCACTACGGACGACTTTGGCGTTCCATAGGTCAACGGTTCCCGGCATGGCCACGGCAGCCGTCGCGCCCAAAGCCGCAGCGGTACGAAGGATCGTTCCCACGTTTCCGGGGTCTTGAACTGCGTCGAGCACCACGAGGCGAACGCGAGCGTCCAGCGCCAGGGTATCGAGTGAGCGCGACGGAATTTCAGCGATCGCGAGCACGCCTTGGGGCGAATCGGTTTCGGCGGCGCTGGCGAACACGAGGGGAGCCAACTCGACGACGTCGATGTTGTTGTCCCGCAACGCCATGAGCAACGCAGCGCCGCGGGGAGCGTCT
>JANMAY010000157.1:0-11899 GCA_031360095.1 Gemmatimonadaceae bacterium
GTCATTTATCAACGTCAGCGGTTCCGGGTCAGAGAGCGCCTGCTCCCGCGCGCGCGCCACTGGACGCCGAGGTTTCGCCCGCCGCTCATGCAAGGGAAGCCACAATGTGAACGTCGATCCTTCGCCTTCGCGGCTCTCGAAGGTGAGGTCGCCTCCCATGAGACGCGCGAGACGTCGGCTGATGGTGAGACCCAGTCCGGTCCCATCCGCCGGTCGGGTATATGGGCTCGCATTGCGCTCGACCTGAGTGAACGGTTCGAATATCCTCCCGATCTGATCGGCCGGGATGCCCACGCCGGTGTCGACCACGCGAAGGCCGATGTATGGCAGACCATCACTCAGGAGCGCCGGCGCGTGCGGTGACTCCGTGAAGACGCAGTCGACGGAGATGCGTCCGGCAGACGGCGTAAATTTGACTGCGTTGCCAAGCAGGTTGACGAGTACCTGCCGCACGCGCGACTCATCGCCCAGGTATTGAGCGTCGGCTGATTCTCCGCAGGCGTCGCCAATGTCAAAGCCCTTCGATTCTGCCTGCGGTCGGATCAACGAAAGCGCGGCGTCCACGGTGTCCCCAATTCGAATCGCGGCGCGATCCACCCGGAGCGCACCGGCATCGTCCTTCGCGAGATCGAGAATCTGATTGATCAATCCCAGAAGATGCTGCTGGCTTTGTTGAATCCGACGGAGATCGGCACGCTGTTCCTTTGTCACTGGACCTCGGATGCCGAGCTCCAACAACTCGGTGTAGCCGCCGATGGCGTTGAGGGGCGTGCGAAGCTCGTGGCTCATCGTGGCGAGAAACTCGGCCTTTGCCTTGTTTGCATCTTCGGCGGCTCGGCGCGCTGTCCGTTCGCCCTCGAGGTGGCGCACGCTGCTGATCGTCACGGAGACGGCCGTGGCGGCGCTGCCGAGCGCGTCGAAATCTTCGCGAGTGAGCTCTCGTCTGGCGAACATCGCCATCACTCCGACCGTATCGCTCCACACAACGAGCGGATAGCCAGCGAAAGCGACAAGTCCCTCGCGGCGCGCCCAGTCTTGCTCGGGTACGCGTGGATCGCCGAGCACGGTATTCGTGAGATGCGGCCGCCGCTCGGCGGCGATCTGCCCGATCTTGAACTGGCCCATTGGGACTCGGCCATGCGGGCCGTCGAGATGGGTATACATACCCGCGCTCGCTGTCAGCACCAGAATCTGCTCTGCCGGATCGAGGACCCAGACACGAGCGAACGCTGCATCCAGGTGGTCGACGGCTGACTGGCAACAGCGCTGCATGATGTCGGAGAGACTTCCGCCGCCGGTGATCGCCAGTCCGACGTCGCCAACAAAGCGCGCGCGCCGGTTCGCGCGCTCGGCCTGTTCTGCCCGCTCCACAAGGTCCTGCGACGTGACCTCCAGCTCTTCCGCCTGCGCCTCGAGCTCAGTCGCGTTCTCTTGCAACTGCTGATTCGTCGTCTCGATTTCTGCCTGCTGCTCTTCGAGCAGTGTGTTCGCATCCTCGAGCGCTTCCTGAGCGAGGCTACTTTCCGCAAGTAGGCGCTCTACCTCACGCCGAGCCAGGACATGGTCCGTGACTTCGTAGCCGTGCACCAGGATCCCGGTTCGTTCGCCGGTCTCGTTCGTGAGTACCTGATAGACGAAGTCGACGAAGATCTCCTCATCGGGATTGCCCGGCGTGCGCGAAAGCCGGACCGGCACCACTCGGCCGTGATAGGGCTCGCCCGTTTCAAGCACTCGGTCGAGCAGTGCGATGAACCCCTGTTCGACCACCTCGGGCACGGCGTCACGAACCGGCAGGCCTATGATGTCACGGTCTCCGACGAGCCGATGATAAGCGTCGTTGGCCATCTCGAAGACGTGATCCGGCCCTCTCAACAGGCAGAGAAAGGAGGGCGAGACGCGAAACGCTTCTACCAAGCGAGCAGATTCCCCAACCAAGCGGTCCCGAGCGTCGCCCGTCGCTGCCGCACGCACTTCCGTCGCGTTAACGCCGGGCGCTTCCTCGTTCATTGGTGTCGAGCTTGTCATCGGTGACGGTGCTGGCGGGCGCCTCACCCGCGACCAGGTCGTGCCCCCTTCCCATTGCGAGACGGGTGCCGTAGAGAAGATCCACTCTCGGGATTTGCCGAGCCGCGTTGGCCTGCGTTCTGCATTTCCCGACCGCCGAGCTTGGATTGCACCTGACTGGAATGGGCCGCGGCGAAGCCGGCACTGCGCCGGCACCTCCTCTCCCTCTTCGAACTACAACGCAGATGTCAATCGGTGAGGCAGTGGGTCTGCGCAAGTCGGAAACCGGCATTGCCGGTTTCGACGAGATTACGCACGGCGGTCTTCCATTTGGACGGACGACGCTGTTGATCGGCAGTCCCGGAGCGGGGAAGACTGTCTTCGCATTGGAAACGCTTGTGAATGCGGCGCGTACCGGGGGCGAATCCGGAATTTTCATCGCCTTCGAGGAGAACTCGCGGCAGATCATCGAGAATGCCGCCACGTTTGGTTGGGACCTCGCGGCGCTCGAGCGCGACCAACTGTTCTTCCTCGACGCGAAGCTCCCCGCCACGGTCGTCAACTCCGGTTCCTTCGATTTGGGCGGCATTCTCGCCGCGCTCACCGAGAAGGCCGCGGAGATGAAATGCACGCGCATCGTCTTCGACGGCATCGACGTGCTGCTCAGTTTATTGAATGATCCGGAGGCCGAACGGCGCGAAGTGTTTCGGCTCCACGAATGGCTGATGGAGTCGGGCATCACGGGAATCATCACGGCAAAGGCCGACGCGAGCGACCCGCACTCCACCGAGCGGTACGCCTTCATGCAGTTCATGGTCGATTGCGTTGTGATTCTCCAACATCGACTGGCGGACCGGGTTTCCCTGCGCGGTCTGCGCGTCGTGAAGTATCGCGGATCGTCGTTCGCGGAGAACGAATTTCCGCTGATCATTTCCGAGCATGGTATCGATGTCGCCACGTTCGGCGCCGCAGAGATGGAGCATGCAGTCTCGAATGAGCGGGTCGCGACGGGAGTCGCTCCACTCGATACCATGCTGGACGGAGGATACTATCGCGCCTCGAGCGTGCTGGTGACGGGAGCTCCAGGCACAGCGAAGACGACGCTCGCCGGTTCGTTCGTGGCGGCGTCGTGCGCGCGGGGTGAGGGAGCGCTGTACATCAGCTTCGATGAGGCCGCGGACCAGATCGTCCGCAATCTCGCATCCGTTGGAATCGCGCTACAGCAGTATCGCGACGCGGGGCTGCTGCACATGCGCTCTATGCGAACGGAGGTCATGAGTGCAGAAGCGCATTTCATCCGCCTCAAGACATTGCTGCGCGACCTGTCGCCCAAGTGCATGGTGCTCGACCCGATCTCCGCGCTGAGCAAGACGGGCGGACATGTCGCGGCTGTGCATGCCTCGCTCCGCATCCTGGACTATGCCAAGTCCAAAGGCATCACCGTGTTCTGCACGAGTCTCGTCTCGGAGCCTGACGCGCTCACCGAATCGACGGAGACACAGATCTCCACGATTGCCGACACCTGGATTCACCTCTCCTACGTCGCGGCGGGGGGCGAGCGCAACCGCGCGCTCACGATCGTAAAATCACGTGGCATGAAACATTCGAATCAGGTGCGAGAGCTCATTCTCTCGGCTGACGGCGTCACGCTCGCCGAGGTCTACTCGGCTGGTGGCGAGGTGCTGATGGGAACGGCGCGGTGGGAAAAGGAAGAGCAGGTGCGCGCAGAGCAGCGGCGCGCCGAGGCAGCGCGGGAACGGGCGCGTCGCGAGCTCGAGTTGGCGGAGGCGGAAGCGGCAGCGCGCATTGCCGTGCTCCAACGCGAGGTCGAAGCACGCCGCGCGGAGCGGGCGGTGGTGGATGTGGAAGCGGCGGAAGGTACGCAACGGGCGGGCACGACACGGCACGCGATCGAACAGCTGCGCGGCGGTGCTCCCACAGGCGGCGGAACGACCGACAGCGCTTCGAAGCGCTCCGGAACCCCCACAGGCTGAGCGGGTGCCAGACCAGGAGCGCGTTCCGGACGCTGGAGGGGATCCTGTCCTCGCGCTTCGGCTGTACGTCGCGGGCGATGCACCCAATTCGTGCGAGGCGCGCTCGAATCTGGCTGCAATTCTCGAGGGGCGTTCGTCCGACGCGTACACCCTCGAAGAGATCGACTTCCTTCGCGAGCCTCTGCGAGCAATGCGCGACGGAGTCATCGTCACGCCGACGCTCGTGAAGGTGGCTCCAGTCCCGGTGAGAAAGATCATCGGTACCCTGCGCGAGCGGGCGAGCGTGATTGCCGCACTCGGACTCGATGGAGGCAAAGGTGTCTGAGCGGGCCATGAGCAGTCAGGCGGGTGGCGATCAACCCGACGTCGCGGATCTGTCGCGCCGACTCGCGGAAACCGAAGCAGCGCTCGAGGCGCTCATCGCCGGCCACGTCGATGCCGTGACGTCGCCGCGGTCGCTCACGCCGGTGCTGCTGCAGCAGGCGCAGGATGCCCTCCGACTCTCCGAAGCGCGGTACCGGGACATCGTCGCGCACAGCCCCACGCTGGTGGGCGAGTTGATTCCGGACGGCACGGTCCAATACGTCAACACGCGCATTCGGCCGCTGTTGGGGTACGAGCCTGATGAGGTGGTTGGGCGAAAGCTGTGGGACGTGCTGGTGCCCGAGGAGCGGCGTCATGACGCGAATGCGCTTTGGGCGAGGCTGGCGAACGGTTCGCTGGCCGAGTGTGAAATTCCGGTGCGCACCGCATTAGGAGCGGACCGCACCTTCGTGTGGAATGCCGCCAAACGCGACGACCAAGCTGGAGGTGTCGAGAACATCATCGTCTTCGGGCTCGACGTCTCGGAGCGGAAGCGGCAGGCGGAGATCGCGGCGCACCTGGCAGCGGAGCAGGCGGCGCGCGGCGAAGCAGAACGTGGAGAGCACCGAGCCAAGCTACTCGCCGAAGTCAGCCGAGTGCTCAGCTCGTCGTTGGACGTGGAGCGCACGCTCACCGAAGTCGCCGGACTCGTGGTACCAGTGCTCGGCGATTGGTGTGCTGTGCATCTCATTACGGAGGACGGATCGGTAAAGCGCGTTGCGCTGCGCCACGCCGACCCGGCGAAATGGAATTCGTCCGGATTGGATGAGCGTGAGTACGCGGCCGACTGGCGCGGCGCGCACAGCGTGCGCCACGTCTTGAGCTCGGGAGAGTCCGAGTTGGATGCGGACATCAGCGAGTTTCTCGGCGCGGCCGCTCGCGATGCAGAGCAGCCGGAGATTTACAGCGGTTATGGGTTGCAGTCCGCCATCGTTGCCCCGCTTCGAATCCGTGGGTTGACCGTGGGCACCTTCATGCTCGTCTACTCGGGTTCGGGACGCACGTACGATGAGTCGAGCCTCCGCACTGTCGAAGACCTCGCAAACCGGGCGGCGGTCGCCGTCGAGCACGGCCGACTCTACACTGCCGCGCGCGCCGCGCGAATGGATGCGGAGGATGCGAACAAGGCGAAATCGGAGTTTCTGGCGAGCATGAGTCATGAATTGCGCACGCCGCTCAATGCCATCGGTGGCTACGTCCAATTGCTCGACGAAGAGATCCAGGGCCCGCTCAATGACCGTCAGCGCGAGTATCTGAAGCGCGTGCGCTTGAGCGCCGAGCACCTGCTTGGTCTCATCAATGGCGTGTTGAATTTTGCGAAGCTGGAAGCCGGACATGTCCAGTTCCAACTGGCGGACGTTCCGCTCAGCAAGCTGCTCGGCGAAGTCGACGCGTTGATCGCTCCGCAGTTGAAGACCAAAGGGCTGGAGTACCGGATGGGCACGTGCGAGGCCGATCTCAGCGTTCGAGCGGATCGTGACAAGCTTCGGCAGATCGTTCTCAACCTCATGTCGAATGCCGTGAAGTTCACACCGAGTGGCGGAAAGGTCGAAGTCGCATGCCACCGCACGGGGGACGGTATTGCCGTCACCGTGCACGACAGTGGAATCGGGATCGCGGATGACAAGCTCGAGGCGGTGTTCGACCCCTTCGTGCAGATCGGGAAACAGGCAAATCGCGAAGGAACCGGGTTGGGACTTGCGATCAGTCGCGAGCTAGCGCGCGCGATGAAGGGTGACCTCGTGGCATCGAGCACTCCAGGGATCGGCTCTACCTTCACGCTTACCCTCCCCCTCCCGACGCCGCGTTCCAGCACCGCCGACGGGCGGGCCGGGAATACGCTGGACCGCGCTTCGAAAGCCAGCTGATCTCTTGCACCCGCCGCGTTCGGAGGGTCCTTTTGCGGCGCACGCTGGATCGACCTCTTGCACTTCGCAGCCGCCGGTGCAAGATCGGATGCTCGCCGTATGCGCTATCGCGCTGCTCAACTTCGTGTGGAGGTCGCCCATGATTGCCTTTCGCTGCTGTGTCGTCGCGTGTCTCGTAATCGCGGCGTCATGCGCCAAAACGTCTGCGTCCTCTGGCGACGGCGCGATGCCTGGCGCCACCACGAGCTCCCGCGCAACTCGAAACCCGAACGTCATTTCCGCGGCGGAGCTGCATGACCCGGTGGTCATCAGCATGGACGCGCTGAAGGCGATCCGCTACCTCCGGCCCTCGTTCTTCCGTACGTCCGGTCCGCAAAGCTTCAGCAACGACGGTGCGGGACAGGTTCAAATCTCTCCAGACTACGGACCGTTGCAGCCGCTGTCGCAGCTCGCGTCCTTCACGACCATCACCCTGTACGAGGTTCGATATCTCGACATGAACGAGGCCGCAAACCGGTTCGGGATCAATTCGAACGGCGGTGCGGTCATCGTTCTGTTGACGAGCAAACAGTAGGGAAGATGATGAGACTGATATAGATTTGTCTAAGGAAAAGTTAGCTAATACCTTGACTTCACTTAGACAGTAACTAGTTTCCGTGCATGGTCACGGAATCGAGCAGCGATGTGGCACGGCACCCGATTCGGGTCGTGGCCGACCGGACGGGGATCAGCACCCATGTCCTTCGCGCCTGGGAACGGAGATACGGCGTTGTAAGCCCGAAGCGTACCGACGGGGGCCAACGCTACTACTCCGACGCGGACATCCATCGGCTGTCCCTTCTATTGAAGGCGTCGCTGAGCGGACGCTCCGTGGGTCAGCTGGCTTCGCTCCCCACAGAGGAGCTCGCGCTCATCGTCGCCGAGGATGCCGCGCTCGCCCTCGCCCGCCCGACGGAGTCGGGATCCCATCGGGCTCTGGCGCTCTCCTCCGTGCGCGATATGCAGCCGGACCGCCTGCAAGCAGTGTTGAAACGGGCGCTGCTGTCGCTCGGAACCTCGACATTTCTCGACGACCTGCTCACACCGCTGCTCATCGAGATCGGCGAGGAATGGCACGCAGGCCGCCTTGATATCGCGCACGAACACGCGGCGTCGGCCGCCATCGAGCAGCTGCTTGGCGCGCTGGTGCGAGAACTGAATGTGCTCACCGATGCCCCACGCGTGCTCATCGCCACGCCGGCCGGCCAGCGCCACTCGCATGGCGCCTTGATGGCGGCGGCGGCCGCCGCACACGACGGATGGCATGTGGTCTGGCTTGGCGCCGACCTGCCCGCCGCGCAGATCGCGGCCGCGGCGCGAAGTCACGGGGCCATCGTGGTGGGGCTGAGCGTCACCACCACCGAGGAGCCCGATCGCCTGGAATCCGAGCTCACGCTGCTGCGGCAGTCGCTCGACGCAATCACGCCGATGTATGTCGGCGGAGCGGCGGGCCAATCCATTGGGCATGTGCCCGGCGTATCCATCGCGCGCGACCTGACGCACTGGCGCAACGCACTTCGCACCCATGTCCCCGCGAGCTCGGTGAGATCCGCATGACAACGACGACGACGTCCGACCGCCCACGCAGTGTACTATCGCGATTGGTGCGCGCGTCCACACTGTGGATCGACGCCGGCAGCGTCGCCGTCGCGACGGATGCAACGGCCGCAGGCAAACGCGTCGAATGGATTCGCATCGCGCCGTTCATCGCGATGCATGCAATGTGTCTTGGCGTGTTCGCCGTCGGCTGGCAGCCGGGCGCGGTGGCCGTGGCATGTGCGCTCTACGTGATTCGCATGTTCGCCATCACCGGTTTCTACCATCGCTACTTCTCGCATCGCACGTTCCGCACGACTCGCGCGGCGCAGTTTGTGTTTGCGCTCATCGGAGCGAGTGCCACGCAGCGCGGGCCGCTCTGGTGGGCGGCGCACCATCGCAAGCATCACCGGCACGCGGACACCGAGCTCGACGCGCACTCGCCGCGCCATCACGGATTCTGGTGGAGCCACATGGGCTGGATCACGTCGGCGCACAACTTCCCCACCGACACACACGAGGTGCGGGACCTGGCGCGCTATCCTGAACTGCGCTGGCTCGACCGGTTCGACATTGTCGTGCCCATCGCGCTTGCCGCGACGCTCTTCGCCGTGGGGGGACTGCCGTACCTCATCTGGGGCTACTTCGTCAGCACGGTCGTGCTGTTCCACGGGACCTGTCTCATCAACTCGCTGGCGCATCAAATGGGATCGCGCCGCTATGAGACAGACGATGACAGCCGCAACAGCATGACGCTGGCAATCATCACGCTCGGCGAAGGCTGGCACAACAATCATCACAAGTATCCCGGCGCCGCGCGTCAGGGCTTTTTCTGGTGGGAGCTCGATCTCACCTACATGGGGCTCGTGCTCCTCAGCTGGCTGCGAATCATTCGCGACCTGCGTCCGGTTCCGGCGCGACTCCTGGAGACGTCGTGATGCGCGTCGCGATCATTGGCAGCGGCGTCTCCGGCCTCGTGGCCGCGCGGCAGCTGCACCCGCGCCATGACGTCACGGTGTTCGAAGCCGACGATCGGATCGGAGGCCACGTCCATACGTGGAACGTGCAGTCGGGCAGCGATGTCACGGCGATCGACTCGGGGTTCATCGTCTACAACGAGCGCAACTACCCGCACTTCACGCGCCTGCTTCGTGAGCTCCGCGTCGCAACGCAACCGAGCACCATGAGCTTCAGCGTGCGTCACGATCGCGCTCGCATCGAGTACAACGGTTCCACGCTGTCGCAGCTGTTCGTCCAGAAACGCAACCTCGTGCGGCCGGACTTTCTGCGCATGATCGCGCAGATCCTCCGCTTCAACCGCGACGCCGTGCACACGGTGCGATCGGGTTCGGCGGAGCTGTCGCTGGGCGACGTGCTCGAGGCGGGACACTACTCGAGGGAGTTTCGCGAGTGGTATCTGCTCCCGATGGGATCGGCGATCTGGTCAGTGCCGTCCGCTGCCGTGCTCGACATGCCTGCCGCGTTCTTCGTGGAGTTCTTTCACAACCACGGCATGCTCACGGTGGACGACCGTCCGCAATGGCGCGTGGTGCAGGGCGGTTCGGCGCGATATGTGGACGCGCTCGTCGCCGCCTTTCGCGATCGGATTCGGCTGCGTCACCGCGTGCGCACGGTCACGCGCTCCCGAGACCACGTCGACGTCGACGGCGAACGGTTCGATCGCGTCATTCTCGCCTGTCACAGCGACCAGGCGCTGCGCCTGCTCGCGGATCCGTCGGCAGCGGAGCGGGCGGTACTCCGCGCACTGCCGTATCAGCCGAACGACGCGGTACTCCACACCGATACCTCCGTGCTGCCGCGGGCGCGCTCGGCGTGGGGAGCGTGGAATTATCGCGTCGGCGACGATCCCAGCGCCCCGGCGGTCGTGACGTACGACATGAACATCCTGCAGTCGATCGCGGGCGCCACCACGTACTGCGTCACGTTGAATGGCGATGAATACATCGATCCGGCCAGGGTGATCGGGCGCGTGTCGTACAGTCATCCGATGTCCGCTGCCGGTAGCACGGCGGCGCGCGCGCGCCGAGCCGAGATCAGCGGAGAGAATCGTACGCACTTCTGCGGTGCGTACTGGGGCAATGGATTCCACGAAGACGGCGTGGTGAGCGCCATGGCCGCGGCCACCGAAGTCGAAGCGATCGCGAGCGGCACCGTGCGGGAACTGGTGGCGCGGTGAACAGCTGCGTGTATCGGGGAACCGTTCGGCATCGGCGCATGTCGCCCGTCACGCACGAGTTTCGATACGGCATGTTCATGCTGTATCTCGATCTTGCCGAGCTGCCGACGGTGTTTGCCGGCCGTTGGCTATGGTCGTCGCGGCGTCCCGCGCTCGCCTGGTTTCGCCGCGCCGACTACCTCGGTGATGCCGCGATGCCGCTGGACCAAGCCGTGCGCGAGTTGGTCGAAGCGCGAACGGGCCGTCGGCCCAACGGCCCCATTCGGCTGCTCACGCACCTGCGCTACTTCGGCTACGTCCAGAATCCAGTCAGCCTGTACTACTGTTTCGACGAGACGGGCGAAACGCTCGAGACCATCGTCGCCGAGATCACGAATACGCCGTGGGGCGAGCGTCACGCGTACGTCATGCCCGCGACCGCCGGTGCCACGCACCACCGCACGCGCCACGCAAAGCAGTTCCACGTGTCGCCATTCATGGCGATGCACCATCAGTACGATTGGCGCTTCTCCACGCCGTCGGAGGCGCTCACGGTCCACATGGAGAATCTCGACAACGGCGCACTCGCGTTCGACGCGACGCTGATCTTGCGGCGGCAGCCGTTGACCGGTGCGGTGCTGCGCTCCGCACTCGCCAGCTATCCGTGGATGACGCTCACCGTGGTCGCAGGCATCTATTGGCACGCGCTGCGCCTCAAGCTGAAAGGGGCGACGTTCCACACTCATCCCAAAAATCGAGGACGTGATGAAGTTCCTGTCATCGCTCGCTGAGCGAGCCGTTGCCTCGCGCCTGGCGCGGCTTCGCAATGGACGTCTTGTCATTCGCGACGGAGCAATGCGCACGTCCTGGGGCGAAGGGTCCCAGGCGCCTGTGGAGATCGTCGTGCACGATCGACGTTTTTACGGCGCAGTCGCATTCGGCGGCGCAGTCGGCGCGGGCGAGGCATACGCGGATGGCTGGTGGACAACCGACGATCTCACCGGCGTCGTCCGTCTCCTGCTGAAGAACCGCGAGCTTCTCGAGGGGCTCGAGACCGGGTGGGCGCGTCTGGCCACTCCCCTCCGGCGCATCGGGCACGCGCTCAATGCGAATTCCCGTCGTGGCAGTCGCCGTAACATCGGTGCGCACTACGACCTCTCGAACGATTTCTTCAGGTTGATTCTCGACGAATCGATGACGTATTCCTGCGGCGTGTTCGAGCGACGTGGCGCATCCCTCGCCGATGCCCAGGCTGCCAAGTACGCGCGCATCGCGGCGCTGCTGGATCTGCGCACGGAGGATCGGGTGGTGGAAATCGGAACCGGCTGGGGCGGGTTCGCGATCCATGCCGCGGCGCGATACGGGTGCCACGTGACGACAACGACCATCTCGCAAGAGCAGTACGACGTCGCGGTGGCGCGTGTTGCGAGCGCCGGATTGACACACCGAGTGACGGTGCTGAAGCAGGACTACAGGGACCTTCGCGGCGAATACGACAAGCTGGTGTCCATCGAAATGATCGAAGCCGTTGGACACGAGTACTTCGACACCTTTTTTGCGAAGTGCGGCGAGCTGATTCGTCCCGACGGTCGCGGGGTCATCCAGGCCATCACGATCGCTGACGAGCGGTACGACGCTGCCCGCCGAGAGGTGGACTTCATCAAGCGGCACATATTTCCCGGCAGCTGCATTCCCTCACGCGCGGTCCTCCGTCGGTCGGCAGCGGCGGCCGATCTTTCCTTCGTGCACGTGGATGAGATCGGACTGCACTACGCGGAAACGCTGCACCGCTGGCATGAGAACATGCGGTCGCATCGTGATCAGATCGCCGCGCTCGGATTCGATGCGCGCTTCCAGCGCCTGTGGGAGTTCTACTTCTGCTATTGCGAGGGCGGATTTCTCGAGCGGGCAATCGGGAC
>JANMAY010000160.1:0-12352 GCA_031360095.1 Gemmatimonadaceae bacterium
GTGCGAAGACGTGCGTCGGTCCCTTGCGCGGAAAGGGCACAGGAAGCGCCGAGGACAAGGCCCAGGAGGACCATGCTTCGGAGTGCGCGCCGCGTCACACGCGGCGTAGATGCCTCCCCACTGACAGCGCGCTGCCGATGAGGCCAATCAGCGCGCCGAAGAGCAGGCCCAGAAGCGCAACCCGCCGGTCGAAGAAAATGGTTTCGATGACATACTTGTTGATGAGGGATCGGGCGACGTACGTCAGCAGCAGGGCGAGCAGCCCGCCAAGAATTCCCTTGGCGATTCCCTCGATGAGAAACGGGCGGCGCACATACGTGTCGGTCGCGCCGACGAGGCGCATGATGGAAATCTCCTCCGTGCGCGCCAGCACGGACATCCGTATCGTCGCGCCGATGATGATCACGCTCACGGCCGCGAAGACGAGACCGAGCACGAGGCCCGAGATCCCGGCGATGTTGCGCAGCGCATACAGCTTGTCGATCCATTCTTCGCCGTAGCGGATGTCGTCGACGAACGCGAACGCTTTCACGCGCGCCGAAACGCGCTTAACGGTGGTCGGGTCGCGAAGTCCGGGCCTGAGGCGGATGTCGATCGAGGCGGGCAGCGTGGCTCCCTCGAACACGTCGCGGAACTCGCCCAGCTCTTTCTGGGCGCGGACGAGCGCCTGCTCCGGGGTCACCGGTGTCGCGTTCAGCACCTCCGGATAACCCGCAATATCGGCCGAGGCCACCGCGATGTTTTCCGACGGTGTTCCCTCCGTCACGAACGCGCGGATCTCGACGCGGTCCTCGAGTTGGTCGAGCGCGGCGCGGATGTTGAGCGCCACGAGGCCAAAGAGGCCGAAGGCGAAGAGGGAGAAGGCGATGGTCGTGATGCTCAGCGCGCTCAGGAGGGGAGCGCGTTTCATGTCGATCCACGCGTCGCGCAGTGCTCGGCTCATGTCGTGCGCGCCGCCTGTTCGGCGGAGTCGAACACCACCGCACCGCGATTCATTTCGATGGTTCGGAACTCGTGACGACGGACCAGCTCGAGGTTGTGCGTCGCCATCATGACGGCGGTGCCGCCGGCGTTGATCTCGCGCAGCAGTTGAAAGATGCCACGCGTCGCGCGGTCATCGAGATTGCCGGTGGGCTCGTCCGCGATGAGGACGAACGGGTCGTTCACCAGCGCGCGTGCAATCGCGACGCGCTGCTGTTCACCCCCTGAGAGCTCGCGTGGGTACGCAGTGCCTTTGCCCGACAGGCCAACCTGCGTGAGCACGCGCACGACCTTGGGCGCGATGACGGCGGGGGGCGCGCCGGTGACCTCGAGCGCGAAGGCCACGTTTTGCTCGGCGGTGCGATTGTCGAGCAGGCGGAAGTCCTGGAAGACGATGCCCAGCTTGCGGCGCAGCTTGGCGACATCACGATCGCCCGCGGCGGCGGAGCTCGTGCCGCTGACGCGCACTTCGCCGTTCGTGGGTCGCTCCTCGAAGTACACCATCTTCAACAGCGTCGATTTGCCAGCGCCGCTCGGGCCCGTGAAGAAGACGAACTCTCCCTTGCCGATGTGCAGCGTGACGTCGTCGACCGCCGTACCGGTCCGGGGATAGCTTTTCGAGACGTGAGTGAAGCGGATCATGCGACCATCTATTGTGCGACGGCCTCCTCGTCTTCCATCTCGATCAACTTCCAGCTCGAGCCCGACGTCACCGTATCCACGACGGCCTTGAGCAGCCCGATGAGAATGGGTCCGAGCAGAATGCCGGCGAGCCCGAAGGTGTACACGCCTGTGATCAGCGCCACGAACATCCAATAGAAGTTGAGCACGCGCGACCGGTCGGCGGCGATCTTCGGCCGAAGATACGTGGAGATGAACACCGTGTTCACGAGTGTGCCGATGACGATCATCGCGATGGCAGAGCCCACGGCATCGCGAAAGATGATCAGCCAGATCGCGACCGGCACGTACACGCTCCACGATCCGACGATCGGGAAGAACCCGATGATGAACGAGACGACGGCCAGCGCACCAGCGAGTGGCACACCGAACGCGAGATTCATCCCGAGAATGATCAGCGACTTGAGTGTTTGTGTCAGCAGGGTGGAGTAGATGGCGCCGTACAACACGCCCCGCACATTCACTTCGAGCGAGCGGCGGAGCTGCGCGTAGCGCGGCGGGATCTTGCTCGACACGTATCCGCCGACCTTGTCCGCTTCGATCAGGATGTAGAAGGCCGTAAAGAGAAAGATCGTGGCCGAGACGGAGAACTGCTTGATGGCGGCTTTGAGAAGCAGCGGCAACCGCGTCGCGTATGCGGTCCCATCGATGACCATTTTCCCCAGGGCATCTGCCGATTTCGCCGTGCTGAAGAACGGAACGCGCCGCACCGCCGCGTCGATTTTCGTGACGATCTCGGTCTGGTGCTGACTCGCGTATCCCAGCACATCCGAGAGCTCGCTGTAGCTGTACACCAGCACGACGAGCACGGGAACGATGACAGCGAGCAGTGTCACGATGGCCGACAACGTCTCGTTCCCCGTTCGCGCGAGCAGCCACAGATACACGGGCCGGATGTAGAATCCGATGATGAGCCCGAGGATGGCGGCGATGACGACGGTCTTGACCATCCAGAGGAAGAGCGCCAGCACCACGGTGCCGAGTGCCATGGTGATGAGGATGCGGCGCACCTCGGGCAGCGTCAGCTCACCGATGCTCGCGTTGGTTCGCCGCTCGACGCGGCGACGCTCGCCCTCCTTCTCTCCCGGAATGATGATCTCACTCATCAGCGCAGCGCCTGCTCCACATCCGCGATCAGGTCGTCGGCATCCTCGATGCCGACGCTCAGTCGCAAGAACCCATCGGGAATGCCGATCTTCGTGCGCTCCTCGCCGGTGAGGTGCGCGTGCGACGAATGTCGCGGCTCACTGACCAGAGAGTCTACACCACCGAGGCTCGGCGCGTGTCGGATAAGCCGGAGCTTTCGCACGAACCGGTCGGCGGCGCGCGCGCCCCCGGTGAGTTCGATCCCGAACATGCCGCCGAAGCCATCCATTTGGTGGCGCGCCGCCTCGTGATCCTGGTGCGTCGGAAGCCCGGGATAGTGAACCGCTTTGACCTCCTTTCGATCGACGCACCAGAGCGCCATGCGCATCGCGTTGTCATTCTGCCGCCGCACGCGGACGTCAAGCGTCTTCAGCCCTCGCTCGAGGAGCCAGCAGCTGAACGGATCCGGCGCCTGTCCCCACAGGATCATCTTCTGCCGCACTTCCTCCACATAGGAGGCCGTGCCGAGGACCGCGCCGCCAATCACGTCGTGATGGCCGTTCAGGTACTTCGTCACCGAGTGGATGACGACGTCCGCGCCGTGTTCCAGGGGCCGGAAGTTCACCGGGCTCGCGAATGTGGAGTCCACCACCAGCGCCAGCCCCACTTCCTTCGTGAGATAGCTGACGGGGCGCAGGTCGATCACGCGGCAGGTGGGATTCACCGGCGACTCGAGGAAGACGGCGCGGGTCTCTTTCCGGAGACGTTTTCTCCATCCACGCGACTCCATCGGGTCGACCAGCGTGACATCGATCCCGAGCGTGGCGAATTCCTCGGTCAACAGGCGATGCGTGCCGCCATAGATCCAGCGCGAAGCAAGGAGATGATCGCCCGGACGCAGCAGCGCGAGCAGTGCACACGCCGTGGCGCCCATGCCGCTCGACAGCAGAATCGCTGCTTCCGACTTCTCCAGGGCCGCAAGCCGGCGCTGCACGAGCTCCGCGTTTGGCGCATTCCCATAGCGCGGATAGCGGTCTCCATCAGAGCGCCCAGTCTCCTGCACGTAGTTGACGCCTTGGAAAATCGGCGTGATCACGGGAGTTCCCGCGTCGTGCGATTCCTCGCCGGCATGGACGGCCAGCGTTGGAAGACTGTGCGGGCGCGGGCGGCGGGAAGGAGGCACGAGAGGTGTGGAAGGGCGCCGGCTCAGGCGAACAGCCCGCGGCGCGTATGCGAATCGAGGTCGGGTTTGATCACGCGCACATTCTCGGACGGTGCGGCGCCGGCGACGTCACGCAATCCCACGTCGCCGCGCTTCATGGACTCGTCCACCTTCACCGTCGCCAACTCCTGCCGGCGCGGGCCATAAATCCACGCCAGCTCGCCGTCCACCAGCAATCTCGTGTGCGCGTCGTCCGGATGCATCCGGACCTGCGGTCCCCGATCCGCATCGGTGCTGCGCGTCCCGACGAATGTCGCCACGCGCAACGACCGGTTGCGGCCGTCCTCAGGCATCCGCTTCGCCCAGCCCGCCAACGGCGACGTAACCGTCATCCACGCGCATCAACAGCCGCCGCCGATGCAACCCGTCGAGCATGCGCGCAGCGTCTGCCGGCGGAGAGCCGAGCGCACTCGCGAGGTCCGCCGGCTGCGCGCGCCCGAGCTCGTACACCTTCTCCCACGCAGCGCGCTCACCATCATCGACTTTGCCGACGATGCGCGCACCATCGTGCGTCTCCAGCACGAGTGCGAGACCATGCCGCTCGAGGACCGTTTCGATCGCATCCCAGTGATCGTCGGTCACACCGCGGAACAGAAAGTAGGCCTCTCCGTACGCGTGATCCGGAGTTCCGTAGCGCAAGAGCAGCTTGGCCACGACCTCGTCGGCACAGGAGAAATCAATCATTCCCACATGGGAAAAATCGATCACGGTCAGCGTCCGCTCGCGCGTATCCGCGAGCAGCGCCTCGATCTGCGTCCGCACGGCAGCACCGGTGGGGCGCGTGACGAGATTGGAATAGAGCTCGCACGACAGCGTTTGCCGCAGCACCGTGCTCACGTCGATGTGCATCATCAGCGCGGGCCCCCGGAGACCCGCTCGGGTATTGTGACTTGAACCTGCGACCCCGGAAACGGGGCCAGCTTTTCCGTCAGTGGTACGTCGTCGTCCCAACTCGGTACGATGGCAATTTTTGCTGTGCCGCTGCGAACGCTGAGCTTGCCGTCCCACCGGCCGATGTACTTTCGCACTCCCGCAAGTCCCTGACCGCGACCTGGATCACGAAACCGACTCACGCCGCGAATCACTGCCTCCTCGAGCGCCGCCGCATCATCCCAGCGATCGCTGCGTGCCCGACCCGGCAAGCTCTCCAGCGAATGACGGAATCCGCAGCCCGCATCACACACGGCGATCACGACTACGCGACGATTGGCGAGCCGCTTTCGCCACGTATACGTCTGCACCGCCACCCAACCGCCGCGTCCAGCATGCTCCACGATGTTCTGACAGATCTCCGAAAGCGTCATCGCGAATCCAACCGTGGCGCGCGATTCAATATGTAGCTCACTCGCAAGGATCTGCTGCGCCTTTTGTTGGATGCGGCCAACCACCGTGTGGACATCTTCACTGTTTACCACAGGTGTGATCTCGAGGAGCACGCTCGACTCGCCCCCCCGCGCGCGCGGAACGGAGCCGGACAACTCGTAAATCTCCTCCGCAAACTTGAAGAATCCCGTACGCGCCCAGTACGACGCCGTGTCTTCCACGTCAGGGACGGCGAAGGTGGGGCGCTCATCCCGCGTCTGCCCGAGTGCCAGCAGTGCTGTGAGCCCAAAGGGAGACGCCCACCGCGTATGCCGAGCGTCCACGAGCAGCTTCGCGTCGGCGGGAACGCTCGCGAGCTGATCCACCACCTGCTCGAACGTATGGTCGTCCAGCGAGGGCGGAACTGTGATGACGCTGGTCACGTGAGGCTGAGTTCTCCGCGCAGGTGGGCGGCGAGTCCGGTAGCGCCCCGGTGCCCGACATTCCGGGCAGCGGCCCGTGCGGCCGCGATCATCGCGTCCGCTAACTTATCACCGGCGACCATCCGAGAGAAATAGGTCGCACCCCAAACATCGCCACATCCCGTTGGATCGCCGGAGGTCTTGACATTCTCGGCGGGCACCAACGCCGTGCGCACCGCGCCGAGCGCGCCGGTGCCGCCGCGCGGCGACGTGGACAATCCTCCGCGAGGAGGAAGATCACATATTGTGTCGAATCCCGGGGCCGCGACGTAAATCGCGCCGCGCTGGCCGAGCGTCACCAGCAGACAAGAAACGCCACTTGCCAGCGCCGTCGCGGCGAGACTCATCGAGTCCGGCGCGATCGTCGCCATCTCCTCTTCGTTCATCTGAAGGAAGTCGAAGCACTGGCACCATTCTGCAACGAACGGAATCGCACGTGGCGTGCGCAGTCCGTCCGCCTCGACGGCCCACACCTTCATGTGCAGGTCGCAGTGGATCGGCCCGGCGAAGTGTTGGCGGACGAGTTGCGCGGTCTCGAGATCGAGCTCCCAACCACTCAGGAAGTTGACGTAGAGCGCGTCGAGTCGTGCGTCGTCGAGCAGCGGCTTCAGTGCGAGCCAGCTCCACGCCGGTATTTCGCCCGTCATGTTCTCCGTTCGGCGCTCGGCGTCGATGTAGTGCAGCTCCACGCGCTGGCCCGCATACGGTACTTCGACGAGCGCTGCGTCCGGGGCGATGCGCTTGAGCGACCGGAGAAAGTCGCGCGCGCGACTCGCTTGATCATAGCCGATCTTCATGATCGGAACGATCTCCCAATCCTCGGGCAGTGCGGCATCGAGTCCGCTGAGCGTGTACGTGATGCCGCCCCACTCTTCCACGGGCACGCCCCGGTCCTCGCGACCGTGGATGATGTCCCAGACGAAGGTCCCGATCACTCCGACGCGACGCTTCCGCGGCGTCCCCTCG
Source organism: Gemmatimonadaceae bacterium (assembly GCA_031360095.1). GTDB lineage: Bacteria > Gemmatimonadota > Gemmatimonadetes > Gemmatimonadales > Gemmatimonadaceae > AG11. Next base: position 6,721 of record JANMAY010000160.1, read on the forward strand.
GACGCCGCACGGGGTTTCACATGCTGCGTCACACGCCGCCGAGGTGCTGCTGCTTGAAGCTGGCCACGGCGCCGACGACTCCTGCAGTACCTGGCAGCTCCCCCGGGACGATGCGCACGGCTCGCACCGCCGGACTGAACGCCCGGCGACGCACCTCGGCCCGCAGCGGAACGAACAGCGCGTCTCCCGCGGCGGTCACTCCGCCTGCGACGACCACGATGTCGGGATTGAAGATGTTGAGCAGATTGGCGACGCCCGCTCCGAGATAGCGCGCGGTGTCGCGGACGATCTCGTTCGCGATCTCGTCGCCGTTCGTCGCCGCGTCATAGACGATTTGTGCCGTGATGTCGTCCAGCCGGCCGTTCACCATTGCCGGGATGGCCGACTCCCCCTCTTCACGCACGAGGACCTCGCGCGCCCGCGTCGCGATCGCCGGGCCGGATGCGTACGCCTCGAGACATCCATAGTTGCCACACTTGCAGTGGCGTCCATTCAAATCGATGGTCGTATGGCCGATCTCACCGGCCATGTCGGACGATCCGTGATACAGCGCGCCGTTGAGTATCAATCCGCCGCCGATCCCCGTCCCGATCGTGAGACCGACGACGTTGCGCCCGCCGCGCGCCGCTCCTTGCCACCATTCGCCGAACGTCGCGCAATTCGCGTCGTTGTCCAGCGTGGTCGGAAGATGCAGCCGCTCTTGAATGCGCTGGCGAAGGGGAAAATCTTTCCATCCGAGATTCGGCGCGACGAGGACGATGCCTTTCTCGCGATCGAGCGGACCCGGCGCTCCCACGCCGATGCCGATGAAATCGCGACGCGACGAACCGTTCTGCTCCATCGCGTCGAGAATGACGCCCTCGACGAGCCCCACGATCCGATCCGCCACTCCCTCATCCCCGACCGCGGAATTGGTGGGAATGCTGCGCATCGCGAGATGACGTGAGCCATCGGCCGTCATTGCACCAGCAACGATGTTCGTGCCGCCGAGATCCACACCAACGATGTACTGCTCGCGCGAGGTGCTCATGCGTGGACGTCCGGAGTGAGAAGGAGATTGCGTACTTGCTGGGCGACCGCTGCCGGCTCGAGATCGCGCATGCAGCGGTGATGGCCGAGGGGACAGCGCTGTGGCCCGTGCCGGTCGCACGGACGACAGGGGAGCGCGTCGTGACCAATCACTGCATTGCGCGGCGCGAGCGGACCAAATCCAAATTCCGGCACCGTGGGACCAAAGATCGCCACGGTCGGCGTGCCCATGGCCGATGCAAGATGCAGCGGTGCGGAGTCATTCGTCACGAGGACGTGCGCGCGACCGATGAGCTCCGCCGAGGCGAGCAGCGAAAGATGTCCCGTGGCATCGATCGCACCCGGAGCCGCCGCCACGATCGACTGCGCAAGCGTCGAGTCGTCGGCCCCGCCGAGAACCACGACACGCACGTCGTTGCGGAGCCCCTCCGCCAACTCGGCGAAATACGGCCACCGTTTGGTTGCCCACACGCTGCCCGGCGCAATCGCCACGATCGTTTCGCCGGAGGTCACTCCGTGGCGTGTGAGCAGGGCGTCGACTTCCGAGCGCTCCACCTCGCCGGGATGCAGCGACGGACGCAGCTCCGCCTGACTCGGCTCGCGACCATTCGGGCGCGCGAGCATCAGCAGTCGCGCCGCGTGGTGCAGATCGTCGCGATACGCAACGCGCTTCGTGTAGAACAGACGACCCGACGACGTGGAGAATCCAACGCGCGTTGGCACGCCCGCCGCCATCGCAAGCAGCGCGCTCCGCCACGAGCCCTGCGCGAGGAACGCGATCTCGTAGTTCGTGGCGCGCAACCGCTGCGCAAGCGCGAAAAACCCGAGCACACCGCGGTCGAGTCCACGCTTGTCGTACGCGATGAGCTCGTGCACCGCCGGATGATTCCGCAGCAGTGCCGCCGATGCCGGTGTCGTGACGACGTCCACCGGGCCGCGCCGCGCCAACTGCATCAACAGCGGTGTCGTGAGCACCGTGTCGCCGAGGAACGACGTCTGGATCACGAGCGACGAGCTCATGCCGCCCGCCTAGTCGACCTGAAGGACCGCGAGAAACGCCTCCTGCGGGATCTCCACCGATCCCACCTGCTTCATGCGCTTCTTTCCTTCCTTCTGCTTCTCGAGGAGCTTGCGCTTTCGACTGATGTCGCCGCCATAGCACTTCGCGAGCACGTCCTTCCGCAGCGCCTTGACCGTGGTGCGCGCAATCACCTTGGTCCCGATCGCCGCCTGGATGATCACCTCGAACAGTTGGCGAGGGATGAGCTCCTTGAGCTTGTCGGCGATCTTCCGGCCCCACTCATACGCCTTGTCCCTGTGGCAGATCACGCTGAACGCGTCGATGGGGTCGCCGTTGATCAGCATATCGAGGCGGACCAGATCGCTCGCGCGGTACTCGAGCATGTCGTAGTCGAGGGACGCATACCCCCGGCTGATCGACTTGAGCCGGTCGAAGAAATCGAGGATGATCTCGGCGAGTGGAAACTCCCAGTCGAACTCCACGCGCTGCGGATCGAGGTACGTCATGTTCTTGTAGACGCCGCGCCGCTCGCGGCCGAGCGTCATGATGGCGCCGATGTAGTCCGCGGGGGCCATGATGCGCGCCTTCACGTATGGCTCCTCGATCGTCTCGATCACCGAGGTGTCGGGCATGAGCGAGGGATTCTCGATCAAGTCCATGACGCCGTCGGTCTTGTAGACCTTGTACTCCACGCTCGGCACCGTGGTGACGAGGTCGAGCTCGTACTCGCGCGTGAGCCGCTCTTGCACGATCTCCATGTGCAGCAGGCCGAGAAAGCCGCAGCGAAAGCCGAACCCCAGCGCGGTCGACGTCTCCGGCTGGTAGTTGAGCGACGCATCATTGAGCTTGAGCTTCTCGAGCGCGTCGCGGAGTGTCTCGTACTGCTGCGTGTCCGTTGGGTACAGGCCGGCGAACACGAATGAGCGCACTTCCTGGTAGCCCGGCAGCGCCTCAGGGGCGCGATTGAGGGCGTCGAAAATCGTGTCGCCGGCGCGCGTCTCGCTCACCGACCGCACGCTTGCGACGACGTAGCCGACTTCACCGGGCCCCAGTTGATCGGTTTCCACCTGGCGCAGCTGATTATACCCTACCTCGTCGACGTCGTACACCGACTCGCTCGCCCCAAAGGTGATCTTCGTGCCCTTCTTGAGCACGCCGTCGACCACCCGAACGCTCGGAATGGCGCCGCGATATTTGTCGTAGTACGAATCGTAGATGAGCGCACGGAGCGGGGCCGTCGCGTCGCCCACGGGTGCGGGCACGCGCGCGACGACCTTCTCGAGCAGGTCGGTGATCCCGATACCGGCTTTCGCGCTGACGAGAAGAATTTCGTCGGGATCCACGCCGAGCAGCTCGACGAGCTCAGCGCGGCGGCGTTCCGGTTCGGCGCCGGGAAGATCGATCTTGTTGAGGATGGGAATGATTTCGAGCCCCGCATCCATCGCGAGAAACAGATTCGAGAGCGTTTGCGCCTGAATTCCCTGCGACGCATCGACGACCAGAATGGCGCCCTCGCAGGCCGCGAGCGATCGCGAGACCTCATAGGTGAAGTCGACGTGGCCTGGCGTGTCGATGAGGTTGAGCTCGTAATCCTGCCCGTTTTTCGCGTGATACGTCATCCGCACCGCATTCAGCTTGATCGTGATGCCGCGTTCGCGCTCCAGGTCCAGGGTGTCGAGCACCTGCGCCTTCATCTCCCGCTTCTGCAGCATGCCGGTCTCTTCGATGAGCCGGTCGGCCAGCGTGGACTTCCCGTGGTCGATGTGTGCGACGATGCAGAAGTTGCGGATGTGGTCGAGATTCACGATGAGGCGCGGGTCGGGGACTGGGGACAGCCGTTCAATATAGCCAGACGGCCACTATCGACTGACAGTCGGTTACTTTCATCGACCATGGAGTCCCCACTCCGCGCCGATCTCTTCGACCCGGCAGCGCTGGCCACGCTCGGCCACATCGAAGTCGTCGCCCGTTGGATCGTCGACGGCTTCCTCAGCGGACTCCACCGTTCACCTCGCAAGGGGTTCTCGGTGGAGTTCGCCGATTTTCGTCCCTATCAACCTGGCGACGACCTGCGCTACGTCGACTGGAAGATCGCCGCGCGCGCCGACCGCTGGGTGGTCAAGCAGTATGAGGAAGAGACCAACCTGCGTGCCACGGTGGTGCTCGACGTCAGCAAATCGATGGACTGGCGTGGCAGTACGGTTCGGCTCACCAAGCGTGCGTATGCCGAACAGCTCGCGGCGGCGCTTGCTCTCCTGTTGCTGCGTCAACGCGACGCCGTCGGCCTCATTCGATTCGACGATGTCGTCCGCACCAGCGTTCCGCCCCGAGCGCGGACGACGCAGTGGCGTCGCCTCGTCTCGGCGCTCGCGGAGCAAGCCGGCGGGCGGGCCTCCGACCTCGCCGCAGCGCTCGGACAGGCCGCGCGTCTCGTGACGCGTCGGGGCATGGTGCTCCTCGTCAGCGATCTGCTCGTGGATCCCGTGGCCGTGATCGCCGCCTTGCGCGGGCTGCGGGCCGCCGGACACGACGTCCTCGTCTTTCACGTGATGGATCCCGCCGAGCGGGACTTCGGGATGACGGGCGAGGCGCAGTTCACCGATCCGGAGTCCGCGCTTGCGGTGCCCGCGGTTGCCGCAGACGTCCGCGCGGCCTATCGCGACACAGTGACGGAAGTGGTCGAAGAATGGCGCATCGCGCTCGCGGCCATGGGAGCCGGCTACGAGCTCGTCGTCACCGATGAACCGTATACGATGCCGCTCCGACGCGCCTTCCACGCACGACTCAAGCGTCCATGAGCTTTCTCGCGCCCTTCTACCTCCTGCTCGCGGGCGCCGCCGCCGTGCCTCTGCTGCTGCATTTGCTGCGACGCCGAGTCGCGACGCGCGTCGATTTTCCCGCCGCGCGCTACCTGCAGCGCGCGGAGCAGGAGCACAGCCGCTCGCTGCGGCTGCGCAATCTTCTCTTGATGCTGCTGCGGGTGCTGCTTGTCCTCGTGCTCGCGCTCGCCGCTGCTCGGCCATTCACTGCCGGAATTGGCGTGGGACACGGACCCACAGCGGTCGCAGTCGTGCTCGACAATTCGCTCTCGACGACCGCAGTGACTGCCGGCACTCCCGTCTTCGCGCAACTGCGCGATGCCACGCGCGCCCTTCTGCTGGCGAGCACCCCTGCGGATCGCGTGTGGCTCGTGACGGCCGATGGCCAGGTGCGCGGGGGGACGCGCGACGCGCTTGTCACCGAGCTCGCGCGCATGACACCGAGCGAGGATGCAGGTGATTTACCGTTGGCGTTTCGGCGCGCGGCGGCGGCGGTGCAGGGTAGCGCACTGCCAGCGCGCACGATCGCCGTCGCGACGGATGCGCAACAGACGGCGTGGGCGTCCGCCACCCCCGTGAACGTGCCGGTCGCGGTGCTCGCCACGCGCGGCGATCCGCCGCGCAATCGCGCCGCGCTCTCACTCGACGTCGAACCGGCGCGATGGACGCCACGGGGCACGATCGTCGCGCGCGTCGAGGCGACCGATTCCGCCGCATACCGTGTGTTGATCGGCGCGCGCACGCTCGCCCGCGGCGCAGTGGG
>JANMAY010000184.1:0-8587 GCA_031360095.1 Gemmatimonadaceae bacterium
TTCCCGATCGCACATGCCGGACACGGCTCCACACGGGCCGACCATTCTCGTCGCGGACGACAGCAGCGAGCAGCGCGCGTTGTACGCGGAGATTCTGACCGGCGCGGGGTTCCGCGTGGTGGAGGCGTCCGATGGCGCCGAAGCGGTCACGATGGTCGAGCAGGAACGGCCGAGCCTTGTGCTCATGGACGTCACGATGCCGGGAACGAGCGGGTGGAATGCCGTTCGCGTGCTCAAAGAGAATCTCGCGACCGCTGGCGTGCCGATCATCGTGGTCACCGGGCTCGCTGCGAGTTGGGACCGCGACGCGTCTATCGCCGCTGGCGCGGACGAGTATCTCGCCAAACCCGTGTCACCAGTTCGATTGCTCGAAGAAGTACAAAAGTTTTTCACCCGGTGATCATCGGTCACCTGGGAATAACGGCGGCGCTCGGCACTGTGCTGCGTGCGCCAATACGGACGGCGCGATTGATCGCACTCTGTGCCGCCGCGTTTGCGCCCGACGTCGTCGACGGCCTTCTCGTTCTTGTGGGGGAGTGCAATCCCGTCGGCCTGTACTCGCACACCATTCCCGTGGTGGCGCTCGAGGCGGCGATCGTCGGGGGCCTCGCACTTCTTCTGACCAATTCGCGCGCCACGGCAGCGCTGTTTGCGACGCTCGTGGTCCTGCACCCCGTGGGGGACTTCTTTACCGGAAGCAAGCTCCTGTGGCCCGCTGGCGACTTGCACGGCTTGAATCTCTACGACAGGCCGATGATCGACTTCCTGCTCGAGTCGTCACTTGCCGTCGGCGGATGGTGGCTCATCCGGCGCGCGACGCTTGCGCCGCGATGGGCCGTCTCCAAGTGGACCCTCGCGGCCTTTCTGGTGGCGCAGGGGTTGCTGGACTTATACGCCGATAGTTACGCCCGAGGAATCAAGCCGAACCGGTGCGACGCAGCCGTCTCGACCCTGGTGATGAGGGGTCAAAGGCGACAGCTTAGCGGCAGTCATGAGTCATCAGTTATGAGTCATGAGTAATACGGCGCGACTCACGACTCAGGACTCAGGACTCAGGACTCAGGACTCACGCTCACGACTCACGACTCACTTCGATGCCCCTCTCCGACGATTACGATCCACTCGCGGCGTTCGAGCTACCCGACGATGTGATGAGCTCGACGCTGGAGCACGCCATCAGTGACGACGCCAGCCGTGCGCACGAACGCGGTCATGCGGTCGCCGCCGCTCTGCAGCGCGCGCTCAAGGGCAGCCAGGTCGAGTACGGCTTTCCGGGCGTCGTGACGGCGCACATGAAGTCGGGCGCGGTGGCACGCTGCGGCGGGCCCGCCTTTGGATGGCTCATCGACGTGGAGCGCACGCCGGGTGAGAAGTCCTTGACGTTGGACGTGACCGTCGAAGATGGGACAGCGCCCAAAGAGGTTGCGGCGCTGCTCGCCAAGGCGCTTCGGAAGTACTGAGCGCTAGATGCGCGCGGTCACACGCCGCTCGTTCTCGTCCCGCTGTCCGAGAAACTCTCCGATCGCTGCCAGCCCTGCGATGTGATCGCAGAAAATCTTGAACGTCGCCAGCAGTGGCACCGCGAGAAAGGCACCCGGCACCCCCCAGATCCAGAAGAAGAACGCGAGCCCCACGAAGATCGCGACGGGATTCAACGTCAACCGATGGCCGAGCAGCAGCGGCGTCGCGACATTGGCCTGCACCAGGTTGATCGCGAGAAAGCTGCCCGGCACGAGCAGAGCGTGCGGGAGATCGGGAAATGCGCTGAGCCCGGCCACCGTGAACACCACGACAGCCGTGAGTGCGCCCAAATACGGCACGAACTCGAGACACGCCACCAGGGTCCCCCAGAGCACGATGTTCGGCATCCCGATCAACCAGAATACGAGCGCCACCACCATTCCCTCGGCGATGTTGACGAGGAGCGTCGTGGACAGGTATGCCGACACCGCGGTCTCGGTCGCGCGAGCGATCTCGACCGCCTTGACCTTGTCGCCGAAGTGTGGAAGGACCTTGATCAGCTTCTGAAGAAAGAGGTCGCCGCCCGCGAGCAGGAAGTAGAGAAGGATGAACACCTCGAGCATGCCGGCGACCAATCGCTGCGTGGTGCCGAACAGTCGTGACCCAATGGTCGGTCCGGACTGCACGACGACCGGCGCCTTGCCCGTTTGTCCGCCCGCAGCATCGGCGGCTTCCTCCACGTTGCGCTGCACCTGCTGGATGGGCCGAATAATCCGTTTCAGCTTCGATTGCGCGCGCCCAAAGCTCTGCGGTGCGCTGGCTGCCCACCGCTGAGCCGGACCGGCGAGCTGATAGATCGCGCCGCCGACGCCGGTGATTAGAAGCGCCACGACGAGTGCCGCGCCGACCGGTGGCTGTATTCGAAAGCGCACCAGCAGGCGAATGAGTGGGCTCAACAGGAAATTCAACAGCAGCGCAAAGACGATAGGTACGAGAAAGTCTCTCGCGAAGTACAGAGAGTAGAGCAGCGCGAGCACGGTGAGCACCGTGGCTTCCACGGACCGGGTGCGCGGAGCATCGAGTCCTCGCCCGGTGCGTTCTATGTCCGGTGCGGGCGCACCGGACTCAGCCGGAGTGCCACGCGCACTGACGTCAACGTCCGGATTGAGTGGAGAATCGTCGGACGTGGTCGTGATAGGAGCTGGCGCTGCGGGGTCCTGATCTTCTGTCATCAGTCCGGCACCGCATGCACGATGCTTGCCGAGGTATGCCGCGCAGCGAGATTTAGCGAGCGTAGACTCTACTGCCCACGCGCGGTTCGCCTTGGCTGTTGCAAAGGGAGATGATGGCGGATTCACCAAGCTTTGGCAGGATGGACATTGCCGACTTTTCGGTTGGGGCGATGCTGCGCGTCGGCATCGCTGTCCGGCGCATCCTGAGGAATGCAGAAACGATCGAAGAGTCCGCGAACCTCATCGTCCGGTATCTGTACGAGCACTGCGTGGACAGCACCACCGGTGAACGCAACTGCGCATTGGTGCGGTTCTACAAAACACACCGATACGGCAGCCTGGATGGCGACCTCAAGGAGTTTGCGGACAACCTGCTGGGGGAAACGCCCGCTTGGCCCGACATGCGCTGCCTCGTGCTCCTCGGCACGGCAGGTGACGAACAGGAGTGGAACAGCCGGCAGGCGTCACAGTCGCATCGGGCGATCCCGCTCCCGGCAGTGAGCGCCGTGCGGGCCGCACCGATGATCGCCCATCTCATCGAGGACCTCGGCATCGACATCGACAGCGTCGTGAGCGGCGCCACGCCGACGCGCCGCACCAATGCGCGTACTTACGATGTCTTTCACGTCGAGCACGCGAGCGGCAGTCCTCTCATTCCCGCCCAGGACTTCGTCGCTCGCCATCGCATCGCGTCGGTGGTGGGATTTGGCGGATTGCTGCGCTCGGGAGAACTCTACGCAGTCATCTTGTTTTCCCGCACGCCCGTCGCTCCATCGAGCGCGGCGCGCTTTCGCACCATCGCGCTCGACATTCGCTCGTCGCTATTCCTGCTCGACGAGTCAAAAACCTGGATGACGACATAGGGGTTTTCCGGAGTCGAATTCCGTACTTAGCGAAGCCTGCGCGAAGGATCAGTACGCGGCCCGCTGTGCCAGGCCCAGCGCGTATTGCGGCATCCAGACACCAGCGCTCGGATTCCCGTTGCACGCGCCGTCTGATTCGCCTGGTGTCTTGATCCACATGAACGCATCGACGAGCGGAACGCCCGTGGTTGTCGTCGGCCGGTCACCGAGCGCGCGCCCCGCAGGATTGCACCACTGGAAATCAGCGGTCGGACCGAGCCCGTTGCGACCGGTGTCGACGATGAAATGCTTGCCGCCGACCAGATTGGAGATCTGCGTTCCGTACGCGACGTTGTCCGATGTAGGATGGAAATTCGAAACGTTCAACGAGAAGCCTTGCGTCTGCGCCACGCCGGCATTGATGAGCCGAGCGGCCATCGTCGACGCACTCTTCCAGCGCGGGTGGCCTGCGTCGAGGTAGATCGTGACGTTGCCCTTCGACGCGAACGCCTGCACGGCGTACTTCATCAGGCTGAGCCTCGTCTGGCGGTCGGCGGACGAAAGGCAGTCCATCGCGGCGAGCGCATCGGGTTCGAGCACCACCACGGCGCGCCGCGCGCCAATCCCGTTGGCGAACGCTGTCACCCAGGTGCGGTACGCGGCAGGTGCCGTAGAATTGCCGCCGGAGAGGCCGCCGCAATCGCGCTGCGGAATGTTGTAGGCGACGAAAACCGGGAGTTTGCCTGCGGCGGTCATCGTCGTCGTCGCAGCGTCCACATCGGACTGGACGTTGGCGTTCCAGTTGCCGATCCACCGGGCAGAACCCTCTTGCGCGAGCTTATCCATTTGTGCGGCGTCCGCTGGGCTGCTGACGCGCCATGCCGCTGCGGTTTTCGCGGCATTGGAGTAAGGGTCGACCCAGAAACCGCTCCCCGCGATAGGATTGGCGATGGACGTGATCGGAAGCACGGCGAATGATACATCCTCGGGAATTTCCCCTGCGGGACTTTCCGCGGCCGGCGCACTCGTGATCGTGGATGCATCCTTCGAGCAGGCAGCCGCAAACACGAGAAGCGTCAGAGCGGTCGCCGAGCGAGCCTGAAGGCCGCGTGCAAAAGTGGACATTGGGAACGCAGTCGGAGGGAACCAACAGGACCGCGTGACCAACACGGTCGAAACATTTGTAGGACGCCGATTACCTCAGCAAGGTAACAAGCGACCTCATCGTTAAGACTCTGTGCTACAACGACTTAGCTCATTCGATGAAGCTGCAGCAACGCTCGGCAGGCTCACAAAGCTCTTCTCGCCTCAACGACGCGGCCCGCGCTCTGCACTGCAGCACAACTCCACTGTGCTTCAAATCACAAAGTGAGCGACTCTCAAGTTCCACCCGCCGCGAAATCCCTGCGGCCCGCGCTGTCCGCCTACACCATTCCGCGGCTCTCGCAATCGCAAGAGCTGATCATCCGGTGCGTGGCCGTCATTGCCTACGCCTACGGCCTCTACTGGATCGCCTGGCGCTGGACGTCATCCCTGAATTGGGATCACCCCGTATTCTCCCTCGTGCTCGTTGGCGCCGAGACGTACGGGTTGCTGGGAATGGCGTTTTTCATTTTCACGGTCTGGCGGCTCGTCCATCGCGAGCCTCCCCCCGCGCCGGAAGGTCTCGCGGTCGACGTCTTCATCACGTGCTACGACGAACCACTGCAATTGCTCCGACGGACGGCGATCGGCGCGCGCGCGATTCGATATCCGCATCACACCTATCTGCTGGATGACGGCAAGCGGGACGAAGTACAGGTGATGGCCGAGGAACTCGGCATCGGGTACATCAGACGGGAAGGGAATGCGCACGCGAAGGCCGGGAATCTCAACCATGCGTTCAGCGTCACGAACGGCGAACTCGTGCTTCAGCTCGACGCCGACCACGTCCCGCTGCCCAACATTCTCGACCGCCTGCTCGGCTACTTCAACGACCCGAAGGTGGCGTTCGTCCAGTCGCCCCAGGATTTCTACAACACGGATTCGTTCACGCATGTCGTGAACGACGAAGGACGGCGTCTGTGGGAGGAGAATCGCCTCTTCTTCTCGCTCATTCAGCCAGGTAAGGATCGCATGAACGCCGCCTTCTTCTGCGGAAGCTGCGGCGTGCTGCGCCGTGCGGCGTTCGATGAGATCGGCGGCTTCTCGACGAAGACGATCACGGAAGACATGGAAACCTCGATGCTGCTCCATGCCCGGGGGTGGAGTTCCGTGTACCACGGCGAGACGCTCGCGTACGGGCTCGCGCCGGCATCCGCCGGCCAGTACCACGTGCAGCGCCTGCGGTGGGGTCAGGGTTCCATGCAGATGCTGCGCAAGATGAATCCTCTGTTCGTCAAAGGACTCACCTGGCGGCAGCGGATCTCCTACTTCTCGTCGGTCATCGTCTATCTCGACGGGATTCAGCGGTTGATCTTCTACATCGCGCCGGTCATGTATTTCGCGTTCGGCATGCTGCCGGTGCAAGTGGACAACGGTGAGCTGCTCGTGCGGCTCGTGCCGTACATGCTACTCATGATCGGCAGCTTCGAGCTGCTGTCGCGCGGAACGGGATACGTGTTGATCTCGGAGCGCTACAACATGACGCGCTTCTTCACGTACATCATGGCCGCCTCCGGCTACTTCGCGCGCAAGCCGCTCAAGTTCAACGTCACGCCGAAGGGTGCCGGTGATGTTCCGTTCAAGACGTATGCGCCACAGGTAATTCTTGCGGCTGTCTCCGTCGGCGCATTCCTGTGGGCGCTCATCGCCCGGCACTACGGTTGGATCGACTACCGGGACGGCGGAGGATTCTCAGCGGCGTTCGTCGTCAATGCCGTGTGGATCGGGTGGAATCTGTATTTCGCGCTGTATGTGATTCGCCACAGCATTCAGTCGAAGCAGATGCGCGCGGACTACCGGTTTGCGCAGCGCCTCACAACGCGCGTGCAAGCGCTCGTCGAAGGTGAACCGTCCGGCGAGTCAATTCCGGCGACCACTGAAGACATCAACTCGTCGGGACTGTCGTTCCGCTGCACGTGCGAATTCGAGAAAGGCACCTTGGTGGAGGTGCCATTGCAGCTTGCGGAAGGACTTGTGAGCACGCGCGGCGTGGTGACCCATCGGACCGCGAAGGCGACGCCGTACGGCACGGTACATCTGCATGGCGTCGCATTTCAGGATTTGCCGCTCGAGACGCGGGACGCCATCGAGCTGCACAGCGCCCATCACGCGATTCCGCTCTCGCGTCAGCTCTATCGCCAGAGCATCGACGTTGTGGAGAATGCGGTGCAGCGGTTCACGAACCCGCGCGAGAGCCGGCGCCGCGTCGTTGGTTTGCCGGCGCTCGTGTCCGTGGCCGAGGAGGAAGGAACGGAAACGGCGCTGGGTATGGGCCTGCTGGAAGAGGAAAGCCGCGGCGGCGTTCGACTCGTGCTCGAGAACCCGGTGGAGCCAGGCACGACCATGCGCTGGGACGTGCCGGGAACCACGATCTCCGGAAAAGGCACGGTCATCTTCAGCCGAGCACTCGAGTCGCCGTTGCGCGTGAGCTTCGTCGTCGGTGTGGAGCGACTGAGTGAATCGCGCGACCGGTTGAAGTCGCTGTGGCGATGGGCCACGCCCTCACCCGCAGCACCGCGCGCCGACCCGGACGTGCAGAAGACAGTCGGCGCGACAGCGCGAAACGTGACGAGCGGTGCGGCCTGACGCCTACTTCGGCTTCGTTGGCGGACAAACCTTCGTGATGAAGGCGCATCCACGCTGCATGTAGGCCGCCGACTCGAGCACGACCGCCGCCGTGTTGAGGTTGTATGTCTTCGTAGAATTGCGCGTGCCTTCGTAGACACCGGCCGTCCATCCCTCCGTTGTCCCGCCAAACTTCACCGTCTGCAGCGCACGCCACGTGTAGTCGCTCGGAGCCAGCGCGTGGTATCCGAATGCTGCCTTCGCGCTGACCCACCGCGGGAAGCTGTCACTCACGGCGCCGCTCACGGTGGTCACGACGAACGGCGCGCCTTCGTGATAAAGCAGGTAGTAGTAGAAGTACGCCGGCGGTACTGGGATGGCATCTTCGCTCACCATCGTGACGATGCCGGTTTGCTTGAAGCGCGCCTCCTGAGCGGCAAGTACCGCAAGGCTGAGATTTTTCCAGGTCTCGTTCTTCCACCCAAGCTCCATGCCCATCATGACGAAAGGCTCGCTCGTCATGACGTCGCCACCGCGTCCGTCGGTGATGATGGTGCTGCCGTAAACGGACACGGGCTTGCCGTTGATGCTGAAGTCCAGCGCAGAATCAACTGGCGCTCCCCACAGGGCGAATCCCTCGGCCGCGTACTGCTCGTAGCCCACGCGCCCTTCCTGATAGGAGCGCTTGACTCCGGTCTTTGCGTTGATCTCCTCGCCCTGCATGTATCCGTTCTTCACGAGCCGCGACATGTTGAGCCGCGACACGATCGTCTGCGCCCGAGTCGCGAATACCGGGTCGCTCTCGGCGACGAGCTTCAGCCACAACAACAGACGCCCATGATCGAGCGTGGAGAAGCCCATCCCAGTGGTGCTCGGCTCCGCCTTGCTGTCCACCATCGCGCCGTTTTGTGCCGAGTACATGCGATTGAACGCGGCGTTGTCATAGAGCGGCATCTTCTCGATCGACACGAGCGTGCGGTTGATGAATGCGGTGTATTGCTTCGACGTGATGAATCCGAGCTGGCGCGCGGAATACCCCGCGGCGAGCGTGCTCGCCATGTCCCACACGGTGAGGAACTGATAGTTCTTGGTGGCGCCAACGAAGCCCGCACTGGTGATTTCGCGCGTGACGTAGTTCCACCCTGCGCGAGCGGACTTCAGCATGAATGCGCGCTGTTCGGCGGGAATCGCCGTCGTCGGCGCCATCTCAGCGGGCTGCGGGATGACGAGCCGGCCACGCGGCATCCGGTCGACGGCCGAGGAACTGCTGCGAGCGCCGGCCGCGGCCGATGCGCCTGCACCAGGCTCATCGTTTTGGCAACGGGCCTGTGCGGCTGTCAGCGT
>JANMAY010000268.1:0-3899 GCA_031360095.1 Gemmatimonadaceae bacterium
CGCTGAAATTCGGTTCGTCCGTATGTCAGCAACCCGTAAATGAGCCCGGCCGAAAACGCGTCCCCTGCGCCAATTCGATCGACCATGTCCGTGATCTCCCACCGGCGGCTGCGAAAGCTCGCATCGCGCGTGCGCAGGAGCGAGGACCACCAGTTCCGCGATGCACTCTCACTCTCCCGCAGTGTGATGGCCACGGTCTCGAGCGCTGGGAACCGTTCCAGTACGGCGTCCGCCAGCAACATGAACGCATCGATATCCGGCTCGCGACCTTCCGTGCGTCCTGGCAGCGGCATGCCGAGCATGGTCTGGATGTCTTCGCGGCCGGCAATGGCGATGCTCGCGTGCTCCATGATCCCGGGCATCACGTCCGGCGGCGTCTTGCCCCAGCGCCACAGATTCGCGCGATGATTGAAGTCGACGGTCACGGTCAGTCCCGCCACACGGGCGGCCGCGACGGCATCGAGTGTCACCTGCGCCGCCGTTGCACTGATCGCCGGCGTGATGCCGCTCACGTGCAGCCACTCCGCGCCGCCCAGGATGCTCGGCCAGTCGAACGCCGCCGGATTGACTGTAGCCATCACCGAGCCTTCGCGGTCGTACAGAACCCGCGCCGACCGGTGTCCGGCTCCTGCTTCCAGGTAGTACACGCCAAGCCGGCCCGATCCTCGAATCACGCGCGAGACGTCGACGCCGAACTTCCGCAGCTCGGCAAGCGCCGCATCCCCCAGTGGCCCATCGGGCATCGCGGACACAAACGACGTTGCCACACCGTCCAGTGCGAGTGACGACGCAACATTCGCCTCCGCACCACCCACCGTCGCCTCGAGCATCGGCGACTGGAGCAGCCGCTCGTGTCCCGGTGACTTGAGCCGCAGCATCAGCTCACCCAGCGCGACCACGCTCACGCTGCCACCGTCCGCGCGTCGATCTCGCGCACCAGTTGCACAACGCGGCGCGTCTCATCGCGAATGCGATCGAACGCGCCCGTGCTGATCCAATCCGACGGCGCCATCCACGAGCCGCCACAGGCAATCACTCTGCGAAAACCCAGATAATCGGCGAGCGTATCGCGTGTGATGCCACCGGTCGGCATGAACTCGACGTCGCCGTATGGCGCCGAGATGGCCTTGAGATACTTCACACCGCCAGTCGGTTCGGCAGGGAAAAATTTCACCGCCCTCAACCCGAGCTCCAACGCCGATTCCAGCTCGCTCGGCGTGCAGATACCGGGATACATCGGCAGACCGATGTCGAGGCAGTGCTCCACAACGCGCCTGTTCATGCCCGGAGATACCGCGAACTGTGCTCCTGCGGCAAGCGCGCGATCGGCGTGCTCCGGGGTGAGGACCGTGCCGGCACCCACGAGAAAGTCGGGACGCGCTTTCGCGATGAGCGTGAGCGCTTCCACCGCAGCCGCGGTGCGAAAGGTGACTTCCGCGCAGCCCAAGCCGCCGTCAGCGAGTGCTTCGGCGAGCGCGACGGCGCGGCGCGCGTCATCGATGACGATGACCGGCACCACACGGAGGGAGCGCAGTCGATCCGTAACTGCGACACTACTCGCGATGGTCATGCGACTGTCGTGCTGAGATGATGATCGAGCGCCGCACCGACGCCGAGTGCCCGCGCGCGCCAGAGATGATCCGCCACCGCCTCGCAGAATCCCGGGACCAGCGTGAGATCCGTACCCCACAGCGCGCTGTCGCGGCAGACCAACCAGACGAACTCGCCCACCGGCGCATCGGCGTCGCTCGGCATGCGCTCCCAGAGCGTCTTCAGGTGCGCGGCATGGTCGTCCGCCGGAACCGTGAGTCCGTGCGCATGACGCGTTGCCTGACACTGGCCTTGCATGAACAATAGAAACGCAGCAAATCCAAACGCGAGCGACTGCGGTACCTGCCCGGTGCGCGACACGAAGCGCTGAATCGTCGGAACGACACGCACGCGCATCTTCATCGTCGCTTGCAGCGTGATGTCGATCAACGCGTGCTTGATGAAGGGATTGTGAAAACGCTCCAACACCGCCTCTGCGAACTCCGCCGCGCCATCTGCATCGAGGGTCGGAGCGATCTCCTCCAGCATTGCCTGACGAACGAATCGGCCGATCGCCGGATGTGTGATCGCGTCGCGCACCAGTTCGCATCCCATCGGAAGCGCAACGGGGACCAGGAGAGTGTGTGCGCCGTTGAGCAGCCGCACTTTGCGCTCACGGTACGGACCGATGTGCTCGACAACCACGATTCCCGGATCCACTGACGTCCAGCCGAGTCGAGCGCGCATGGCATCGTCGCCTTCGATCGCGAAGAGGCAATACGGCTCGCAGCACGTGAGCAGTGCATCCTCGTACCCGAGCATCCGGGTCAGCGCATGTGCATTCTCGCCGCGCGGCGTTCCCGGTACGATGCGGTCCACCAGCGTGTTGCAGAACGGCACCGCGTCGTCGAGCCACTTGGCGAATCGCGCATCCAGGTTCCAGCGCTGCGCAAGCGCACGCACGATCTCCTCGAGCCTCGTGCCGTTGTCCTCGATCAGCTCGCAGGGAATGATGACGAGCCCGCGTGCCACGTCGAAGTCGAATGTTGTGGCGCGTTCCCAGAGAAAGCGCGTCAGCTTTGCCGGGAACGAGCCTGGCGGGGCATCGGCGGCGGCATCCGTGGGGTGCAGCGTGATGCCGACTTCAGTGGTATTGGAGAACACATACTGCAACTGTGGCTCGCGTGCGAGGGCGAGCACCGCGTCCCATTCATCCACCGCCGAGAGTGCACGGCTCACCGATGCGATGATGCGACATTCCTGCACCGGCTCGCCATCGGCGGCTCTCCCCTGCACGACCAGCGTATACAAGCCGCCCTGATCGCCAATCGAGCCGTTGCGTGCACTGCCGGTGGAGCCCACCACGACCACACGGCCGCCGAATTTTCCCTGCGCATTGGCGCGATGGAGAAAGTCGTCGACAAACCCGCGAAGAAATCCGCCAGTCCCGAATTGCACGACCGTCTCGGGAAGATCGAGCAGCGATGCATCGGGGACGTCGACCTGGCCGCGCAGGGTGCGCAGCTCGTCCAGCAGCGCGCGACTCAGTCGCGGTAGGCTTTCCGTTGGCAGCATCAGAGCGTCACCCCGTCTTTCCAAATCGCGATCTCGCGATAGCCGTGTCGCTCGTTGTTCGTTCGCTGTTTGCCGGACGCAACATCCAGCACATACGCGAACAGATCATCGGCGAGTGCGTCCATGCTGCGCGTGCCGTCGAGCAGAGCACCGGCGTTGAAGTCGATCCAGTGCGGCTTCTTCGCCGCGATCTCCGAGTTCGACGAGATCTTGATCGTCGGCGCGGGGAATCCCAGCGGCGTGCCCCGGCCCGTCGTGAACAACAGCACCGTCGCGCCGCTGGCGATCATTGCCGTCGACGACACGCCGTCGTTCCCCGGTCCCTCGATGAGCGAGAGACCACCCGGGCCCGCCTGCTCCCCATATCGCAGCACGCGCGTCACCGGCGCCTGTCCGCCTTTCTGAATGGCGCCAAGCGACTTCTCCTCGAGCGTCGTGAGCCCCCCCGCCTTGTTTCCCGGTGATGGATTCTCATAGATGTTCTGACCGTGCCGGACAAAGTACGCCTTGAAGTCGTTGATCATCGCGACCAGCTGCCCGTACACCTCCACACTCGCCGCCCGATTCATCAATAGCTGCTCGGCGCCGAACATCTCGGGCACCTCGGTGAGCAGCACGCCGCCACCGAACGACGTGAGCCGGTCCGCAACCCGGCCAACAACCGCATTGGCCGAAATTCCGCTGAATCCGTCGGAGCCGCCGCATTTGTGGCCGATCACGAGATCCGAGACCGGACATGGCGATCGTCGGTCGTCAGCCATGACGGAAATGAGCTCCTTTACCGCATCCAGCCC
>JANMAY010000313.1:0-1713 GCA_031360095.1 Gemmatimonadaceae bacterium
TCGGCTACACGTGGTACTCGGCGCACTGGCAGCGGAGCCATGTCAACACCGCGGCGAAGATACTCCTCCTCACTCACGCCTTCGAAACCCTCGGGTGCAGCGTCGTCGGATTCCGGACGGACAACTTCAACTTCCGCTCGCAACGCGCGATCGAGGCGCTGGGCGCCAAGCGCGACGGCATCCTGCGTCACCACACGGCGCGCCGGGACGGAAGCGTGCGTGACACCATGATGTACAGCATCCTGTCGAGCGAGTGGCCCGACGTGAAGCGCCACCTCGCCACGCGACTGGCGCGAACGAGGGAGTGATGCCGACCGTCCTCACTTCTCCACGGCTTTCTTCAGTCCCTCGAGCACCATCGTCCAGTTTTTGTCGTACTCCTCCCGATTCTTCGCCGTCAGGGGCTCCGCGTCATTCAGATTGGTCTGGGACAGCTCGACTTTGGTGCCCGTTCCCGCCGGACTGAGATCGAACGACACCACGTGGTAGTTCTCAGGCAAATCCTTCATGCCGGAGAGCGGGCTCCAGTGGGTGAATGCGAGCCGCGTGTTCTCCTCGACGGCCTTCACAGTTCCCTTGTCCTCGTACTTCTTTCCCTTCCACTCCCCACGAAGCACGATGGGGCTGCCGACGCGCCAATCGGTGTCGACATCCGAGCCGAAGAAAAGCTGTTTGAACGTGCTGGGCGTCATGAGCGCCTTCCAAACTGCTGCCGGCGCTGCAGCGATCGTCGTGTGTACGCGCGAGGCTTCAACGGACATCAGCACATCCTCCAAGGAGAGTCATGAACGAGCCACGTTGCGGTGCCCGCGCTGTGGCGCGCTCGAGTCGTACGCCAACCCAGCCCCCTGATCGCTCAGCGCAGAAACCGCCGCGCCACCTGCTCCAATCGCTCGTCCTTCGCCCGCTCGGCCTCGAGCAGCATCTCCTCGACGTATGGGCGAAGGCTCGGCTCGCCCCAATAGAAACCCGTCGCGCGCTCCGCGAGCTGCGTCTCGTTCACGCGCGCCGCTTCGAGCAACGCACGAGCAGCCATCCGCCCGAACTCCGGATCGCTCCGCTCCGGAAGATCGTAGTGGCGCCGGGGCATCTCCCCTTCTGCGTCGTCTCTCAGAAATGCTCGCGACATGCTCTTTCTCCCCCTGTTCGTCCGGCTATGTTAACATTGCGCTTCGTCCGCAACATCATCAAGTGCGCGTGAGCACACGACACATGCATCGCTATACAGCAACGATCACATGGGAGCGCGACGGCGCGGACTTCATTGGCTTGAAATACAGTCGAGCACACCAGTGGACGCTCGACGGCGGCTTGGAACTTCGCGCATCCGCGTCGCCCCAGCACGTGCGCGAGCCGATGTCGGATCCGGCCGGCATCGATCCCGAGGAGGCCTTCGTCGCCGCGCTTTCGTCGTGTCACCTGCTGTCGTTCCTGTATGTCGCGGCCAAACGCGGTCACACCATTCAACGCTATGTCGACGACGCCGAAGGGGTGATGTCCCCCAACGAGCAAGGCCGACTCGCAATCACGCGCGTTTTGCTGCGCCCGCGAGTGACCTATGCGTCCGCGCCGGACGTCGCGACGGATGCGGCGATGCATCACGAGGCGCACGACGCCTGCTACATCGCCAACTCGGTGCGAACGGAAGTGGTGGTGGAACCATCGTTCGCTGCGGACGTCCCTGAGGAGACTTCCCCCACGACGATCCAGCGA
>JANMAY010000339.1:0-2730 GCA_031360095.1 Gemmatimonadaceae bacterium
CTGGATCAGGCGGGAGTGAGCACCTCGTATCCATTCTCGACGACGCGGCGCGTGGAGTTCAACGCCAACGCCACGCGGCAGGCATTCAGCACGCAGGTGCAGAGCCTGCTCACCGATCAGTTTGGAAACGTGTTCGATCAGCAGATCACCGGCTTGGGTGGGCGGGACCCGGTGTACTTCGGATCAGGCAGTGCGGCGTACGTTGGCGACAACGCGTACAACGCATTCACCAATCCCATTCAGGGGACACGCTATCGGCTCGAAGTGTCGCCGACGGTCGGGTCTCTCACGCTGACGTCGCTGCTCGCCGACTATCGGCGGTATCTCTTCGCACGCCCAATCACGTTCGCTTTCCGCGGGCTGCACTACGGTCGCTATGGCCGGAGCGCGGAGGATTCGACATTCCTCTATACGATTTTCCTTGGTGAGGAAACGCTGGTGCGCGGATACAGCGTCGGCTCGTTCGACGTGAGCGAGTGTTCGCGAACCGGGTGTCCCGTCTTCGACCGTCTGCTCGGAAGCCGGATCGGCGTGATGAGCGCCGAGATTCGCATTCCGTTGCTGGGCGTGCCGGAATATGGCCTCATCAACTTCCCGTATCTCCCGACGACAATTTCACCCTTCGTGGATGTGGGTGAAGCATGGAGCTCCGGTCCAAACCAGGGGTTCAGCTTGAGCAACGGCAACGCGAACCAATTCCGCAAGCCGGTGGTGAGCACCGGACTCTCGGCGCGTGTGAATTTGCTTGGCTACGCGGTGATCGAGGCATACGTCGCACATCCGTTCCAGCGGCCCGGGAAGAGTTGGGTGTATGGACTTCAGCTGGCGCCGGGGTGGTGAACCAACCGTAGGACCGTAGGACGGTAGGACCGTAGAACGGCACACCATTCTGATTCGGTGTGCCGTTCTGGTTTTGTGCGGTCCTACGGTCCTACGGTCCTACTTCAGTCCGTACAGCGCCCGATACACCTCCGCATTCCGCTGAACGATGCGCACGTAGTCGCGTGTCTCCGTAAACGGGATCCACTCCGTGAACAGCTCGGCGTCGTCGGCACTGGGGCGGCCGCTCCAGCGTGACACTCGCGACGCGCCCGCGTTGTACGCGGCGAGTGCGCGTGCCGTCGGCGCACCGCGAGTGAGGCTCGACGCGAGATGAGCCGAACCCAGTTCGAGACTGACGTCGGGCTCGAACAACAGCGCCGGATTCCACAGCGGATATCGGCGGCCCGCGGCGATGGATGCACCAACGCTGGGAAGCAACTGCATGAGCCCACGGGCGGACGCCGCGGAAGCAGCGCGCGGATTCCAGCTCGACTCCTGTCGAATCAACCCGGCGACGAGCGCGGGATCGAGTCCGTTTCGTCGTGCCTCCTCCTCGAGGGCGTCCTGATGAACGATGGGAAATTCGGCGCGGAACATCGCGCGCGATGAATCTCCTCGTCCAATCGCGCCGTGTGCAATGCGCATCGCGCGCGCCGGCTCTCCCACGCGGAGCAGTCCGTGCGCGATCGCGGCGGCCTCCGCGGGTGCGCGCTCGACGCGGTCGGCCAGCGCGTCGGTCTCGAAGCGGGCCTCGACATCCATGCCGAGTTGTTGCAGCGCGACAATACGCGCGACGGCGCTGTCGATGGCTGGTATGTGCGCAGCACTGTCTGGCCCCGCGGGCGCGGCCCAGCGCTTCGTGTGGAGACGATCCGCTGACAGGGCGGCATAGTAGGAAAGCGGAGCGAGTTGGATCACGCGCTTCCACCGCTCTTCGGCGATTGGCGTGCGCCCGCTCCGAGCGTACGCTCGTCCGGCCCAATAGCGTGCTGCGAGCGCCTCGTCGTCGGTGGGATGCAGCGCCGCGACCGAGTCGAAGGTGACCGCGGCGTCGGCGGCAGACGCTGCGTACTGGATGAGCCCCAATCGAAAGCGCGCCAGCGGCGCCTGCGTCGCGGTTGGGTGCCGAGCGATCAGCTCGCGCAGGGATTGCGCTGCACCGTCGATGCTTCCGTCGTCGACCTGCAAATCCGCGAGCAGCAGCAGGGCGGGAGCAGCCGCAGCGCGCTCGCCCGCATAGCGTGTCGCCACGTCGCGCAGCGCCGCGCGCGCTGAGCCGCCCTCACCTGCTTGCAGTAGCGCACGCGCACGCTGGTAGGCCGCGAGTGGCAGCACCAACGCGTCGGAGGTAATCGTGCCGTACATGCGCGCGGCGTCGGACCAGCGCCCGCTGCGCCCGAGCGCTGCGGCGTAGAGCATCAGATCCGCGCTCGACAGCGGCGACGCGGCGATCCGCCGCGCGCGCTCGAATCCCGCCACGGCTCGGGCCCCGACACCGGCGCTCGCGGCCGCGCGCGCAGCGGACAGCTCGTCGCGCAGTGAGAGCATGCCGAGCTTGTCCAGTACGTCGAGCGCTTGCCGAATGTCCGTCGCGGTTCGCGAGCCGGCGAGGTACTGCGCAATGGTGTGTGCAAGCACCAGGCGCGCGGCGGAATCTCGTGCGACCAGCGCGTCGACGCGAAATGCCGACGTGGGAGCGCCCGCGCGCCGAAATGCTCGCGCTGCGCCGGTGTAGTCACCGGCGCGCTCACGCGCTTGGGCGTCCGTCGCGTCGATGCGCGCACGTGCAGTTGCGCTCGCGAGGCGTGCAAAGAGTGCCGACCGCGCGGCGCTGTCCTCGGTGACACCGGCGGCGCGAAGCCGAAGCCAGTCGGCCACGCGCGGAAGACGCGCTGCGGCGGCGAGATA
>JANMAY010000365.1:0-1723 GCA_031360095.1 Gemmatimonadaceae bacterium
CCGCGATCGCTCGGGCCCGCCGCGCGACCGCTCGGGCCCGCCGCGCGACGATCGCCCGTACGCGGACAAGCGCAAGCCGCCGCCCAAGCCTCACCGCAAGGGCCCCAGCCGCACCAAGTCGCAGGATGGCGCGGGTGACAATCACGAGCCCAAGTTGCCGTCCAACCCGCGCGAAGCGGCGCTGCAGATTCTCTATGCCGTCGATACGCGCTCGGCGTTCAGTGACCGTTTGCTCGACGCGCAGCATGGCGGCGACAACGGCATGTCGGCGGTCGATCGCTCGTTGATGCATGAGCTGGTCAAGGGCACCCTGCGTTGGCGCGGGCGCATCGACGATGCGCTCGAGAACCGTATTCACATCGGCTTCAGCCAGCTGCCGCCGTGGATCCAGAACATCCTGCGTCTCGGTGCCTACCAGATCATGTTCCTCGACCGCATCCCGGTGCACTCAGCAGTGGATGAGTCGGTGAAGCTCGCGAATCACTACGGGCACCCGGGAACTGCGGGCCTCGTGAACAGCGTGCTGCGCCGCATTTCCGAGGAGAAGGACTCGCTCGTCGTGCCCGAAGGCGATGACGCGGCCTCGCTCGCGGTGTGGGGCTCGCATCCGGTGTGGATCGTCGAACGCTGGCTCGAACGCTTCGGTGTGGAAGCCACGCGCGCGCTGATGATGGCGAACAACCGCCCCGCGCGGCTGGGCCTGCGCACGAATACCTTGAAGGGCACCCGCGAACAACTGATGGAAGCGCTGAAGGCCGAAGGTGCCGAGTCCGAAGCGGCGACGCTGTCGCCCGAACTCGTGTGGATCGACGGCAATCATTCGCCGATGTCGCTCGCCGTGTTCCGCGATGGGTTGTGCACGGTGCAGGACGAGAGCGAGTGCCTGGTGGCGCGCCTGCTGGCGCCGCAGAAGCACGAGCGCATCCTCGACATGTGCGCCGCACCCGGTGGCAAGTCGACGCACATCGCCGAATTGATCGGCGATGACGGCGAAGTGTGGGCGATGGAGCGGCAGGCCGCGCGCACGCAATCGCTGCACCAGAACGTCGCGCGGCTCGGGCTCAAGAGCATTCGTGTCGTTGAAGGCGATGGCCGCACCTACGACTTCCCGGACTTGTTCGATCGCGTGCTCGTCGATGCCCCGTGTTCGGGACTCGGCGTGCTCGGGCGACGTGCCGATGCGCGCTGGCGCAAGGGTGCGGCGATTCTGCGCGAGATGCCACGCGTGCAGGTCGAGCTGTTGTTCTCCGCCATGCGCCGGTTGCGCACCGGCGGCATCGTGGTCTACAGCGTGTGCTCGTTCGAGCCCGAAGAGACCACGCAGGTGGTCGAGGAGTTCCTCAAGCAGGCGCCGATGATGGAACTCGAATCCGCCCAGGGCATCCTGCCCGATGCGGTCGTCGATGAGCGCGGCATGATGCGCGTGCTGCCGCAACTCCATGGCTGCGACGGCGCCTTTGCGGCGCGCTTCAAGCTCACGTGAGTCAGTCGCCCGAGCCGCTCCCGTTGCCTCTGCCACCCGCAGCCCCAGCGCCCAAGCAATCGCGCGGCAGGCGGACGAAGGCGCTCGCGGCGATGATCGCGTTCGCGGTGCTGGCGTTCGTCACCGGGATGCTGGAGTTCAACAACGTGGTGATGCCGCGGCTGGTGCACCGCGTCAACGAGCAGCGTGTTCCGGACATCACCAACCTGACCTTCGCGGAAGCCGAGAAAACGATGGCCG
>JANMAY010000393.1:0-9551 GCA_031360095.1 Gemmatimonadaceae bacterium
TCCCAATGGCGCGGGGAAAACCACGACGATCGAAATCTGTGAAGGGCTCACCGACCCCGACGATGGAGTCGTCGAGGTGTTGGGGCGGCGCTGGGATAGCGACGAGCGCGCGCTGCGCGAGCGGCTCGGCATCCAGCTGCAGGAGACGCAGCTCGCGGAAAAGCTCACTGTCGACGAGACCATCCGGCTGTTCCGCAGCTTCTACACGCGGGGCCGCGACGTGAACGAGGTCATCGACGTCGTGCAGCTCGGCGAGAAACGCTCGGCGCGCGTGGGCAAGCTGTCCGGGGGACAGAAGCAGCGGCTCGCGCTCGCGTGCGCGATCGTCGGGGATCCGGAGCTGCTGTTTCTCGACGAGCCCACAACCGGTCTCGATCCGCAGTCTCGCCGGCAGTTGTGGGACTTGATCGTGGAGCTTCGCGCGAGCGGGCGGAGCATCGTGCTCACGACGCACTACATGGACGAAGCCGAGCGGCTGTGCGACCGGGTCGCGATCGTCGATCACGGCCGCGTCATCGCACTGGGATCTCCACGAGAGCTGATCGCATCGCTTGGCGCCGAGCACGTGGTCGAGTTCAGCATTGCCGAGGGCGCCGGCGCGACGCTCGACGCGGATGCGCTGCGCGGGCTCGACGGAGTGACCGCCGTGCGTGAGCATGGAGGGCGGTGGGCACTCGAGGTGCGCGAGCTGGCGCGCACCGTGCCTGCACTGCTGGCCGAGCTGCGACATCGCGAGCTGGTGCTTGGCGAGCTGGCCACCCATTCCGCGACCCTCGAGGACGTATTCGTTTCCCTCACCGGCAGGCAGCTTCGCGATGCGTGAGCCCATGATGCACGAGCCATCGACGCCGCGCCGCGGATGGACGGACAGCGCGCTGGCGCAGCTCACGCTCGTGCGCTTTCGCGAGTTTCTGCGCGAGCCGGAGGCAGTGTTCTGGACGTTCGCGTTTCCGGTGATCCTCGCATTCGGGCTTGGTATCGCGTTTCGGAACAAACCGGCCGACGTCGTGGTGATCGGCGTGGTGACGGGCACACCTGCCGGCGATTCACTGGCGCGAACGCTCGCGCATGCGCCTGGGCTCACCATTCGCCCTCTCGATGGCGCCGAAGCAGCGCGCGCGCTTCGCACGGGTGAGGTCGCATTGGTCGCTGCCGCCGGAGCGTCGGGCGTGGAATATCGGTTCGACGACACTCGGCCGGACGGACGCACGGCGCGCATGCTGACCGACGACGCGCTCCAGCGTTCCGCCGGACGCCGGGATCCCGTGCCCGTTGCGGATCAGCGTGTGCAGGAGAAGGGATCGCGCTACATCGATTTCGTGGTGCCGGGCTTGCTCGGCATGAACATCATGGGCGGAGGTATCTGGGGACTTGGATTCGCCATCGTGGAAGCGCGGCGAAAGCATTTGCTCAAGCGCCTCGTATCGACGCCGATGCGGCGCTCGCACTATCTGGCGTCGTTCCTGTTCTCGCGATTCTTTTTTCTCATACTCGAGATCGCGGTCTTGGTGGGGAGCGCGGCGTTGTTCTTTCAAGTGCCGGTGCGCGGATCGCTGCTGCAGTTGTTCGTCGTGTGTCTATTCTCGGCGCTGGCGTTCGGCGGAATCGGACTGCTCATCGCATCCCGTGCACGCACGATCGAAGGCGTGTCCGGCTTGATGAATCTCACGATGATGCCGATGTGGGTGTTGTCGGGGGTGTTCTTCTCGTCGAGCAATTTTCCGAAAGTCGCACAGCCCTTCATTCAAGCGCTTCCGCTCACGGCGACGATCAATGCGCTGCGGGCAACGATGCTTCAGGGGGCGGGCTGGATGACCGTTGCGCCGTGGCTGGCGATTGTTGCTGCGTGGTTGGTGGTGAGCTTCAGCCTTGCACTGAAGTTGTTTCGGTGGAGATGAGTTGGAAGCGTGCGGCGTGCGGCGTGCGGCGTGCGGCGTGCGGCGTACGGCGTACGGCGTGCGGCGTACGGCGTGATCGTACGGCGTGCAGCGAGAGGCGTGGTCGTGCGGGGAGCGGCGCCGGGCGGCGTGAGGCGGGCGGCGTGAGGCGGCGGCGCCGTCCGCCTCACGACCACGCCGTGCGCCCTTCGCCTCACGAGCCGCCGTACTCCGCACACCGCACGCAGTTCCATCCTTCACCCGATGAACGAATGACTTCGCGCGGCGATCTCCCCACGACCGAGCTGCTCACCCACGGACAGCATCTCCTCAAATGGATCGCAGAGTATCTCGAACACCCGGAGCGGTACCCCGTCGTCTCGCCGCTCACACCCGGCGCAGTGCGACGCTCGCTGCCGAGCGCACCGCCCGCCGCCGGTGAATCGCTCGAGACGATCATCGCCGACTTCGAGTCGAAGATCGTTCCCGGCATCACGCACTGGAATCACCCCGGGTTCTTCGCGTACTTCGCGATTTCGTCATCCATCCCCGGCATCCTCGCCGAGTTGCTCATCTCGGCCCTTGACGTCAATGCGATGCTGTGGAAGACGTCGCCCGCCGCGACGGAGCTCGAAGAGCTCACCATGGACTGGCTGCGACAGATGCTGGGGTTGGGTGATGGCTGGTTCGGTCTCCTCAACGACACGGCCTCCATCTCGACGATGCTCGCCCTCGCGGCGGCGCGTGAAGCAAAGCCGGAGCTCGCCATTCGCGCCCGCGGCATGGCGGGTCGCGCCGACCTTCCGGTGCTTCGCATCTACTGCTCGGAGCACGGACATTCGTCCATCGACAAGGGCGCGCTTACGCTGGGAATTGGGCTCGATAATGTCGTGAAGATTCCGACGGACGATGCGTTCCGCATGCGTCCGGATGCATTGGCGAGTGCGATCGCCGTCGATCGCGCCGCGGGATGTTTGCCGCTGGCCTGTGTGGCGACCGTCGGCACCACGAGCACCTCGAGCATCGATCCGGTGCCGGCAATCGCCGACATCTGCACGAGAGAGGGGGTGTGGCTGCACGTAGATGGAGCCTACGGCGGAGTGGCGGCAGTGTCACCCAAGTTCCGACACGTGCTCGCCGGTACGGAGCGCGCCGATTCGCTCGTCGTCAATCCGCACAAATGGCTCTTCACACCGATCGATTGCTCCGCGTTGTATACGCGTCATCCGGATATTCTCAAACGCGCGTTCTCCCTCGTCCCCGAGTATCTGGTGACGCGCGAGCAGGACGACGTCGTCAACCTGATGGACTACGGCGTACAACTGGGGCGTCGCTTCCGCGCGCTTAAGCTGTGGATGGTGATTCGCGCCTTTGGCTCGGACGGGCTCGCATCGCGGCTGGAGCACCATTGCGCGCTCGCGCAGACCTTTGCCGGCTGGGTCACCGCAACCGCTGGCTGGGAGGTGAGCGCGCCGACTCCTTTTTCGCTCGTCTGCTTCCGCTATGCGCCGCACGGAACCACCGAAGACGAGCGCGAGCGTCTCAACACCGGCATTCTCAGGAGCGTGAACGAGAGCGGCGAAGCGTATCTCTCGCACACAAAGCTCGACGGACGATACGTGCTCCGGCTCGCGATCGGGAACATTCACAGCGAGGAGCGGCATGTCGCGCGCGCGTGGGAGCTGCTTCAGGACGCCGCGAAGTAGCCCTACTCGCTCTCGTGCTTCCGCGTCCAGTTCCTTGGCAGATCGCGCTCGGCCGTGCTCATCATCGAGATGGTCTCGCCAGTGAGCACGTGTGCCGTTCGCTCAGCCATCAGACGTCGCCGCATGATGAAGGCGAGTACGATCAGCAGAACGGCCACCGCCATGCCCAGTTTGACGTCGAGGCGCTGCGTGAACATGAGCAGCTTGAGCGCGGCTCCGCCGAACGCGAATCCCAAATACGCGAACGCGATCGACCATGCCCAGCAGCTGATTCCGCTCGCGATGGTATATAGTCCGAGTGGAACCCTGGCCGCACCGCAAGCAATGGGGAGCGGAAGGCGAAGACCATAGGCGAAGCGAATCGCGAGCGACGCCCGCCACGGATTCACGCGCACCACCTTCAGCGCGCCATCGAGCAGCCGCTCCTTGCTCGGCCATTTCGCCCGCACCCAATCGATCCGCCAGCGACCGACAAGATACAGGCCGATCGACGCGATCCACGTGCCCACCGCCACCGCGACGACGACGCCGATCATGCCGGCACGCCCGTGCCGTGCGGCGAGACCGCCGAGAACCGGGTTCGCTTCCTCGAACACGATGCTCGTCGCGCCGAGCGCGGTGTATTTCCACAGCTTTTCGACCAGCGTCATGTCATGAAGCTGGTCTGCGACTGCGGCAGCGGATTGCAGGATGAAGGCTAGAATACGACCATTCCTCGTGCGTCGAATGAGCCGGCGTTGGCCACTCCGCAAGTTACCTGGCGTTTGTCATCGGGCACGCCACACCTTCCGCTTAATGAGATCATGACCATCGATCGTGTCAATCGCGTCGTTTTGCTGGCTGGCGCACTCGTGCTCGTGACATCGGGCACCGCGCGCGCGCAGGGAGCCCTGACCCTCGTGCCAGCGCCGCGGGAGGCGACCCCTCGATCCGTCGTTGTCCTGGCGCGCGGAATCGACGTCGTCATTCCAACGGATACGACCGATGCCAACACCGCGCGGGACCTTCGCGATGCACTGCACGAGGCTGGAGTTCCTGTCGCGCCGAAGGGCTCGGCAAGCGCGCGCGTGGTGCTTCTGCGAGCGTCCTCGGCCGCGGCGCGTGCGCTGCTCGGCCGCGCAGCGCTCAGCTTCGACCCCACGATGCGAGCCGAAGGATACGCGCTCGTTCCCGACGGCAATACGCTCGCTGTCATTGGCGCGACCGGCGCGGGCGTGTTCTATGGTGCACAAACGGTGAAGCAACTGGTCAGCGGACGTGGCCCGAGCGCGAGCCTGCGTATGGCGCAGATCCGCGATTGGCCGGCCATGCGATACCGTGGATTCCACGACGATCTTTCGCGTGGGCCCGTTCCGACGCTGGAGTTCATGAAGCGGCAGATGCGTACGTTCGCGGCGTACAAGATCAATGTCTATTCGCCGTACTTCGAGCACACGCTCGCGTTCGCGAAACATCCGCTGATCGCACCTCCAGGCGGCGCGCTGTCGCGCACGGACATCGCCGAGCTCGTGGCGTATGCGCGAAGGTATCACATCGACGTCATTCCAGAGCAGGAAGCGTTCGGGCACCTGCACCACGTGCTCAAGTACGAGCTCTATTCGCCGTTGGGCGAGACTCCGCATGGACATGTGCTGGCCCCCGACCAGCCGGGTTCGATGTCTCTCATCCGCGACTGGTTCTCCGAGATCGATTCGCTCTTCCCAAGCCGGTACGTGCACCTCGGCGCCGATGAAACGTTCGAGCTCGGACGCGGCCAAACGGCGGAGCGGATCAAGCGCGACAGCATTGGGCCAGTGTATCTCGGTTTCTTGAGCGATATCGTCTCGGCCATCAAGCGCCCTGGCAAGCGCTATCTGTTCTGGGGCGACGTGGCGGTGAATCATCCCAATCTCGTGGGCTCGCTGCCGAAAGAGATGGTCGCGGTCGCGTGGTCCTATGGTGCCTCGAACAGTTTCGACCGCCAGATCACGCCGTTCACGCAGGCGGGAATCGAGACGTGGGTCGCGCCCGGTGTGAGCAATTGGAATCGCGTGTATCCGAACAACAACATCGCGTTCGTCAACATCCGGAACTTCGTGCGAGACGGACAGCGCCTCGGGGCGGCGGGACTGCTGAACACGTCGTGGGACGATGACGGTGAGGGGATTTTCAACCAGACATGGGCTGGTGTGTTGTTCGGGGCGGCGGCGGGGTGGCAGTCGGGCGAAAGCAGCATCGAGACTTTCCAGCGGTCATTCGGCCGAGCCTTTCATCGCGACACTACGGGGCGCGCGGATGCAGCCGAGCGGTCGCTCATGGCGGCGCATGCGACGATTGAGAAGGCGGGGCTGGGCAATGGAAGCGATGCATTGTTCTGGCTCGATCCCTGGAGCATCGACGGGCAGTTGGCGGCCGACAAGATCCGGCCGTTCACGCGCGACCTCCGCATCGCGGCGGAGTCGGCGCTCGTGTACGTCGCACAGGTGCGGGCGGCTGGCACCACGATCAACATCGACGCGCTCGACGCCGTGGAGCTCGGTGCACGGCGATTGGATCTCATCGGGATGAAATTTCAGTTCGCCGATGACGTTCGGCTGGCGTATGCGCGCGCCGCGGACACCACGCGCCGCGACGGCGCGCGCGATCTCGGTGACATCTCCGGCATCAATGGCCGGCTGCAGGATATCCGCGACGCGTATGGAGTGACGCGCGACCTGTACGAACGAGCGTGGCTGCGCGAGAACCGGCCGTACTGGATGCGCAGTGTGCTCGTGAAGTACGACCTCGCGATGCAGCTCTGGCAGTCACGCGCTGACCGAATAGCCGCCGCGCGCGCAGAGCTCGGTCGAACGAGACGCCTTCCGCCGGTCTCAGCGATTGGTGTGGCGTCACCGTAGCGCACATTGGCATGCGGCTCGAAACTGTGGAGTGCGCGACACATTTTTGCTTCGGCGGTCCAACAGGCGACCACAGACCGGCGTCCGTTGTGGTGATCGCCTGATGTCGTAAGCGGCGTAACAGCATGGACTTGAAGCGAAATTGGCGATACGAGTCCGCTGGCGTCCTGATTGCGCAATGGTGGCATGCCGGCCTCTCGGGTTCGCAGCTGGGCTCGGGAGGCCAGGCGCCACTCCTCCTTCGTAGTTGCTCGCCGTGAGCGTGTCCGGCTGAGACGAGGTGCGGGTGTCGGCGCGCTCACGCGCCTGCCGAGCGACGGGTATCTTTCGCTCCCGCTGGTCCCGTCTCTCATACAAGTGTGTGCATGTTCGACGCTGACTATTTCCGCACGACACTCGCGCGCGACGTCAACGCCATGGGTGGCTCTCCGCTCGTCGAAATTCATCTCGACAGCGGCCAGGTCTTTCGTGCGCGGTCAGTCATTGAGGTTGGAGCCGGCAGCGTAACGCTCGAGGCGTATCATGCCAAAGGCGATCTCGCGCATGATCGGCCGGTGTTCGGTGCGGCTTCGGACGACGTGCGAAAGGCCGAGCTGTTCAGGGTCGTCGTTGCGTACGAGAGCATCGCGGCGGTCGTGGTCGATCCGTCGCAGCACGTGATGCGCGCGCGACCGGGATTCGCGTCGGCCTAAGGACATCCGACATGCGGGCTCTCGCCTTCACGCTGGCCTGTTTCGCGCTGACGAGCAGGATTCTCACCGCGCAGAGCGGGCCCGGACTCGCCGATGATTTCGTCATCCGAAACTTCAAATTCGCGAGCGGCGAGATTCTCCCCGAACTGCGCATCCACTATCGGACACTCGGCCAACCTCGTCGCGACGCGCAAGGAACCATTCGTAACGCCGTGTTGGTGATGCACGGGACGACTGGGTCCGGCAGTCAGTTCCTGTCTGCCTCCTTCGCCTCGGAGTTGTACGGCGCCGGCCAGCCGCTCGATACGACCCGCTACTTCGTCGTGCTACCGGATGGGATC
Organism: Gemmatimonadaceae bacterium; assembly: GCA_031360095.1. Lineage (GTDB taxonomy): Bacteria > Gemmatimonadota > Gemmatimonadetes > Gemmatimonadales > Gemmatimonadaceae > AG11. The sequence goes on from JANMAY010000393.1 coordinate 7,493, forward strand.
GGGCATGGTGCGTCGTCCCGCCCGAGCGAAGGGCTGCACGCGCGCTTTCCGCACTACACCTACGACGACATGGTGGACGCGGACTATCGCCTCCTCACCGAAAAGCTGCGCGTGACGCATCTGCGGCTCGTCATGGGCACTTCGATGGGAGGAATGCTGAGCTGGGTGTTTGCCGAGCGCCATCCCGATTTCATGGATGGGGTGGTACCGCTGGCGAGCGTGCCCGCGTCGATCGTCGGCCGAAACCGCATGATGCGACGGATGATCATCGATGACATCCGCAGCGATCCGGAGTGGAAAGGCGGCGAGTATACGGCGCCACCGCGCGGCCTGCGCGCCGCGCTCCAGATGCTGTTCATGATGACGAGCGCGCCGCTGGTGCAGCACCACGACGCGCCGACGCGCGATTCCGCTGATGCGGTGATCACCCGCCAGCTCGATGCCCGCATGCGCACGATGGACGCGAACGACATGCTCTATGCGTTCGATGCATCGCGCGACTACGATCCCGAGCCCGCCCTCGAACGGATCTCCGCCCCGCTGCTGGCGATCAACTCGGCGGACGATCTGGTCAATCCACCCGAGCTCGGCATCTCGGAGCGACTGATCAAGCGCGTCCGGAATGGCCGGTTCATCCTGATTCCGATCAGCCCGCAGACTCGCGGGCATGGAACCCACACGGTTGCAGCAGTGTGGAAGAAACCCTTCTCGGAATTTCTGGATTCGTTGCCCGCGCTGCCGCCTCTCCATTGATTTGGGCGGACGAGCCTTCGATTCCAACAACGCCAAACCAGCTGCAGACACATGACGAATCCGCGCCCCACCGAAACCGCCACCATTGGCGGCGGCTGCTTCTGGTGTCTCGACGCCGTGTATCGCGGCTTGCGCGGCGTGGTGAAAGTCGAGAGTGGATACGCCGGAGGCGCGCAGGACAACCCGAGCTACGAGCTGGTGTGTACGGGGCGCAGCGGGCACGCCGAGGTCACGCAGATCACCTTTGATCCTTCGCAGATCTCGTTTCGCGAGCTGCTCGATGTCTTCTTCGTCATCCACGACCCCACCACACTGAATCGTCAGGGCGGCGACGCCGGAACGCAGTACCGCTCGGTGATCTTCTATCACTCGCCAGAGCAGCGCGAGGTGGCCGACGCGTACATCCGCGAGCTCGACGCGAGTGGCCGCTATGGCGACAAGGTGGTGACCGAAGTCTCGCCGCTCCCGCGCTTCTTCGGCGCCGAGGAGTACCATCAGGACTACTTCACGCGGAATCCTGGCCGCGGCTACTGCCAGGCGGTCGTCGCGCCGAAGGTGGCCAAGGCGCGCAAGGAATTCTTCGCGAAGTACGCCGCGCCCTAGCGGCCCGGCGGCCTGCCTCCGAACTCGGCGCTCATCTTGTCGAACACGCTGAGCACCTCGGTGATCGACCGCGGGACGTGGTCGGACTTGAGATAGACCCAGGCGGTCTCGCGGTGAAGGCGGTGGCCGCGCACACGCGCCCACCCAAACCGATGCGTGCGAATGTCAGCGGCAATGGCCGCGTAGGGAACCAGGCCGATGCCCAATCCGCTGGATACCATGGCTTTGATGATCTCCACGCTCTCCGTTTCCATGGCGATGTTCATCGGAATGTTCTGCGCGTGAAAGAACTCATCGATGATCCGGCGCGTGCTCGATCCCGCCTCGAAGACGACGAGCGGATAGCGCCCCAGGCTTCGAGCATCAACGACATGCTGGCGCGCCAACGGGTGCTTGGGCGCCGTCACGATCACGAGCTCCTCGCGCAGCACGGGGCGGACTTCGAGATCCGGTCCAATGATCGGAAGCGTGAGCAGTGCGAGGTCGACATGGTGATTGCGCACGAGCTGCAGGATGCGCGTCGCGCTTCCAGACGTCACGAGCAGATCGACGTCCTTGTGCAGCGTGCGAAAGCGCTTCAGCAGCTTGGGCAGGACATACAGGCACACCGTCATCCCGCCGGCTACGCTGAGCTGGCCGCGCTTGAGCTTTTTCGTCTCCGAGATTTCCCAGATGGCTTCGCGGAGATCGCGATGAATCCGGT
>JANMAY010000441.1:0-35925 GCA_031360095.1 Gemmatimonadaceae bacterium
AGTAGGTCTGCTCCGCGCGCCACCTCGATCGTCGAGCTGCACGGCCGCGTGTCGCCGGTGAGCACGATCTTTCGACCGGAGCGCCGCTCACCAACGAGCTCCGTTGGCTCGATGACTCGGCCATCCTCGAGCGTGACTGCCTTTCCGCGGTGGATCTGTCCCCAGAGCGGCCCTTCGGGAATGCCCAGCTCCCGCGCGCGATCGGGATTGAAGCGGCCCTTTCGCTCGTCTTCGATGATTGCATAGCCCACGGCGCGCGCGCCGCGATGATCCACGGCGTACGGCAGAATCACATAGTCAGAGCGTGCGAGTGGCTGGCCGGCTTCGATCTCCGTGACTTCGATCGGAAACGACAACCGATCCATCCCGAACTCTTCTGCGCGCTTGAGCATGCGGGCCGCACCGCGTGGACCCCAGAGACGCAGAGCGTCCGTACGTCCCTGCAACGACATCGTCCGCATTAGCCCAATCACTCCGATCACATGATCGGCATGGAAGTGCGTGAAGAAGATGTCCTGGAGGGCGAACGACACGCCGTAGCGCATCATCTGTCGCTGCGTGCCCTCGCCGCAATCGAAGAGCAGGGTCTCACCTTCGCGCACCACTGCGACGGACGCAACGTTGCGCTCGATCGTGGGGCGGGAGGCGGAAGTGCCGAGCAGGCGGACAGAGAGCGACATGGCGGCGAAATATAGACCGCGCGGCCCACCGCTTGCTTCTCCGCGGCCGGCTTCACCAGCGAATCGTAGCGCCGGTCCAACGCGCGCAAACTCCGTCGGAAGCACGTGTTGCGGCACTACGCAACCCGCCTCCGGAAACACATGGGTCCGCAGTTTGCATTAAAGCTCCGCGTGGTGGCCCGGGGGGGCCGAAGGACAGGGCGCTGCACCCGGACCGTTGGGGAGCGCCGAATCGGGCGAGGCGCCCAATACATTCAGGAGGGAGCTGTAATGGCGATCAGACCGAATAACGAAGAGCGCAGCTTCAGCGCAGATCGGGAACGTCAGCGCGAAGTCTCGAATGAGAGCGGACGCTCGGCGCGCCCTTCGAACGGCGAGAACGTCGACCGCGCGGACAACGCCCAGGAGTCGGCACCGGCGTCGCGTGGTCGTAGCAATCGGGGTTTCGCCTCGATGGATCGGAGCAAGCAGCGTGAAATCGCCAGCAAGGGCGGGCGCGCCGCGCACCAGAAGGGAACAGCACACGAATTCGACTCTGGTGAAGCACGTGCAGCCGGCCGCAAGGGCGGCGTCACCGTGAGCCGCAATCGCGAGCACATGGCGGCAATTGGTCGCCGCGGCGGCGAAGCACGCGGTGCCAATCGCGCAGCGCGCCTCGCCCAGAGCAATGGGAGCAGCCCACAGAACGGAACCGCATTGAATGGCGGTGCGCAGAACGGAACCGCGCGCTTTCAGGCCGATCGCGAAGTGGTGCTCAACGGCAACAACGGCGCACAGCGCAGCAGCAACGCGCAGCCGCAGCGGCCCAGTGGCAACTCGCTCGGTGGCGAGCAGCGTGGCGGCACGTCGGACGAGCGGAATATCGAACGTCCGTAGCCCTGTCCCCAGGCGAGCTAACCGAGTCGCCGGGATTACGCACCTGAATACGTCGCGGCACCCGGATACTGTCCGAGTGCCGCGCGTTTCATTTCCTGCCCGTGATCGCACTCCACTTCGCGCGATCGATGTTGCCGCCGCACAGAATCGCGGCGATCGGTCCTGGCGCTGCATCCAGGCGGTGTGAAAGAAGTGCCGCGACGCTCGCGGCCGCCGCGCCCTCGACGCGCATGTCGTGCTCGCGCGCGAGCCACACCATCGCGTCGCGGGTTGCGTCTTCGGTCACCACGCACATGTCGTCGATCGCAAACTGACCAATCGCCAATCCCACTTCATCGATGGCGCCGGCCAGTCCGTCGGCAATCGTCGGTGCCTCGACATCGATTGGCACGACGCGACCGTGCTGGAGCGAGGCAGCCATGGCGTTCGTGCGCTCGGTCTGCGCGCCGATGATGCGCACCGTGGGCGCGACAGCGCGTACCAGCGCGGCGATGCCACCAACCAATCCGCCCCCGCCGATGGAGACAACGATGGTTCCGACATTGGGCAGATCCTCGAGAATTTCCAGGGCGACGGTTCCCTGACCTGCGAGCAGCATTTCCCCCGCGCACGGACTCACGAATGTCATCGCATGCGCTTCGGCGTACGCCATCGCGGCATCCTGCGCGACGTCGTAGTGCGGGAAACTCGCGTCGACCTCTGCGCCGAGTGCCCGAATGCCATCCTGCTTCACGGCAGGAGCGCCGCGCGGGACGAAGATCCGGGCGCGCACCCCGAGCAGCCGGGCCGCGTGCGCGATTCCCAGTCCGTGATTCCCCGCCGACGACGCGACCACGCCGCGAGCACGCGCGTCCTCCGACATGGTGGCCAGCGCGTTGTACGCGCCTCGAAGCTTGAACGACCCCGTGCGTTGGAGCTGCTCGCACTTGAGGTAGACGTCGGCGCCGACGCTCGCGCTGAGTGCCGACGAGTGAACGAGCGGCGTTCGCTCGATCACGCTCCGAAGCCGGTGTGCGGCGGACAGAACCTCTGCTGCGGTGGGGAGCATGCCCAAAGCTATCGCCCGACTGCGGTTACGTTCGGCGCGCTTTGCTCGTCCAATTGACAGTGATGGGCAAGTCGCTACATTTTGTGGTGTGACGGCCGGCCCCGCACGATTGCGGGGCCGTTCCTGTCTGGGACACCGGAAGTCGTGGAGAGACCCCACGTACCGGCGCCACCCAAGGGGCTGTAGCTCAGCTGGGAGAGCGCTGCAATCGCACTGCAGAGGTCAGGGGTTCGATCCCCCTCAGCTCCATCGAGTTTTGTGTTGGCATCAATTTCGCCAACTGTGGTTTTGCCCGCCGCCGTTCGGTAGGACGGAGAGTTCCAATGACGGCGCGCGTGGCAAGTTCCTTCGGCTCGGCCGGGGGAATGATGAACGCCGCGATCCAACGGATCGCGGCGTTTGTATTTCAGGGATTGCGGACGCTGCCGCTCACGGCGGCAACGCAGCGTGCGCATCGTCGCGCAGCCCGAGGAACAGCTCCCGCAGCCAACGATTCTCCTCGAGCTCCACCTGCTCGCCGAAGTCGTCCATCGCCGTGCTCGTGAGCGAGTTGATGAACCGCAACACCGCACTCTCCTGTACGGTCAGACGCGCCTGGCGAAACAGCACCGTCGACTGGTCTCCGCTGCGCACGCCGATGCGAAAGAGCGCCCCTTCGCCGGCGAACGGACGCCGCAGCGGCGCGCGAATCAAGCGCGCAGAGATGAACGGCAGGTTCCATCGCGGCTCCTTGCGCGCCGTGACGGCCCAGTCGCGCTCTGTTTCGCTGCGTGCCGTATTCACGAACTCCATGGACAGGTCATGAAAGCCGATGTTCCACATCTTCACTTTGAGAGTGAAATCGGACTGCAACTGCAGCGTATCGGGGAGCGGACGCGCCGGACCGGTGAGTGGAACCAGGTGTCCCGCCTGCGTGCGCAGACGAATGGTGAGGTAGCGATCCTTGTAGTACGACTCGAGGAAGGGAACGCCGCCACGGTCCGTCAACGCGAGGCGAAAGCGGGCGGGCTCGACGTATCGCTCCACGTACTGGGCGAACGCAGGATACTTGGGCTTGAGGCCATCCGCGCGCACGGCGATGCCGAGCGTGACTGCCGTAGACCCGTCGGCCAGCGTGACGGGATGAAGCGAATCGAGCACGAACAGCATTCCGAGCGCCGCCGCCGTGCGCGGCGCGCCCGCATTGAGCATGATGCGCGCATCGCGATCACCTCGTCCGTCACCGGCACTGAGCAATCGGGTGACGAGCAGCGCCACCTCGTTCGGGCGGACGGTGCCGATGTTGAAGTCGACGGCCGTGTCCCATCGGTATTCCGAATCGGAAAGCCGGCTCAACGTGGTGACGTGGCGTCCATCGGCCGGTTTCACCGGCGCGGGCGAGTTGGGTCGCGACGTCATGGAGTACTTGCCGTCGCTGAGCGTGCCGAATGTCTCCAGCAGACGAACGGCCCCCGAGGCGCCCGTCCACGTGAGGGAGTCGTCGAACACCCGCGATGGGCTCAGCGATCCGCGCGCGATCTGCACGCGCGCGTGGTCGTACTTGACGCTGCGCACGACGTCGAGGTGTCGGTCGGCGAGGGCGCCAAAGAGCTGATCCGCACTGGCGCGGGCGTGAGCACCGGCGCCAAATCCGGAATACGTGTCGCGACACGCGATGACCAGCAACGGTCCGCCTGCGAGTGTGCAAAAGAGGCATCGGGCAACAAAGCGTCGTTGCCCGAGAGGTGAGCGAGTGTTCAGAATGGCTCCGGTGTGGGGGCGGAGGGGTTGAAGCAGCATCTTACCAGAGCTATTTTACGAAGGTTCCGCCTCTCGTGCACTCGCGTGGCGGTGTTTGCTGCCCCTTGGTGTAACTGGCAACACGCCTGACTCTGGATCAGGAGAGTCCAGGTTCGACCCCTGGAGGGGCAACTGGGAGGCCCGTCGTCACTCCGTGATGATGGGCTTCTTCGTTCGCTTCAAGTCTGCCACGCGGGTACGCGTGGATCGGGCAGGTAGACGCAGAGCGTACCCGTGCGAATGGTGCGGTCGAGATGTTCGCCCAAGTGCGGATCGTGCTCGCCAATCCGGAGCATCGCCGACCGCACGACACGAGTCACGCTGGCTCTTGCCCGCTCTGAAGGGGAACCGGCCCGTCGCTGCCGCCCGCCCAATCCAAACGCGCGGGAAAGTTCGCGGACCAGACAATCACGTTCGGCATCGTCCTGTTTCTCGCGCTCGACATCTCCGAGCGCACGGGCCTCGTCGATGTCTTCCTCGATCTCGGCGAGCCGTCGTTGGTACGAGTCCTTCGCCCGCGCGTCGAGCAGTGGGCCTGCGTCCCCGACGTCCGCGGTCCCGCCGCGCTCGAAACTCACCAATTCGAGCACGTGGAACTCCCGCCCCGGATCTGCCAGGAGCCGCGCGAGATATCGTATTCCCTTCACGTCGCGCACGCGCGTGGTGTGCGCATTGAACGTGATGGACCTGTATTCCCCTTCTCGGCGGAAGACGTTGAGTCGCGGATGCAGACAGGACTCGGCGTCGACGCGTTCTACTGGCGCCACATCGCTGCACGCCAAGGCTGTCCACTCCGCATGTTTGAGCGCACCGATCCGCTCGAACACGGATAGTGCGGCACGGAACTCCCGCAACGCGCTGTGCGCATTCGCCTCCAATTGGTACGCCCGGCCGAGTCCTACTCTGGCGAGGGCCGCCTCGTGCGGAGCGCCCACTTCGGCCCACAGATGCACCGCGACTTCAAAGTCGCAACGCGCATCAACCGCATTGCCCTCGGCGAGACGAAGGCTGCCGCGTGCGGCCGCTGCGCTCGCACTGAACGCCTTGCTTTGGAAGGTGGTGGCAACCGTTTCCAACTCCTTCACTGCCCAGCGGGCCCGGGCGAGATCGCCGGCCGCAATCGCGATCTCCGCTTGGGCGTCGAGGAGAGGCGCCCGTCGCAGCTCCGTGTTGGGTGGCAACTCCTTCGACGGGACCGTCGTCGGATGGTCGAGCGCATCGCGGATGGAGGCCGCCGCCAGCGCCACTTCTCCCCGGGCCAAGTGCACCAGGGCAAGGCCCGGTTGCGGATCCCATCCCGCCTGGTGAGCCTCGAGAAACGCCCGCTCCGCTCCCTCGATGTCTCCTTTGCGAAGCCGAATACGTCCGAGCTCGGTCAGTGGCCAGCCGAACTCTCGTCGCAAGTATGGACGCAGTTCTTCGCAGGCTAACAGCGCCTCCTTCTCGGCGTCGTCGGTTGACCCACGCAGCCGCAGAATTTCGGCGCGGTGAACGCGGCAGCGTCCATGGATGCTCCCCACGGCGTGACCGTGACACCACCGTTCCATCGCTCGAGTCCATTCTTCTGCGAGATCGTATTGGGCAAGTGCCTGCAGGGCACACACCAACTCGCAGTAGACGAAACCGGTCGCGAACTGATCGAGCTCTCCGGACATGATGGCCACGGCTGCTTCATTCAGTAGCTCGAGTCCGCGTGAAACCTCACCGTCCAGAATGAAGCTGCGCGCCTCGGCGATTCGACCGATGGCGGCCGCGCCGAGATCGCACTTCATGCCCACTTCCGTCGCCCGGCGGGCCCACCGGCGAGCTTCTCCAAAATCGCCCGAGAGCAAGCGCTCATAATTTCGAACCACCGCGAGCCAGGCGTGCACGGGCGTCTCGTCCTGGTCGTCAAGGAGCTGAGCGGCCCGTTTGATCCAGCCGCGGACCGGAGCCATCAGACCCGTATCCATCAGTAGATGCATCGCAACGCGTGTAGCCGCGTTGGCGGCGCTCGTGCGATCGCCGATCACCAGGCTTTCCGCGTACACCCGCTCCCACGTCTCGATGGTGACATCGAGATGGCCTACCGCATACGCGACGTCGGCAAAAAAGGCGAGATCCGGCGCAGCCAGCGACCGGACTGCATCAGCCCTCGACAGGAGATCGTAGGCGCGTTGCCAGTCACCCCGCGCCGTGGCGTCGCGCGCGTCCGTAACAGCGGAAGTTCCCACCGTAACCGCCTTTGTCACGCTTGATGTAACGAGGATCAAAGTGAGGAGACATCATGGAATTCGCAAACGTGAACGGCGTGGAGCTTGAGTACGAGACAGTGGGATCAGGCGAACCGGTGTTGCTCATCGGTCCCGTCGTGGCGGACGCATTCCGTCCCTTCATGTCGGCGAAACCGCTCATCGAGCGCTACCGCCTGATCCTGTATCACAAGCGAGGCTGGTGCGGTAGCACGCATACGACGTCGCCCGTGAGCATCGCGGACCACGCCGCGGATGCTGCCGCTCTGCTCGACCATCTGGGAGTCAGTCGCGCGCACGTCGCCGGTCACTCCAGCGGAGGCCCGATCGGGCTCCAACTGGCCCTCGACTACCCCGATCGCGTTCACACGCTCACGATGCTCGAGCCGTCGCTGCTCAGTCTGCCGAGCGCGCAGGGTCTGTTTGCGAAAGCAGGTTCTGCGATGGAGGCCTACGGCGCCGGCGACCATGTGACGGCGGTGGAATGTTTCCTGAGCGTCGTGAGCGGGCTCGATCGGGCCACATGTCGCGCCACGATCGAAGACCACGTTCCCGGTGGCGTTGCTCAGGCCATCAAAGACGCCGACACGTTTTTCGGCGTCGAGCTGCCGGGCATGATGGCGTGGAAGTTCGGAGCTGAGGAAGCCTCTGCCATTCACCAGCCGATCCTTTCGGTGCGAGGCACCGAGACCGAGCCGCTGTGGATCGAGGTGGCAGACCAGCTTCACTCCTGGTTTCCGCAGGTCGAAGACCTGACGGTGGTGGGCGTCGGTCATCTATTGCAAATGCAGAATCCGGAACCCGTTGCACTGGGCGTGGCAGCCTTCCTCGCCCGTCACGCATTGACTTGATGGCGGGCAATCTGATATTCCCGGATGACCAAAACGAAGTAGCACGCGATAATCTGCTTGCAACGCATCCACGGACTTCGCGTCGCGAGCGATCGCCCCCTCCCAGGACTGCCGTTCGACGATTCGGCACGAGTGGCCGACGTCCAATTGACGTTCCGCGATGCACTCGAAGCGTATCGGGGACACCCGCACCGATACCGGTCCGATGCGCCCGAACTGGGTGATGCTGCGCTGACCGTCTTCGACATAGCCCCCGGCATGATCGCGTTCCGATACAGCGACGGCACAGCGATCGACGTCGACCTGCGCGACGAGGTCGCACGACTCACCGGCGTGATCGCACCGGACCAGACACTCGACGACTTCGTGGCGTATCTGTACGGACCCGTACTGGGCTTCGTGCTGCGCTCCCGCGGCGTGCTTGCCCTGCACGCGAGCGCGGTTGTCGTGGATACTGCGGCCGTGTTGCTCGTGGGAAGCCAGGGCGCGGGCAAGTCAACGACCGCCGCCGCCCTCGTCATGCGAGGATGTTTGGCGCTCAGTGACGATCTCTCCGCGCTCGAGCTTACCGCGAATACATGGATCGCGCAGCCGGCATTCGATTTCCTGCGCGTGTGGCCAGCGAGTGAGCCCATTCTATACGGGCGAAGCGGTGTGCTCTCGCCGCTCTCGCCAGGGTGGGACAAGCGCCGCGTGCCGCTGTCGTCAACCCAATTCGCTGCTCGTCCAGCGCACGTGGCCGCCATCTACCTGCTGGCTGAGCGAGAGACGCACGGCGCACCGCGTCTCGAGGACGTTTCACCGCGCGACGCGCTGCTCGCGCTGGTGGCCGAGAGCTACGCGAATTATCTACTGAGCGAAGCCGGGCGCGTGCAGGAGCTCTCGCAAGTCGGTAACCTGCTTCAAACAATACCGGTGCGCCGCGTCGTCCCTCACGCAGACGCGGGACACCTATCCGCGCTGTGCGATCTGATCCTTACCGACGCGCGGACGCTCCGGTGAGACCAATCCATGCATCGGAGAACCGGATGAACCAGCGCGCGCAATCACTCCGTGAGGAAATCGCCAACAGCATCACGCACGGCGTGGCGCTCGTCGCGAGTCTCGCCGCCATTCCCGTCTTGATGCTCGCCAGCGCGGGGCCGCGCGACGCCTGGCAGATCACCGGTGGTGTGATCTTCGGCACCACGCTCGTGCTGATGTACGCCGCGTCGACACTCTATCACGCGATTCCTGCACCGGGTGCGAAGCGAGTGCTGCGCATCATCGATCACGGCGCGATCTACCTGCTCATCGCCGGCTCGTACACGCCGTTCACGCTCGGCGCGTTGCGAGGCCCCGTCGGGTGGACGCTCCTTGTCACCATCTGGTCGCTCGCGCTGTTCGGCATCTTCGCCAAGTGTGTGTGGCGTTTTCGATTCCCGCGCCTGTCGACTGCGCTCTATCTCGGGATGGGCTGGCTCGCCGTCCTCGCGCTCCGACCGATGATGACGCACGTGTCGCCGGCCGGCCTCGCGTGGTTGCTTGCCGGTGGCCTGTGTTACACAGTGGGCGTTCTGTTCTACGTGACCGATTGGCGTCTACGATACGGTCACGCCGTGTGGCATGGATTCGTCGCGGCCGGAAGCGCGTGCCACTTCTGTGCGGTGCTCTGGTACGCGTCACCGCGAGTGGCGTAGCGGGAGCGCAGGCGCCTTACGCTTGCAACAACGCGGGATCGAAGTACGCGGTGAGTAGCGACGACAGCGCTGCGAAGTAGCGACCGGAACGATCCACTCCCTCAGCGTTGACCGACGTGTTGCGATAGCATCCACCCAACTGCATGGCGAGGAGAATCCCTTCGGGCAGGATGCGCCGGCGCCGCGCGGCGAGCGCGAGGTGTGCGCACACATCCGGGAGCAGCGCCTCGCCTTCTCCCGTCTCTATGAAGTGCCGCTGAACTTCGCAGAAGCGTTGCAGTTCGACCGTGAATGCAAGCGCCTGCGCTTCCCGGAGCTTCGCCGCTGCGGAAGGCTCCGGCGGACCCTCACGTGTGTTCTGAACGTCGGCGGGCGTCATACGTAAGAGAAGCTCGGGACCGGGCGCGCTGGCCGCTAGATGAAACCGCCATCCGCGTACCATCAGGGCACTCTCCAGCCGCGTGACGTCTTCCTGTATCAGCGGCCCGTACGACGCGTTTCCGACAAATGCCCCACAGTGAGATCGAACACCATGCACCTGCTCGGCATACACCACCTCACCGCCGTTTCCGCCAAGATTCGCGAGAACAAGCACTTCTACACCGAAACGCTTGGCATGCGGTTGGTGAAGCGCAGCGTGAATCAGGACGACGTGAGCAGCTACCACCTGTTCTACGCCGATGCGAACGGCTCACCTGGCACGGATCTCACTTTCTTCGACTGGCCCGCCGCGCGCGAGCGCCGCGGGAGGAATTCGATCGCGCGCACCCACCTGCGCGTTAGCGGGCGGGCGACGCTCGACTGGTGGGCCATTCATTTGAACGAGGCGCGTGTCTCGGCCAAGGAGATCGTCGAACGCGATGGCCGGCTCACCCTCGACCTCGAAGACGGGGAGGGGCAGCGACTGTCTCTCGTGGACGACGGCGGAGCGGGCGCATCGTTCGCGTGGTCCAGGAGCCCGGTGCCTCCGCAGCATCAGATTCGAGGGCTCGGGCCCATCGTCCTCAGCGTCCCGACCCTTTCCGGTATCGACGCGCTCCTCGAACGCGCGCTGGAGATGCGTCTCACCCGCAATTATCCGCACCCGGACGACCCCGGCAACGTGGTGCACGTCTTCGAGATGGGGGACGGCGGGCCCGCCGCAGAGCTGCACGTCGCCATTCAACCCAATCTTCCCCCCGCACGACTCGGCGCCGGCGGTGTACACCATGTGGCGTTCCGGTCGGCGGACGTCGACTACGAGAAGTGGGTCGAGCGGCTGAGTACCCTCGGCGTGCCGAACAGCGGACCAGTCGATCGATTCTGGTTTCGGAGCCTGTACTTTCGTGAGCCGAACGGAATTCTCTTCGAGATCGCGTCGGATGGCCCCGGGTTCGGTGTCGACGAGGACCAGGCGACGCTCGGGGAGAAGCTCGTCCTGCCTCCCTTCCTGGAACCGCGACGGGCGCAGATCATCGGCGGACTGAAGCCAATTGACTGAAGAACACCATCGAGCGATACAAGATGTATAGAAAACTTACAGCAATACTCTCCTCGCCGCCTATTCGGTAAAAAGTACTTGACTGCGTGCGATGAATGGGGTACGTTCGTGAGTCGATTCCCCCAACACGCCAGTCCATGCGGAAGTCCAAACTGTTGTCGCTCTACCTGGGACTCATGGTCGCCGCGCCCGTGGGCGCCGTCGAGGCGCAGTCACACGTTTACAATCTCGACGGTACGCTCGCCGACTCGCATGGCGGCCCGAGCCTCGTCGCTGATGGCGGGGTCCTGTCCTCGAGCGGGTACGCGTTCGGTCCCAATCAGGGCCTGTCGCTTTCGAACGTCTTCAGCAGCGCCAGCTATACGCTGGTGTTCCGGTTCGCGCTCGCTGACGTCGACGGCTATCGAAAGATCATCGACTTCAAGAATCGCACGTCGGATTTCGGGCTCTACGACTACTACACGACCGCCGACTTCTATCCGCAGGGTTTCGGACCCCTGGGCGCCTATGCCCCCGGCGTTCCGGCCCTCACTGTCGTGACCCATGACGTCACCAACGACAAGGTGGCGGTCTATGTGAACGGCGTGCTGCAGTTGGCATTCACGGACGGCGCCAAGCTCGCCTACTTCGACGGCCCGAACAACATCGCGCGATTCTTCGAGGATGATTTCCAGTCTGGGCCGTTCGAGGCGTCTGCTGGAACGATCGACTACCTCGCCGTCTATGACGAATCGCTCACGGCAAGTCAGGTGGCCACGCTCTCCGTCACGTCGACGCCAGAGCCGGCGAGTGCGGCGCTGCTCGCAACTGGGCTCGCTGGTCTTGCCGGGATGGCGCACAAGCGTCGAAAGCGCGTCGCCGTCTGACGCTGCCCGAGATTTGACCAGCGCGCCAAACACAGCCCCGAGTGATCTCGGGGCTTTTTTGTAGCTTTGCACATGCCTTTCACCCGCGCCGTTCACACGTTCCGGGCCGCGACGTCGATCGCACGCGGGCGTCCCGCGTACGCGGCGGGAGCTCGCGCCTCGATCGCGACCGTCGTTCCGCTCGCGCTGGCGCAGCTGCTCCACCTCGGCGACGCGGCGACGTGGATGAGCCTCGGCGGATTCAACGGCGCGCTCTCCGATCGTGGCGGCTCGTACTCGTCGAGGGCATGGACGATGGCCGCACTGATCGCAACGGGCTCCGTGGCGACGGCGGTCGCCACGCTCGTTGGCGGCCATCTCGCGCTCTCGCTCGTGGCGACATTCGGCGTCGCGTTCGTCGCCAGCATTCTGCGTGTGTGGGGCAATCCTGGCATCAGCGTCGGCATCGCGACGCTGTCGACATATGTCGTGGCACTCGCGATTCCCGCCGAGCACGGGCACGATGCCCTCACCAGGCCGGCGTATGTGGTCGCCGGCGGACTTTGGGCCATGAGCATCGCGCTGGTCATCTGGCCGCTGCGGCCCTACCGCCCCGCACGGCTTGCCATTGCCGAGTGCTACACGGCACTGGCCGACTACATCGAGCAAGTGGCGGCTTCGGCGCTGCTTCAGCAAACGGCGGAGTGGCCCATTCAGCATGCGCCGCCCGTCGTGACCAGCGTGCGCGTCGCACTCGAGGAGGCGCGCGCGGTGCTCGTGCAGATTCGCCGCGGGCGTCCCGGTAAGGTCGATCGCGGCGAGCGCCTCCTCATCCTCGGCGAAACGGCCGATCAGCTGTTCGGGCACGTCGTCGCACTGTCGGAGACGCTTGGAACGCTGCGCGGACCGGCGCGAAACGAGCCGGCGCACGAACGAAGCGTTTCGCTGCTGCGCGAGATGTCGGCTACGGCGCGAGCCATATCCGTGGCGGTCGAGGCCGAACGCAACGCGACGCGCATCGCCGTGAGCTGGAATGGTGACCGCCTGCGCGAGTCATTTCGCGCCGGTTCCGGCGCGATCGATCCGCAGTACGAGCATGCCGCCATCATTCTCGACCGCGCATCACAGTTCGCAAGCTCCGCCTCGGCCACGATCGAATCCTTGAACGGCAACGCGCCTGGTGCCGAGCTGGTGCTCTCGCCACTCGTGCGCGCGCCGGCGGTCGAAGAGCTCAGCGAGCAGGCGCCGGTGTGGGACTCGTTCCGCGCCATGCTGTCGCCGGGATCGCTCATTCTCCGCTTCGCGCTGCGCGTCGCGGTCGTGACGACCGTGGCAGTGGCGCTGACGGACCTGTATGAGCTCAAGCGCGGATACTGGGTGACGATCACCGTCATCGTCATCCTGCAGCCGTATACCGGTGTGACGTTCACCCGCGCCGTGCAGCGCGTGATCGGCACGGTCCTCGGGGCACTTCTCGCGGCGGGGCTTGGTACCTATTTCCACGATCCGCGGGCCATCCTCGTGATTGCAACCGTTTTCGTTGCGTGCTGTGTGGCGCTGATGCCATTGAACTATGCCGCGTTCTCCGTCTTTCTCACGCCCACCTTCGTGCTGCTCGCGGAGGCGAGTGCAGGAGAGTGGGATCTCGCCGGAACGCGCGTGTTGAACACGCTGCTGGGCGGGGCGTTGGCGCTGGTTGGATCGCGGTTGCTCTGGCCAAGCCCGGAGCGCGACCGGTTTCCCGCCTATGCGGCGGCAGCTTTGCGCGCCAATGCCTCCTATCTGCGCTCTGTGTTCGATCGCTACGACGATCACAGCCACGAGTCCAGCACCGCCATGCGTGATGCGCGCCGCGCCATCGGTCTGGCGACGGTCAACGCGGAGGAGTCACTCCAGCGCGCGCTTTCGGAGGTGCACGGGCGGGGAGAGGCTTTGGCACCTGCGCTCATACTGGTCGCGTACGTCCGGCGTTTCACGGCCACCGTTGCGGCGCTCGCGCTCACCCGCCACGCGCGCGACGGGACGACGCGGGCCATGCTCGAGCCGCTCTGCTCCGCCGTGTGTTCGGCGTTGGAGGAGTGTGCGGAGGCGCTGGGAGGAGGCGACGCGCCGTTGCCGCTCACCGACGCGATCGTAAAGTTTTCGCCTGCTCCGTTCACCCCGCTGGTCCGCGCGCGGCTGGAGCGACTAGCGCGCCAGGTGGGAACCTTGCATGATGCAGTAGCACGACTTACAGAGCGGGATTCAGTCTTTGTCCCGATACCGGCCAGGCGAGTATGACCCAGCAGTTTCTCATTCGTGCGCCTTCGATGCAGTCTCTCGCCGCCCTTCGGGACGTTCGCTGAATGCCGGCGCGCTCGTTCGAGGATTCGACCGGTATCGTGTGGGAAGTCTTCGAGGTGCATCGCGCGTCGGCGTCACCTCGCGGCGTCTCGCGCGGGCTCGAGGACGGGTGGCTTGCGTTCGTGGGGCCCGAGGGTAAGCGCCGGCTCGCTCCCTATCCGACAACCTGGGAAACGGCGTCGGCGATCGAGCTGGAGCGGTTGTGTCAGTCGGCCCGCCAAGCCCAGTCGACACATTTCTCTGATCCGGACGGCGAGGGAAAGCGGACGTTGCGAGGCTTCACGCCGTCGCGGGGCCCGCGAGTGGTGCAGCCACCTGAAGAGCATGTCCTCTCGCGTGAGAGCCTGGTGCGCACTGCCGTTCGCGATTTCGCGCATGAAGCGCGCGCCGCGAAAATTCCAGCCATCGAGGCAATGGTGCGCCTCAAGAGCATGCTCGTCGAGCAGTTTGGCGCGGCGGAGGTGGCGCCGGAGATCGCCGAGGAGGCGCGCGACATGCGGCTCGTGCGCCGCTGGTTCGTCGAGACCTACTACTTCGAGCGAACCGTGTGACGCGCTTGCCCTACTCGCGGTAAGGCGATTCGTGGTAGGGAGACTCGTCGTCCGTCAAGAGATCGTCGAACGATTCCTTGATGCGTGGCGCGACCTCGCCCTCCGGCGCCAGCTCGAGCACGAGCTCGATGAGCATGGGACTGAGGTGCCCCCCGAAGCGGCGCAGCATCAGTGCGCGTTCGCGTTTGCGTAGAAGAAACGCGAGGATCGGCATGTCGGCCTTGGCGCCGTTACAGTCGGTGCAGGCGAGGACGAGATTGTCGCGCCGGTCATACGCGCTTTGTCCGCGCCGGGGCGCCACGTGATCGAGCGTGATGGTGGTGGCGGAGACACGCCTTCCACAGTAGGCGCATACGGGGCCGTGCTGATGAAGCAGCCAGCGCTTCGTTTCGGCGTATGCGGTGCGGCTTGTCGAGGTGGACGTCAGTTGGGCGGCGGCGGTGCCACGGCCCCTGCGTCGGGTAGAGCGTTTTCTTGGTGTCGTCACAACAGCGGGAAATTCGCGGCGCATTGGCGGCCGCGGGGAAGTATGGAGGTACCAGTCGAATGACGACCGATGAAACGACAGCGCCACGTTTTGGCACCGCCCCTCGCCGTAACCTACACCCTGGCGGGCCAAGCCGTTCCGGCAAGCACTTCGAGACTGTCGCCTGGGCTGTGGCGGATTGGCCATTCGATGGGTTAGAGTGAATGGCTGGGTAGCACGAGCTGGTCAACCTCCCCGACGCGACGGAGCGTGGGCGTGCGGATTCGATCGGTAGTCCTGCTGGGCGTACTGGGAGCGGCGACGGCGTGCCGAAGCGGGCATGCGCCTGGCCCTTCGTTCGCCGGCGCCTCACTGTTGGCTCCGCCATCCGATGCGGAAGCCGCACACGACGAGCTCCTGCGCGCGGATCTCACGAGAGGAGACTCGACTTCGCGTCGAGACTACGCGGAGTCGCTGACCGGGTCGTTTGCCGGCGACGTCGTTTATCTAAGGGGCGGGCTTCCGATTGTTCGCGGCAAAGCTGCTGCCCGCGTGATTGCCGCAGCGGAAGCGGTTCCAACGAGCACGATTGTGCGATGGCAGCCCGTCCGCGCGGATGTGAGCCTCGACCGCAAGAGTGGATACACGTACGGCTACACCATTCTTGGTGCGGGGCAATCGGGCGTGCCGGGGCTTCGAGTAGATCGTTACATCGCTTTCTGGCGGAAAGAAGATGCTGGGTGGCGCATTGCTGCGTATGCCGAAACCTACGGGAGCGTCCCTTCGCCCCTCGCGATTCCGTCCGACGCGATCTCCGCGGTCATACCCAACGTGCCCATGGCGCGTGTCCGCGGCGCGCTCGACGCGATTCGCGTGGCAGACACCGAGTTCTCGAACGACGCTTCCAAGTACGGTACGGGAGAGGCCTTTGGACGATATGCCGCCGACGGAGCGCAGGTATTTTCAGGCGCCGGCGAGCTCGTCACGGGTCCCGGCGCCATCGCGGATCTGTTTGGCCCCTCGATCGACGGCAGCTCGCTCGTGTGGCATCCGGTCCACGGCGAGATGTCCACGAGCGGTGATCTGGGATTCACCGTCGGATATGCCGTGTTCAACGGCAAGCGCGAAGACGGCGCGGCGCTCGTGCGCTACACGAAATATCTCACTGTCTGGAAGCGCCAGCGCGATGGCGGGTGGCGCTATGTCGTCGATGGAGGAAGCGCGCGTCCAGGCGGTTGAGCTCGCGTGCCGACCGTTCAGGTTGGCACCAATGGTGCGGACGTCACCCTTGCCCCGACGCATTTCCTGCGTCCACGCTGCGTGTGCCTCCCACCAGGGCCGCGCGGCGTACCACTGAAACTGGCAAGCGGAGAAGAACTCTTGTGACCATTCGACGTTTCATTTCGCCCGCACTCATGGGGCTCACACTCATCGCCCCGACTGGAGTTGGTCGTGCGCAACAGGCAGGAACCGTAGAGCTGGGAGGATTCGGCCAACTGGACCACATGGACGAAGCGATGCGCACGAAGCGCCTCGGCTACGGCTTCGGTGGCCGCGCGGGAATCTTTCTCGGACGCCACTGGGAGGTGGAAGCCGAGGCGTCGATGACCCAGGCTGATCCCGAGCCGTCGCGTACGAGCAAGGCCCAGATCAACTATTACGTGGGCCGGTTGAACTACAACATTCCTTTCGGCAGCTCGCCGGGAAACGCGATCATTCTGAGCGGTGGTGCGGGTGGCACGCGTCTCGACGCGCACTCCGATTTTCTGCTCTCGCCTGAAATCGGCATTCGGAAAATGCTGGGCAACGTGTTCGCGGTGCGCTTCGACATCTCCGGCATGATCGCGCCGAATCCGAACAGCGCAACGTTCAAGTTTCCGCCAGTCGCGCCGGCGCGGAATGACCAGGCGGCCTACCTGACGAACTATCAGGCGCGCCTCGGCCTGAGCCTGTTGCTCGGCAATACGCGTCCGTACGAGCCACCGCCGGTGTTCCGCGCCGAGCCGATGCCTGCGCCAATGCCAGAACCTGCTCCTCCGCCGAGGGCGGCACCTGCGCCTGCACCGGCCCCCGCGCCGCGCTTTAACCAGGACTCGGCCGATGCGGCGAGTCGCGCGCGTGCCCTGCTCAACGCGCCGATCTACTTCGACTTCGACAAGTCGGAAATTCGGTCGGACGCCCGGCAGGCACTCGACAGCAAGATCCCGTTGCTGAGCGCCAATTCCGGCATGCGGATCCGTATCGAGGGCAACACGGACTCACGCGGCTCGAACGAGTACAACATGGCGCTCGGACTTCGGCGTGCGAACGCGGCACGGCGGTATCTGGTGTCGCAGGGCATCGACAACGGGCGGTTCGACGTCGTGAGCTACGGCGAGGAGCGTCCGGTGGATCAGGGGACGACGGAAGATGCGTATGCGAAGAACCGTCGCGATGATTTCGTGATCACCGTGGGAAGCGACAACATCAGAGTTCCGTAGTCGCGCTCTGGCGGTAGCAACAGGACACGTGGGGAGCGCCGCTCCTCACGTGTCTTTGCTTGCGGGTCAGTGGGAATTACATGCAAATGCATGTAACCGCAGGACGACAATCGGGGGTCAGTCCGGATGTCGTCGATTCGTCCCAAAATGTCGCGTCTCGTCCCACCCCACTCGTTTCATCTTGGAGAGCCAATTATGAGGAGCAAGATTCTGCTGGGCGTCGTCGTGTCGGTCGTCGCGATTGCCGCATGCGGCAGTGACAATTCGGTCACCGTTCAAAGCACCACGTACGCGACAACTCTTGCGGGAGCGAAAGAGCGGCCCAACCCGAACGTCAGCACCGCAACTGGGACAGCGACGTTCATCATGGTTGGCTCGACGCTCAACTACACGGTGACCGCGACAGGCCTGAGCGGGAACATCACGGGATCGCACATTCATGTTGGGAGCGCTGACGCGTCCGGTGGGATCGTCTCGGATCTCACACAGACCGGCACGCAAACGGGCACTGTGGTCACCGGCTCGATCAATCTTGCTTTGCCCATCGTGCGGGGCACGTCCACGATCACGGGCGATTCGCTCAAGGTGCTGTTGAACAATGGCAACGCGTATGTGAACATTCATACGGCGATCTATCCAGGTGGCGAAATTCGAGGCAACCTGACCAAGCAGTAATGGCAACACTTCACCGGGGGACGGGTATCTCGAACGTCCCCCGGGCGGATAGCCCGCCCCCGCAGTCCAGCGAACGTCGAACCGGGAGCCGACATGTACCGCCTCACCAGCCTCACGTTCGCCCTTCTCAGCGTCGCGACGGTCGCCTCGGCGCAGGAGCGCAATGCCGCGGCGCCCCCGCCCTCTGCACCTGCGCCCGCCGCGCGGCCACGAATCGGGTATGCTGGAACGCCGGCGCCCGCGCCACAGCCCGTACAGCCGGCGCCGGCGTATTACTACTACACCCAGCAGGTGTACTCCTCCCCGTACGGTGACACGTACGTTGTCACTGGCGCTCCGTATCTGGTGCTTTCCGACGGATCAGTGGTGGTGAACTTCGGCTATGGCTACGAGCGCGTGCTGCGCCCGTGCGCGCCCGTGCAGAACGTTGCTCCGGCCGACCCGTGGGCGCGCGATGCGCTTGGTCGTATTCCGGAACCGCCAGCTATTGCCGCGCTTCGCTACGGTACTCGCGGCCAGATGGCGGGCGCTGCGCCGGCGCGAACGGCAGCCGCGTGCTATCGGCTGAATGCACAGGGTGCGGCGGAAGTGGTGACTGTCAGCGGTTACTGAAGCTGCTGTTTTTGATAGGCTGTGTCAGAGTCTGATTGACGCCGCCAGGCTCGCGCGTACAGCTTGGCCCATGGTGAAAGGGAGCGGATACAGGTTCGTGAGCGTCGTCGTCGCACTGCAGATGTGTGCGGCGTGCGCATCAGGGACGTCGCCCGCCCTCCCTGCACCAGCGCCCGCTCCAGCGCCGGCAACGCCGAACACACCGTCGCCGCTGCCTCCGCCGATGACACCGAAGGAGCCGGTGAGGGAGACGCCGGCCGTGAAACCCACGGCGCGCGACAGTATTCCGCCGAAAGTTGTGCGGCGGACATCGCGGCGTGGAGCAACGTCTCCCCGCGGGAGGCTTCCTCGCGCACGCACCGACACGCTGGCGCCGCGCGCGCTTGCGGACTCGCTGCGCGTGTGTGCGGGCGGTGACGTCACGCTCGGCACCAATCTCGATGCTGTGTGGTCGCGGACGGCCGCGAAGCGAATGCGGGACGAGTTCGCGACGAGCGACCACCCGGATTCACTCCTGATTCCACTGCGGCCGCTCGTATCCGGTGCGGACGTGGTGCTCGTGAACGTCGAGTCGGCGATCGGGGAAGGGCGTGCGCCGTCGAAATGCAGCCCGCGATCGACGAACTGCTTCGCCTTTCGCGCCCCGACCGCGAGCGGCGACGCGCTGCGCCGCCTCACGTCCACGGGCAGCGTGGTCGGCAATGTGGCGAACAACCACGCGCGCGATGCGGGCGACGAGGGACGCGACAGCACCGTTGCGCTGCTCGCGCGGGCGGGTGTCCATGTCACCGGCGCGGACACGATTGCGACACCGGTCGCGACTCCGGCTGGTGATACCGTGGGGGTCCTCGGCTTCTATACGTCGAGCGATTCGCCGGACGCGCGTGACACGGCCGCCGTGCACCGCCATGTAGAGCGCGCATCGCGGCAGTATCCGCTCGTGATCGTCACAATGCACCTGGGCGCTGAAGGTGCGACGGCGCAGCGGACGCGCGACCACACAGAAGTGTTCCTGAAGAAGATCGATCGTGGCAATCCTATCGCGTTCGCGGATGCAGCGGTGCGCGGCGGCGCGGCGCTGGTGATCGGGCACGGACCACATGTGGTTCGCGCTATCGAGTGGCGTGATCGCGGCGCATTGGTCGCCTACTCGTTGGGCAACCTGCTCACATATGGCCCGTTCGGGTTGAAGGAGCCGATGAATCGCGGATTGGTGTTGTGCGCGACGATCGATGTGACCGGGCGCGTCAGCGCGGCGTCGCTCGCGCCCACGGTGCAACTCGCGCCGGGAGTGCTTCAGGCCGATTCGCTTGCGCGATCAGCAACGCTGGTGGATTCGCTGGGGCGTCTGGATTTTCCGCTGACCGGAGCGAGGGTTGGTCCTGGCGGTGCGCTGCTTCCACGAACGGCGGCACCCTAAAAGCCGTCCAGCGCGGGCAGGGTGGTGATCAGCCGCGCGCGGAGTCGGCCTGAGCAATGACGCGCCGGGCGCCGCGCCACATGCGCAGACGCGGGGCAGGCGCGCGATCGATGTCGCTTTCGATGACCTGGCCCGCCACGCTGCTCGCGTGGATGTACCGCCCGCCGCCGACATAGATGCCGACGTGACTCACATCCCGCTTGCCGCGAGAGAACGTGAGGAGATCGCCGGGACGCAGCCGGCTCGTGTCGCGAGCGACGGCGAGTCCGACGGTGGACTGCTGTCGCGCGGTGCGTGGAACCTGGACGTTGAGTGCGGACATCACATAGCGAACGAGCCCGCTGCAGTCGAAGCCACGGTCGGGCGACTGCCCACCGGTGAGATAGCGCGCGCCGACCTGAGCACGGGCTAGCGCCACGAGCGAGTCACGCATGGAGTGCACGGACTCGCTCCACGCCGTGAACGGCTTCGCGGCGTCGATCGGCGCGCGCTCCGCTGTGTCCTGCGCGGTGGCGGGTAGTGCACAGCCGCACAGGACCGCACACACAACGAGTGCGCGACCGGCGTGACGACGCGGGGATCCGTGGAAAGTAGGCTTCATGAGTACGCTTGAAGGACGTGGCACAAGGAAGGGTCGTGCCGCGCGATTTCAATCGGGGCGAAAAGAACGTTGCGTCGCGTCCGACTGCCAGTGGACATTCATGGCGAGGTCAAGCTTACTTCGATCCAGACGAGCGGGCTGTGCCGTGGCTCACATTGTCGTAACTACTTACGACATCAGATGTTGAGCTCAGTCTAGCGTATGCCCAGGAGCTTGTGCGTCTGAAGGCTCAGCCGCCACTGCGGTTGTGCGAGACAATACGCGAGTGCCGCTTCAGTGTTCGCGCGAGTCGCTTCCGCTGAGGGTCCATCCAGCGGCTGAAGGAAGAACGCTCCAAAGTCGAGTGCAGCGAAGCGTTCGGGCTGCGCTTCGAACTGCGACTGCGGAAACACCAACTTGAGCTCGTCGCCCCGTGTCACCGCCAACGGCGCATTTGCTTTTGGGCTGACGCACAGATGGTCGATGCCCGGGGGTGGCTGAATCGTGCCATTCGTCTCGACGGCGATTTCGAAACCGCGCGCGTGGAGCGCATCGATGGCCGGAGCATCGAGCTGTAGCAGCGGCTCCCCGCCCGTGCAGACGACGAGAGGGCGCATGCGCGTTGGGGCACGTGGGGATCCCTCCCCTCGACTCCGCTCGGGGCAGGCGACTGCGCTCGGGATGACACCGGGCCAACATGCACGCACGGCGTCCGCCAACGTGTCAGCGTTCGCGAATTTGCCACCATCCGGGCCAACGCCCACGAAGTCCGTATCGCAAAACTGACACACAGCGCGGTGCCGATCCGCCTCGCGGCCCGTCCAGAGATTACATCCGCTGAAGCGACAGAACACCGCCGGCCGCCCGGCGTTTTGCCCTTCGCCCTGGAGCGTGTAGAAGATTTCCTTGACGACGTACGTCATGCGCGACTCATTGCGACCGATACGCTGCGGGGTCGCGTACGCCGGCCTCCTCGAAGCCCTTGAGTCGCAACCGGCACGCGTCGCAATGCCCGCACGCCTCGCCGGCGCCTCTCGGGTCGTAGCAGCTCAGCGTGGCCGAGTAATCCACGCCGAGCGACAATCCAAGCTGCACGATCTCGCGCTTGGTGAGATTCAGCAGCGGAGTCTGAATCCGAATTGGCGTCGAACCCTCCACCGCGCCACGCGTGGCGAGGTTCGCCATTTCCTGAAAGGCCCGCACGTATTCCGGGCGGCAGTCCGGATAGCCCGAATAGTCAAGCGCGTTGACGCCGATGAAGATGTCGCTCGCGTTCAACACCTCGGCCCATGCGAGGCAGAATGAAAGAAAGATCGTATTGCGCGCCGGGACGTACGTGATCGGAATGCCGTGTCCGATGGCATCGTCGGACCGATCCTTTGGCACCTCGATGTTCGCCGTGAGCGCCGAGCCGCCAAAGGTACGCAGGTCGATGTCGACGACGACGTGATCCTTCACCTCATACGTCGCGGCCACCCGCCGGGCGACGTCGATCTCGGCGGAATGCCGTTGACCGTACCGAAAGGTCATGGCGTGCACGTCGTAGCCCTGCCCGATGGCATACGCCAGCATGGTGGTCGAGTCGAGGCCGCCGGACAGCAGAAGCACGGCGGGGAGCGCGGCGGCAGACATGCTGGAAAGTAAACGCGCCGATGGCGACTCGCCTCAGCGGAGCGCGCGCGCCAGATCCTCGATCAGATCATCGGGGTGCTCGAGGCCGACTGACACGCGGAGCAGGTTCGGCGGCGCGAGCGTCGCCGCGCCCTCGACCGATGCGCGGTGCTCGATCAACGATTCGGTTCCCCCGAGGCTTGTCGCGCGCGTGAAGAGCTCCAGGCGCTGCGCGAAATCGAGCGTCTCCTGCGCGCCGCCCTTGACCTGCACGCTCAGCATTCCACCGAACCCACTCATCTGCCGCGCCGCGATCGCGTGCCCGGCGTGCGACGGCAGTCCAGGATAGTGGACGGCGTCGATGCCGCGATGCGCCTCGAGAAAACGCGCGACGGCCATCGCGTTCGCGGAGTGCGCGTACATCCGCCAGGGCAACGTGCGAATGCCGCGCAGCAGCAGCCAGCAATCGAAGGGAGAGGGAATGACGCCGCCAACTTGCTGGGTGAGCCGCAGCCGCGCGACAAAGTCGTCCTCGCGCGCCGCGACGAGTGCGCCACCAATGAGATCGCTGTGACCGCCGAGATACTTCGTGGTCGAATGCATGACGAGATCGGCGCCGAGGGCGAGTGGGCGCTGAAGCACCGGCGTCGCCCACGTGTTGTCGACGACGCAGTGCGCGCCCACGGAATGCGCCAGCTCCGCGAGCCGCACGATGTCCACGACGCGAACGAGCGGATTGGAGGGCGTCTCCGCCCAGAGCACCTTTGTGGTTGGCCGAAGTACGTGCCGCACCGCGTCGAGATCGGTCATGTCGACGACATCCATCACGAGACCCCAGCGCTCGAAGATCTCCCGCAGCTGCCGCAACGTGCCGTAGTACGCATCGTTCGGCGCAACCACATGATCGCCCGGCGCGAGCGCCTGAAATACCGCCATCGTCGCTCCCGCACCCGACGCGTACGCAATCGCCGTCGCACCTCCCTCGAGCTCGGCGAGGGATTTCTCGAGGAGAGTGCGAGTGGGATTGCTGAACCGGCCGTACACGTGACCGGCGCGGTAGGAGCCATCGGCCTCGCGCTCGAACGTGGTGGACAGGTGGATCGGCGGTGTGAGGGCGCCGGTAGAAGCGTCGATGGCGTGACCGGCGCGAACAGCGAGCGTCTCGATGCGCATGCGGTGATTTTGATGAGAGGGGCAGCGATGCGGCCGACGCGTGAAGATATTTCAGTGCACTGGCCACGACAGCCTCACTGAAATGTTATCAGCCTCTCCAATCATGACGCGAATGCGCACCATCGCCCTCTCCGCCCTCGCCACTCTGTGTGCGGCATCGCTGACGGCACAGAAGCCACCGGCTAAGACACTCCCGCTCAAGCACCGGGCCGAGCGCACGAGCGCCGCTATCTCGGAACGGGACCTGATGTCCCGCCTATATGTCTATGCCGACGACTCGCTCCAGGGCCGCGAGGCCGGATCGGCAGGCCACATGAAGGCGACGTCGATCATCGCGGCCGAGTTGAAGAAGCTCGGGCTGACGCCGGCGGGCGGCAACGGCACCTATTTCCAGGACGTGCCCTTCGTGGCGCGCCGGCTTCGGACGTCGACCACACTCTCGGCGCGAAACCGGCTCTTCAACGCCTATGCCGATTTTGTCGCGCTGCCCTTTCGTGGCGCGCACCCCCGCGCGCTGGACGGCGTGGTCGCGGTGTATGGAGGCGTGTACGGCGATTCGATGCAAACCATCACCGCCTCGCAAGCGGCGGGAAAGGTAGTGGTGATCGACGCGCCGGACGGGATTGGCCGCATCACGCCAACCAGTCTCTTTGCCGATGCGGCGGGGGTCGCCATCATCGGAGGAGGCATGCTCACGCCGCAGCAGATGGCGCTCGGCCGCACTCCGTCATTGACGCTCACGCCAGTCGCGGGTGCGCCCAGCGCGCCGATCGTGCTCACCGTGACTCGCCTGATGGCGGAGACCATGCTCGGCGCTCCGCTCGCCGGTCTGCGGCCGGGTAGCGTCGGCACGGAACCGATACACGGCAATCTCGAGTACGACGAGAGCGCTGCGCCAACGCGGAACGTCGTGGCAGTGCTGCGCGGTGCGGATCCCGTGCTGCGCGGGCAGTATGTCGCCATTGGCGCACACAGCGACCACATCGGTCTGCGCGCCGCGGGTCCCGTCGATCACGATTCGCTTCACCGCTACAACGCGCAGCGCTACTTCGAGCTGGACAATCCCACCGGACGGGCACTCACTGCGGATGAGCGATCGGCGCGCTCCGCTCGCATCGCGGCGATTCGCGTCGACGTCGACAGCCTGCATCGCGCGCGCCGAGCGCGCCGCGACTCGATCAACAACGGCGCGGACGACGACGGTTCGGGCACCGTCGCGGTTCTGGAGATCGCGGAGGCCTTCGCGAAGGGAACCGCAAAGCCCAAACGGTCGATTCTCTTCGTCTGGCACACTGGCGAAGAAAAGGGGCTGCTCGGCTCGCGCTACTTCGCCGACAATCCCACGGTGCCGCGCGATTCGATCGTGGCGCAGATCAACATCGATATGATCGGGCGCGGCGCGAAAACGGATCTTCCTGCGGGAAGCGCCCGCTACCTGCAGATCGTTGGCTCACGACGCCTTTCCACCGAGCTCGGCGACCTCGTCGAAACATTGAATCGCGCCGAGAAGACGCCGTTCATGTTCGACTACGCGTACGATGCGAACGGACATCCCGACAACATCTATTGCCGGAGCGATCACTACAACTACGCGCGGTACGGCATCCCGGTAGTGTTCCTCACCACGGGTCTCCATGGCGACTATCACCAGGTGACGGACGAGCCGCAGTACATCGACTATCCACATCTCACGCGAGTGACGCAGTTCGCGTTCGGCCTCGTGCACCATGTCGCCGATCTGGATCACCGACCGGCGGTCGACAAGCCGACGCCGGATCCGGCGGGGGTGTGCCGGCAGTGATGAGCGTCAGGTCTTCAATCCACCCACGAGCTGTTTGAGCTGGGTCGCATCCTCGAGCAGGTGAGCTGACGCGCTGGTCATTTGCTCGCTCGCAGCGCTCTGCTCCTGTGCGCTGGCAGTGACCTCTTCCGCCGCCGCGGCGTGGCTCTCCGCCGAGCGCGCGATGGACGCCAGGCCGGTCGCGGCGCTGTTCGCCGCCTCGAGGTTGGCTTCGGCGGCGCTCGTGACGCCACCGGCCGATACGCGTGCCCGCTCCGCGGCGCTGGCGATCGTGGTGAGCGCCTCGTCAATGTCGCGGGAGACGGTTTCGATCTCCGCCACGCGCTTTGCGCTCGACTCCATCGCGCGCGAGCTCGTGGTGACACGCGAGGTCACCACGCCCGTCATCTGCACGATGTCGTCCGCTGCCGCCTGCGATTCCTCGGCGAGTTTTCGCACTTCGTCCGCCACCACGGCGAACCCGCGACCGGCCGCGCCAGCGCGCGCCGCTTCGATCGCCGCGTTGAGCGCGAGCAGGTTGGTCTGCTCCGCGATGGAGCTGACTGTACGCACGAACGTATTGATGTCGCTCGCCGTGGCATTGAGCGCGATCACCTCCGACGCCGCCGACTCCACGCTGATCTTCACATCCTTGAGAATGCGCAGTGCCCGTTCGATCTCGATGCGCTTCTGCGCCGCGGACTGCTCGATCTCTTCGGAGAGGGCCGTGACCTCCACAGAGCGATTGCGCACGCCGTCGGCGGCCTCCCGAATGGCTTGCAGCGCCTCCTCGACCACCCGCAGCTCGGCGACCTGATTCTCCGCGCCTTCCGAGACCTCGCTCATCGAGCTCGCCATCTGGCCAGCCGACAGAGAGATCTGTTCGGAGACCTGCGCGAGCTGATGTGCGGACGCCGACACGTTTTCGGCGGTCCGCGCCGCCACGGAAACCACTTTGGACAATGAATCGCCCGTTTGATTCATCGCGTTCGCCAGGATCTGGAATTCTCCCGGCAATGTCTCGGTGGTGCGCACGGTGAGATCGCCCTGGCTCAGCGACCGTGCATGGCGAACGAGCAAATCGAGCGGCGTACTGATCGATCGTATGGTGAAGTACACGACGAGCAGACCAATCGCTGCCGTCACGATAATGAGGATGACGAACGCCGCGGAGCGGCGATTCGCGTCGCTGGTGAGATGCTGCGAAACCGCGGCGACCTTATTTGCCTTGATCTGTCCGAGAGTGCCGATGTTCTTGAGCAACTCGCTGACGATTCCTCTCGCCTTGGCGGCTTCCGCATGCGCATCCGCGCCCCGCCCGAGGTCCTCGAGCCGATGCGCCAGAGCGTAGTGATTCTCGACGCTCGAGAAGCGGGTGTCGATCGAGGAGATCAGCGCGACCTCTTCGTCCTTTCGGCCCCTTTGTGCCTCCCTCGTGGTGAGCCGCGCATTCATGCGGCGCGTGAGGTCGTGCGCCACGGCGCCGAAGCGACGAAACGCCGCGAGTGCCGTGGTGTCACGCTCTTCGACGTAATTGCTGCCGGCCTGGAGCGTCTGCCCGATTGCTGCGGAGAGATCGGTGCTCTGCGCTGCTTCAGCCTGCACACCACGCAGTGTGCTGCCGATCGAGTCGGCCATCACCGTCATGGTGTTCCGCGCGAAGACGCCGGCGATGAGCAACAGCACGACCAACGCACCAAAGCCGAGCACGAGCCGGTTGCGAATCGTCCCGGTTTTCGAGTTGAAGTCGATGGCCGACCGCGCGAGCCCGGTCACTTGCCAGCCTCGGTGATGCGGAGCGCGCCACGCTCGATGCGCGTGATGACGACGCTCCTGCCGACCGGGTCTCCGTCGGGCCGGAAGTAGATCGGGCCAGTGACGCCCTGATACGCCGTCTCTGCGGTGAGACTCGCCAGATAGTCGCGAATCTTTGGGCGCGTTGGGCCATTTATCGCGGCCTTGTACAACAGCTTCGTGGCGTCATACGCGAGCGCGGCGGTATGATCCGGCCGCATGTTGAATCTTTTCTGAAAGGTGCGAACGAACTCCTGCGCCTCGGCACGCGGATCGTCCGGCGTGAACGGCACGCCAGTGAACACGCCCTCGGCCAACGTGGTATCGGTGGCGAGCAGACTCCAGCCGTCTCCACCAAGCAAATCGCTCTCGAGCTTCTGCCGGCGGACTTCCTGAAGAAATGGCCGCCCGGAAATGTCCGTGGCGGCGACGAACACGACGTCGGGCATCTGCTGCTTGAAGAACGACACGAATGCCTCGAAGGGTTGCTCCTTCACGTCGTCGATCGGGTCCATGTTGATCACCTGGCCGCTGAACGCTTTGCGGAAGGACTCGGCAAGCCCGCGCCCGTACGAATCGTTCTCGTACAAGATCGCCGCCCGCTTGCGGCCACGGCGCTCGGCAAATTTCGCAAGCGCGACGCCATTGACCGAGTCGCTCGAGATCACGCGAAACGTCCACTTCGATATTCCCGACAATTCGGGCGAGGTGGCCGAGGTCGCCACTGCCGCGAGATGACCGTCGTAGACCGTGGAGGCTGCGACCGCGGGCGCCGAGTTGACGTGCCCAATGACCGCGAGCACGCCAGGCGAGTCGACGAACTTCTGCGCAATCGCGCTCGCTTTCGTGCCCGATCCTTCGTCGTCGACGTACTGGATGCGGATCGGACGATCTTTGCGCTCCGGTAACGCGTTGATTTCCGCTTCAGCGAGCTGTACGCCACGCTGGTTCATCTGGCCGTACGCTTCGTTCAGCGGACCCGGCGCGCCAAAAGTGATGGACGGAGTCGACTCGCGAGTACACGCGCTGAGAAAAATGACCAAGAACAACCGCTTCATGGGTCTTGCCTGTGGGAGGCTCACGACGCGCCACGAGTGCGGCGACGGCGGCGCGGGAGGAATAGTAGTTAAAAAGCATGCGCCGCACAGCGAAGGGTATTTCGTTGGCACCGTACGTGCCCCTGAGCATCGGCATGTGGAGGATTTCATGAGAGTGCTCGTGACGGGCGGTACAGGAGTCGTGGGGATTGGAACGGTGACGGAGCTGCTCGCGCGCGGGCACTCGGTGGTGCTCTTTTCGCGGCACGCCGACACGGATGCGCGGCAGTGGGTGTCCGGCGTGATCGCCCTCACGGGTGATGTGGCCGACGCGGCCTCGGTGACCGGAGCCGCCACGGGGTGTACCTGCGTGCTGCACATGGTGGGCATCGTCGGCGAAACGGGGGATGCCACCTACGAGTCCGTGAACGTACAAGGAACCGCACACATTGTCGCCGAAGCCGAGCGTGCCGGCGTTCCGCGCCTGGTGTTCGTCTCGTCGCTCGGCGCGCCGGTGGGTGAGTCGGACTATCACCGCTCCAAGGCGAAGGCGGAATCGATCGTCCGGCAATTCGACGGCGCGTGGACGATTTGCCGCCCGGGCAACGTGTACGGACCCGGCGACGAGCAGATCTCGCAGTTGCTGCGCATGGTGCGCGGCGTGAGTCCCGTCCTCCCGGTGATTGGCGATGGCGATCAGCCGTTTCAGCCGATCTGGTGGGAAGATGTCGCGCGTGCGATCGCCGAAATCGTCGAACGCAGCGACCTCGATCGCCGGGAGCTCGATCTCGCAGGTCCGGATCTGACCTCGCAGAACGACCTCATCAAGCGGTTGAAAGCGCTGACCGGACGTGACGTGATGAGTGTCCCCGTGCCTGGACTTCTCGCGTCGGTGGGAGCAAAGGCTTTGTCGCTCGTGGGATGGGACGTCGGATTGAACGAGAGCCAGCTCACGATGCTCAGCGAAGGCAACGTGATCGCCGACGGCGGCGTCAACGCGCTGACCGAGGTGCTGAGCGTGCTTCCCACGAAGCTCAGCGACGGACTTCGCCTCCTTGCCGATCAGCAACCGGAGCAGCTGCCCGATGAAGGCATTGGCGAGGTGCGCCGCAAACGCTATTGGGCCGACATCGTAGGGCATCGTTGCACGGCCGAATCGTTGTTCGAGGAATTTCGGCAGAGCTTCAACGAAGTGACGCCACGGTTCGTGGAAGCCGGCGCAGAACCGGGAACGACATCGGAGTTGGCGGAGGGAGCCACCGTGACGCTTGCACTGCCGCTGCGCGGACACGTTCAGGTGCGCGTGGCGGCGCTCGAGCCGCGTCGCGCAACGATGGTGACGATTGCCGGGCACCCGCTCGCCGGCGCGGTGCGGTTTCTTTGCGAGCCGCGCGGGGCAGAGCTGCGATTCCAGGTGGAGGTGTATGAGCGCGCGGCTACTGTGCTGGATCTCGTCGCCATGCGCACCATTGGTGACCGTCTACAGGATCACACGTGGGAGCAAGTCGTGCTCAACATGCAAAAGCGCAGCGGCGGTACGGCGCCGGCGGGGGTGCAGCGCGAACAGGAGCCGCTCACGGAGCAGGAGGCGACGGAGCTCACGGCTTGGCTGAAGGAAATCACGGTGCGCCGCAAGCGCGAAGAGCACGCGGAGACGGTCGCTGGCGGTTCGGCGTAGCGCTCAGCCCTTCTCGGCTTCCTCCCACATCACGTCGAGCGGCCGCGACTGGCAATGCGCACCGCAGCCGAGGCGGTAGCGATTGCGCGCGAACCACCGGTAGAAGCGATCGGCGAGCGTGCGGACGTACGGTAGCCGAAACACCCACGCGATCCACTTTCCGCGCGGCAGCACGTGGAGCAGCCGCTCGACGGCGGCGGCGCCCTGCCACGTCGTGCCGTCGGCCGCGATGAGCTGGAGCGCATCGGCGTACGCACGCGCAGGAATCCATGGGAACCGCGCCATGACGCCAGGTTGCTGTGAGGACACCACTTCCAGCGCGCGCCCACCATCCCAGTTCCGCAGCACACGGGAAAGCCGAGTGCACACTTTGCAATCGCCGTCGAACACAACCGTGTAGGCGCGGTCGAGGCCACGGGTCGCCGGCTCCGCTCCGGCCACGGTGAAGCGCACGACGGAGACGGTCATGCGTTCACCGGCGACTGAGATACCGGCTTCTGTTGCGCGTCGTCGGCCGGGGTGGCCGATGTGATCGCGATCTGTGGCGGATGCATGAGGGTTGCGTGCACCGTACACAAGGCGGCGACACGCTCGGCGGCCGCCAGCCGATTGGCCGGGAGCGATGGCCAGTTCATGATGACGGAAATATCCGAGACGCGATGCGGATCTTCCCCGAAGCGCCAGCGGACGTCGAGTGAAAGGTCATCGACGGAGAGCTTCGCGTGGGTGGCCCACGAGTAGAGCACGGAGAAGGTGCACGTTGCGAGCGAGCTCGCCAGCATGTGAAACGGCGAGTAGCTCATTTCGGCGGACGCGGCCTCGATCGTCAACGCGCCCGGAATGGGATCCAGCCGAATGGAGTCGTCGCCGAGCAGTGTAATTTTCATGCGACCTCATCGTGCAAGGGGTGCGCCGCGTGGCTGCTGTTGCGTCAGGCAATGCAGCGTGCCGAACCCCCACACCAGATCGACCGCATGAATGCCGACGACCGCTCTGTCCGGCATGAGCTCCGCGATGATGTTCAGTGCGATCCGATCGTTGGGATCGTTGAACGTGGGCACCAACACAACACCGTTGGCCATGTAGAAGTTCGCGTAGCTCGCGGGCAGCCGCTCGCCCTGCATGTACACGGGGCGCGGGAACGGAAGCTTGACGATGCGCAGCGCGCTGCGGCCGACGTTGGCCCGCTCGAGTCGCCGCAGATTGTCGGCGGAGCGCCGGTGATTCTCGTCGTCGGCGGGATCGCTTTCGTACGCGAGCACGACGGTCCCCGGCGCCACGAACCGCGCGATGTCGTCGACATGGCCGTGCGTGTCGTCGCCAACGCAGCCTTCCCCCAGCCAGATGGTGTGGCGAATGCCGAGGTACTCGCGAAATGCGCGTTCGTACGCGGTCCGATCGAAGCCCTGGTTCCGAACCTGCTGATCCGACAGCAGCCACTCCTCCGTGACGAGCAGGCTGCCAGCGCCATCCGTCTCGATGCCGCCCCCTTCCAACACGAGGCGCTCACCTGTATCGGGCCGCGTCGGTTCAACGCGGGGCAGGCCAGTGATCTTCTCGACCATCGCGCCGACCTTCGCGTCCTTCGCGAAGTTCGGATACTTCGCCCACGCGTTGAACGCCCAATTCATCAACTGCACTTCACCACTCCCGTCGTGCACGAACGTGGGGGCAGAGTCGCGCAGCCAGACTCGATCGGTCGGCGCCAGGTGCAAGCGAACGTTCTGTGTGACGCCGTGCGCCGCGAGATGTGTTTCGGCCAGCGTGCGCACGCGCGCGTTGTGACAGAGAATCTCGACGCGCTCATAGCCGGCGAGCGCACGAACGATCTCGGCGTACACCCACTGCACGGCGGCCAGCTTCGTCGGCCAGTCAGGCTCGTGATGCGGCCACGCGAGCCAGGTCGCGTCGTGCGGATACCACTCGGCGGGGAAAGAGTAAGGCGGCATTTTAGAGATGGGTGGCCGCACCCCGATCTCGGGTAAGCGCTAGGGGGATTTCCATCACGCTCCCAGGTAGCGAGAGAGTATCGGCGCGTATGCATCGATTCGCCGATCGCGAAGGAACGGCCAGTTCCTCCTCGTCTCCTCGATCAATTTCGGATCGCACTCCGCAACGAGAATGGCGTCCTTCGCATGGGGAGCATCCGCGAGTAGGCGGCCGAATGGGTCTGCGATGAACGAGTGTCCAAAGAACTCGATGCCCTTCGTGCCCGGCTCATCCTCGTGGCCAACGCGATTTGGCGACGCGACGAATACCCCGTTCGCGATGGCGTGCGACCGTTGAATCGTGCGCCACGCGTCCACCTGTGCAACGCCGAACTCGGATTTTTCTGCAGGGTGCCACCCGATCGCCGTTGGATAGAACAGGATGTCGGCGCCGAGTAGACTCGTGATCCGTGCGGCCTCGGGGTACCACTGGTCCCAGCAGATCAGCACGCCGATGTTCGCGTATCGCGTTCGCCACACACGGAACCCACTCGCCTGCTTGGCAGTTGCGCCGGTCGCGTCGATGCGGTCGTCGGCCGCGGCGTCGCCGGGCACGAAGTAGTACTTCTCGTTGAACATCGGGTCGTCGGGGATGTGCATTTTCCGATAGACACCGAGGAGAGTGCCGTCGGCGTCGATGATCGCAGCGGAGTTGCGATACACCCCCCGCGCCTGCTTCTCGAAGAGCGGAACGATGAGGACGACTTGGAGCTCCTCCGCGAGCTTCTGCATCACCTCGGTCGTCGGCCCGGGGATCGACTCGGCGATGTCGAAGCGCTCGCTTTTCTGCGATTTGCAGAAGTATGGCGCGTTGAAGAGCTCCTTGAGGCAGATGATTTGCGCGCCGCGCGCTGCGGCTTCGCGAACGCGGGCGATGCTCGCGTCGAGCGTGGCGCGCGCGTCGTCGGACGCAGAATCCTGAATGATGCCAACGGTGAACGGCTGACTGGTCATGCGCCGAAAGCTAGCGCGCGGGGGAAGGGCGCTTACTCGATCAGTCCGATCACGACGTCCATGACGTTCGTTCCAGTGTCGCGGCGCGGGATGAGCGCGCCGGCGCTGGCGAGCGCGGCGTGTGATTCGTGTCGTTGCAGCGCAAGGTCCGGATCGCGGCCAGATTCGCGGATCAACGCCCACAGTGCCGCGTCGGCGAATGCACCGGCAGCATCGGTGGGTCCGTCGCGACCATCGGTTCCTGCGGCGAGAATCGTAATGTTCGCGCCCGCATCGCCTGCCATGCTGAGCGTTCGCGATGCGGACAGCGCGAGCTCCTGGCAGCGTCCACCGGTCGGTGGCAACGTCGCGACGGGTGCTTCAACGGTATGGGCACCGCGACCCGTGAATGCCGGTGCGGGTGGCGTGAGCTGCACCGTCGTCTCTCCGCCCCACACGATGCAACCGCGCTTTCCCTGCTGCGCGCGCTCCATCAACGTCTGCGCGATGACGCTGCCACTGCGCGCGGCCTCCCCTTGCAATGGCGCAGCGACCATCTCCACCTCCATCGACATCGTGGACGCGTGCGCGCGCACGGCATCGAGCGCGAGCCGGTTGCTCCCGATCACGCGCGTCGACACGTGCGCAAAGGCGGGATGCGTCTGCTTCGGTGTTTCGGGAATCACTCCACGCGACACACGCGTGAGGTACTCGCGCATTGCCGGGGACAGCTTGGGCAGGATGCTCGAGCGCTGGAGCAGGTCGATCACGTGCTTCACGGTTGTCGCGTCGGGTGTGCACGGCCCGGATCCGACGTCGGCGGGATCGTCGCCGAGGACGTCGCTCATCACGAAGGCGTGGGTGCGCGCCGGTGCGAGTGCGAGTGACAGACGACCCGCGCCCCAGCGCGAGAATCGCTTGCGCACCGAGTTCATCGCTTTGATGTCGAGGCCGGACGCCATGAGCAGCTCGAAGAGTTGTCCCAGATCCGATTCGGACATCCCGCGCAGCGGCGCGGCGATGAGGCTCGTCGCGCCACCGCTGAGCAGAACGATGGCGACGTCGTCGCTCCGCATGCCGGCCGCGAGCTCGCCAATGCGGTCGGCTGCGGTGAACGAGTGCCGGCCGGGCAGGGGATGATCCCCGGTCGTGGCGCCGACCGTCGCGTACGGTGAGGGCGACAACTCGGGAGCGACGATCAAACCGCCCGCGATCGTATGGAGCGACCGCTGGAGCGCCGCACACGCCGCGGCCGCCATGGGATGCGCGGCTTTCCCGAAGGAGTAGAGCCAGAGCCGCTGCCCCGGTCGCCCCTGGAACTCGCGCAGCGCAGCGGTCGTCACCGGGCCGGGAGCGGCCCCGGCGACGGCTGCGTCGTACAACTCGGTGAGAAGAGTGCGACCGCGAGTGGAAGTTCGCGTCAGATGATTCGTCGCGTCAGAGAATGCAACCTTACCTCGCGGGAAGCGTCTGCTTCACCGCGGCCTCGAGCTCGTCGTACGCCGCCTGCGACAACTGATTGAATGGCTGCATGCGTTTCGCAATGCGTCCGCTGGGATCGATGACGAACAGTGACCGGTCGTCGCCTTTACCGCTGGTAGCACCGTACAGCTTGCCCACCTTCTGATCCGAGTCACTCCCATAGAGCAGGGGGGTCTGCTGGTCGCGCGCCCACGATGCCAGCGTCGTATCCGGATCGGCGCTTACGCCGAGCACGACGACGTCGCGTCCGGAGTTGAAAAGCTTGGCGTACTGATCACGGTACGCCTCCATTTGAACCGTTCAGCCCTTTGTCCGCGCCTTGAAGAAGAAGGCGAGCACGATGGTTTTTCCTCGATAATCGGACAACCGCACCGAATCGCGCAGCACTCCGTAGCGCGTTGCGCCAATGAGCGTGAAGTCGGGCGCCATGGTGCCGACCTCTGGGGAGACCTTTTTCGGGGCCGTCTCCTGTGCCTGAACCGTTAAGCCCGCAACTGTCAGCGCGAGGAGCGCGGCGACAGCCTGGAATCGCTTCGAACTTGTCCGCATCGACTCTCCTGAGGTCATGAAAGCGCATAATGTCGATTGTCGACACATGGCGCAATGCCAACTCCAAGGGAGCGCGTCAGTTGAGGGTCGTGTACCTACAATTAAATGGACGCGTTCGCTGTAGAAAAAAGAGGACGCCGTCATCTCACGACACGGACGGTTTCTTTGCTTAACGGCCGATAGGGTGGTTTAACCGGTGGTCCGCACCCTGCTTTAGTGGGGGTGTCGAAGAAGGCTCACCAAGGAGGCTCTGATGCGTACATCAATCATGACTCTTTCGCTCGCCGGTCTCGCCGTCGTGGGTGCCTGCAGCCGTGGCGCCGACGCACGTCCGGACGACGCGTTGAAGAACGATCTCGCGCTCGCGGCTCAGGTGCAGCCTTATCAAGCTCAGCAGTTCGTTTCGCCAGGCGAGCAGCAGCTCGGCGCCAACGGATTGCCGCTGGCGTACAACGCGGGCGTGAATAGAGCTCCGGTGTATCGTGCGCCCGCTCCAGTGTACCGCGCTCCAGCACGACGCACGGCGTCGCGCAGTCGCTCGAGCTCTTCCGGTACCTATTACCCCAGCGCTCCGCGCGAGCCGATTCGCCACACCAAGCGTGACGCCGCGATTGGCGCGGCGGCCGGTGCAATCATCGGCGCGACGACGAGCCGAGACAGGGTCAAAGGCGGTTTGATCGGCGCCGCAGCTGGTGGCATTCTGGGCGGCATCATCGGACACACTGTCGACGTACAGCGACCATAAAAAAGCCCGTCTGAAGTCGAACTGTCAGACGGGTAGTCTTCCCCCTACACGAACGCCCGCACCAGCTCGTCGGTGCGGGCGCTCGTGTATCCTCGAGTAGCACAGAGGAGCGAGGGGCACGCTTCTGGCCTTGCCTGGGATACCCATGACTGAAAACAGCACGGAAGAAATCGGCACGGCTCCGAGCGAAGATGCC
Source organism: Gemmatimonadaceae bacterium (assembly GCA_031360095.1). Lineage (GTDB taxonomy): Bacteria > Gemmatimonadota > Gemmatimonadetes > Gemmatimonadales > Gemmatimonadaceae > AG11. The sequence goes on from JANMAY010000441.1 coordinate 35,563, forward strand.
AACTCGGACCGGCGGTCGCGACGCTACGTCGCCAATCTCGCATTTGGCGCAATTAAAGCGCAGCACGCGGCGCATCGAACGGCACTCGAACGCTTCGTCGACGGATTGAACGAGGTCGCGGGCTCGACCTGGTTTCTCGTCGTCCACGCGTTCGCCTTCGCGGGGTGGCTGCTCTGGAACACGGGCCGCCTCGGCATTCGCCCCATCGATCCATACCCGTTCGGACTGATGACGACGATCGTTTCGCTCGAGGCGATCTTTCTCTCGATCTTCGTCCTCATGGCGCAGAAGCGCGAGTCGGCGATCGCCGAGCTGCGCGAGGAATTGGGCCTTCAGGTGAGCCTGCGCGTGGAGCAGGAAGTC
>JANMAY010000469.1:0-3098 GCA_031360095.1 Gemmatimonadaceae bacterium
CCGCCGACGGAGGCACGACGCATCAGTGTGCCAGCCACGATCTCGCCTGTGGGAATGATGTCGAAGATACGCCCCTCGCGTGCTTCGCCGGTGCACTTGTTGTGGCAGTACTCGACAGCGGCAACCGAATACGAGTTGCGCAGCGTGAGCTGCCACGAGTTGCGCAGCTGATTGTGCCATCCGAGCGGCTGCGCCGATCCCTCGGCCCACGTCCAATGCGCGAGACTCTGCGTCTCGCGCGCCAACGCACCCTGGCCGAGCAGCCCAATCGTGAGCTCGCTCGTCACCGCCGCGCGCTCCAAGAGCATCGTACCGCCCAGTGTGCCGAAGAGGTATCCGGCGTACGGCCGAGCGGTGGGTTGGAGAGCGGCGATGGTGATGATTGGTGGCGTGTACATCGTCTGCCCGAACGCGAGGCGCGACACCCCACACGGACGCAGGCTTCGCGCGGTTCGCGGGTCGCATGCATTGACCGCGTTCTTCCTGAACGTCAGCGACGCAATCGGAAACGCCGCGTCGATCCAGTTGGGCCAGACATCGAAATCCCATGCGAGGCGCAGCCCCTGGGTGTAGGCACTGTCCGATCCATTCTTCCCAAATGAATCATTCTCGACCTGCACACCGAACGAACGATCGCGATCGAACCACGATTGTGCGCGAAGCGGTGACACCGCGGCAACGCACGGCAAAACGCAGGCGAGCACATAGTATCGGCGATGCATCGAGCGTGATCCTCCGACTACGGCACAGGGTGAGTGACGTGCTCCACCACGACGACGACAAGCTCCGGACGAAGACGCGCGTCGTTCCAGTTGATCTTTCCGTAACCCTTGTGCCCCCATGCGGCGGCTCGGCTGTTCTTGACGATCCACGCACCGCCATTCGCGGAGTCGAAGCCCACGACACAGAGCGCGTGCGCATCGTCGAGTGCAGCGCCCGTCGGGGAATACACGTGCGTGCCATCCGGGTCCTGAAAGGCGTCAAAATCCGCGAACATGCGCACGCTGATCGCGAGCGGTCCTTCTTCCAGCAGCGCGCGACACATGAGGCCGGGCATTCGCTCCTCTTTGTCCCGAAGCTGATGCCATCGGATCGCCCAGCGATGGGTGGCCGGATCCGCGCATGACGACTGTCCCGGCGGCCGGCAGATCTCGTCCAGCACACCATGCTCGGCGTGTGTTGCCGCATCGGTCAGACTTGCCGTTCCCGGATCCAACTCATCGATGGAGAGATGGGGCACTCCCGCCGAGGAGTTGAGCGAGCGGCACCACCACCCTTCCATCGCTGCGGCAACGGCGTAGGCGACGCATCGATCGTCGTCGTGCGGCTGGAGGCGCACCGGTGTCGCCAGTCGCTCGCCGGCAGAATCGCGAGGATCGAAGCTCGGAGGCAACGGTGCAAACGCGACGTCCGGTGTAGGAGCGGAACGCCCGATGGCGATGCGAACGCGCAACCACGCCGCCCGCACCGGCGAGAGCATCGTTCGCACGCGCAACGCCCGACGGGCGCGCGCGACATCACGCCGGTATGCTGCATACCGGCGCGCAGCGGCGGCTCCGTCCGCAGGCTGCGCTACCGCCACGGCAGTCCGCTACCGCTGAATGGTCCACTCCACCCAATCGTGAGCGCCCACCCGCGGTATTCTACGGCTGCCGGACTACCGAACCCGCGCGACTCGGCCCTTGTGAAACGCCCCGAGAGCCACGTCATGCTCACATCCGGGCCGCGACCTTCCGCCGTCCACGGAAACTCGATGCCTGCGGTCGTCGCCGCACCGTTGGATCCGCTGTAGTTGCGCAGCACGCCGTCGGGATCCACACGCTCGGCGCTACGAGAGTTCTTGCGCCAGGTGCTGACGTAGGGGCGCAGGTACTTCGTGACTCGCGCCGCGAGCTGCACGCCCAGGTCGAGACGCGAGAATGCGAACGCATGGCGACCCACGTCGAGTCCGCGCACGTCGGTCGCACCAAAGGCGATGGACGGCGTCACGCTGATTCGCGCGCTGTTCCAAAGACACGAGGCGCATGCGCGCGCGCCGAGGCGGATGCTGAATCCATTGCGCACCGCGCTCGTGTCGCCGAGGTCGAGCGCGGTGCGCGTGTAGCCGACGCCACCCGACAGCCACCGGTGCTCAGGCGGAATCGGACGCTGTGCGCCGAGTGCGATGAACGGCACGACGGCGAAGGCAAGTGTCAGCAGTTGCGTTTTAGAGGGCATGGAATGCTCGAACGAGTTGCGGGACGATGATACGGCCGACGACCCGCGTCAGCAATCGCGCATCAGTCGCGCACGGGATGATTTATGAGAATTCTCTCAGACTCACGTTTGCCTCGTCAGCCAACTGCGCGCAGAATGGGGCACTACTTTCGGAGCGCGACAATGGCCGACGATGCAATGCCGCGGCGGCAGTGCGGCACGATGCCTGTTCACAATCGCCTCGCGACGACGAGCCCCGAGTATCGGGCGAGGCGCATTGCGGTCGAGGGCTTTGCCAAGGGGTTCGCTCGCGCGCTCGGCATGGCGCCTCCCATGGAGGACATCATTCGGATTCCCGTCGTGGTGCACGTGGTTCATCACACGACGCACCAGAACGTGTCCGCAGCGCAGATCAACAGTCAGATCGCCGTACTCAATCGCGATTTCCGGCGCACGAACTCCGACGCTGCTGCCGTTCCTGCCGTGTTCCAGCCCGTTGCTGCCGACGCCAAGATCGAGTTCACCCTCGCCGTACGGGATCCGAACGGTGGTCCGACGCATGGCATTACGCGGACCCAAACGAGCGCGAGAGAATTCCATGATGATACCGACGACATCAAGTTCGCCGCGAGTGGCGGGCATGACGCGTGGCCAAGCGACAGGTATCTCAACCTGTGGGTAGCGCCGAAGATCATGGATCCGGACATCGGTGAGCTGCTTGGTTACGCGCAGTTCCCTGGCGGGTCGGCGAACACGGACGGAGTGGTGCTGTGGTACAAGTGTCTCGGCACCGAAGGAACCGCCACGCGTCCGTATCATCTCGGCCGTTCGGCGACGCACGAGATCGGACATTGGCTGAATCTGCTGCATGTGTGGGGCGATGACGACGGTGGCTGTCGTCG
>JANMAY010000524.1:0-2936 GCA_031360095.1 Gemmatimonadaceae bacterium
CCGGTCTGCGCGAAGTCGATGAGAAACTTCTTTTCACCGCGCTCGAGCTCGTCGAGCACCTTCTGCTTGAGCTCCTGGCGGTTTCCGACAATCAGTTGTCCTTCGACATCGACCACGACGATTTCACCCTGCTTCTTGATCGAGAAGCTCATGTGCCTTTCTCCTGGCGGATCCGATTCAGTAGTGTAGCCGCTGAATCGTCCGCTTGCAGTGCGGTGATCGCAGCCACATTGAAGATGTCGTCGGCCGTCGCTCCGCGCGAGAGATCGTTGCAAGGGCGCCGCATCCCCTGGAGGATGGGCCCGAACGCCCGCGCCGAGGCCAGCCGCTGTACCAACTTGTAGGCAATATTCCCGGCATCGAGATTCGGGAAGACCAACACGTTCGCCCGACCGCCAACGGGGCTGTTGGGCGACTTTCGCGCCGCAACCTCGCTGACGAGCGCAGCGTCTCCTTGCAATTCTCCGTCCACGGCGAGCTCGGGTGCGATCCGCCGTACTTCGCTCACCGCAACGCGAATGCGCTCAACGCTTTCGCCCCGCGCGCTGCCGCTGGTGCTGTAGGAAAGAAATGCCACGCGCGGCTCATCGCCAACGATGCGGCGCCGATCTGCCGCGGCTGCTAGCGCGATATCGGCGAGCTGGATCCCCGTCGGCCGAAGGATCACGGCGCAGTCGGTGAATGTCAGCACTTCCGGCCCTTCGCCGCGAAAGTCCGTCACCTCCATGTAGAACGCGCTGGATACGGTCCGGACCCCATCCGCGGGACCCACGAGCCAGAGCGCGGCGCGAATCACGTCGGTCGACATCGATACTGCGCCGGCGACGCTGCCGTCGGCGCGCCCCCATCGCACCAGCGCGTCGGCAACGAACAGCGGGGACGCCCCACACTCGGCTGCCTCGGCGTCCGTTATCCCGCGCGGCGCCCGGCACTCGATGACTTCGTGAGCGACTTCGTCCGACAGCGTTGGCGTCATCTCGACGAGCTCGATGCCATCGAGGGCGTCCTCGGCCGACCCGACGAGCAGGGGCTCGACAATGCCCTGCGCATGGAGGTCGCGCACGGCGGCACGCATCCGCTCGTCGGAGGCCTCGGGAAATACGATCCGCCGCCGCCGTTCGGCCGCGCGCGCGTGAAGTTGCGACACCCAGCTCATGTCACGCGGAGCTTGGCGCGAAGTGCCTCTGCGATCGTTGGATGCACCAGATCGTGAATGTCACCGCCATACTGCGCGACTTCGCGGACCATGCTGGCGCTGATGTAGGTGGTGTCGAGCGAGGGCACCATGTACACCGTTTCCAGTTGTGGCGACAAGTGCCGGTTCATGAGCGCCATTTGATATTCGTACTCGAAATCGCTCACCGCGCGCAGTCCGCGAATCAACAGCGATGCCCCCACCTCGCGCGCGAAATCCACCAGCAACCCGCTGAAGGAGCGGACGTCGACGCGGGGGTCATCGCCCAATGCGCCGCGGATGAGAGCGACGCGCTCGTCTACGGTGAAGAGCGGCTGCTTTGCCGAGTTCCTGGCGACGGCAACGACGAGCGTGTCGACGAACTCGAGGCTGCGCTGCACGAGATCCTCGTGCCCGCGGGTCATGGGGTCGAAGCTGCCGGCGTAGATGGCGATGCGGGAGTTTGGCACGCGAGGAAATTCGGTTAGCGCGCTGGAAAGCGCAACGCGCTGGCCGCACCCTCACGGTGCGACTCCATTCACACTGTCCGATAGAACGTGATCGCCGTTCCGCCATACCGGCGCGTGTCTCCGCCCTCCGGCATTTTGTCATACACGCGATGCTCGATGCCGAGGATGTCCGCAAATGGCACGATCAGCCACTGCTCGGCGATGCGCGTTGCCAATTGCAGGTCGTAGGGCGGGTCGGCGAATGCGACGTCGTACGCATGCGCGCTCAAGCCCTCGACGAACTTCAGCGCATCCACGCGATGCACCGTTGCCTCGTTACCAGCGGCGACGGCGTCGAGATTCTCGCCGATCGCACGCAGGCTCGGCGTCGCCGTCTCGACGAAGTCCGCACTCACCGCTCCGCGCGACAAGGCCTCGATGCCCAATGCCCCCGAGCCCGCGAACAGGTCCACGACGCGCGCGCCGGGCAACCACGGACTCACGATGCTCATCCATGCTTCGCGCACGCGGTCCGCGGTGGGGCGCACGATGTCGCCTTTGGGCACCACGAGCCGGCGGCCACGCCATTGACCGGCAACGATCCGCATCGCTACGCCGAGCGAAAGTCGGCGAGCCGAGCCTGGAGGCGCGAGACGCCCTGATATTCGTCGCGCTCGAGACGGTACACGATATCCATCGGTTGGTTGATGTCGATCTCCCCGATGCGCGCACCCAGCGACCATCCGATAGCGTCCAATGGCTCGCCGCTCGCCGTCTGGATGCGCAGCTTGAGCCCTCCCTGTCCCACGACTCTCGGCGGCGATGCGAGTCGAACGCCGCGAGTCAGCATGACCGGCGCCGGATTGCCCATGCCGCACGGCTCGAGGTGGCGCAGCAAAGTTTCGAACTGTGGCGTGACGTCGGCGAGTGCGACTTCCATGTCGACGCGCAATTCCGGCACGAGGTCGTCCGGCGTGAGTTGAGCGCGAGCGATGTCATTGAAGCATTGCGCGAATGCGGATACCTGGCCGCGCGCGATGGTGACACCGGCCGCGCTTCGGTGGCCACCAAACCGCTTCAGTAGATGGCGGCAGTGCCCGATGCCGGCATGCAGATCGAACGCGGAGATGGAGCGGCCGGAGCCCTTGCCTTCGTCTCCGTCGAGACCAATCAAGACGGTTGGACGACCGAACTCCTCGACAACGCGTGACGCCACGATGCCAACGACCCCTGGATGCCACTGCTCGCCGGCGAGGACGATGCCGTAGGTGTTCTCGAGATCCAGCGCGAGCACACGCTGCCGAGCTTCGTCC